>CANPZZ010000048.1 GCA_947589125.1 uncultured Lachnospiraceae bacterium
GTTCTCAGGAAACTGCCCTCCTCTTTGGTCAGGCTGATCTTCAGTTCCTTTGTCCAATCGGGAGTATAAGTCGGGATTTTCCAGAACTGCATGGAGGGCAGGCCGCCGGCATCCTTATCGTCCTTCTCATTCTCCCCCGCATCATCCCTGCGGTTCCCAAGCCGGCTTAGTGTTTCCTTCTGACCCTTCATGGCACACACGGCCCGCATATACTCGTAGAGGGACAGGTTTCCTCCGGTAAATATCCCGTAGCTTTTGAGTCCGTTCCAGTAAATATCGGCCGGAGTCCTTTTTACCCAGCGGCCCTGTCGGAGCGACCGGTTACCGATGACGCCGGCTGTATCCTGCCCCTGCTCAAGGAGCACGGCCCCACACCAGCGCTCCCTCTTGTCAAAGGATTGCCGCATTCGGTTCGGATTCGTCTCCCCTTCGTATTCCAGATCCTTGAGCGCATAGGGTACGATCAGGAAATACTTGGCCCTCGTCTGGATTGTGGATATCCCCGGAAAGAAAAGGTTCGCAAAACCGTCCCGGATAGGGGCGATTCCAAGCTCATCCAACGTGCCCGCTTCCGTCAGCAGTTCCAGCACGCTGAGCACCTTATTCCGTTCCGTTTTTGAAAAATCGATCCACCCCAGTGGCATAACTTTTTCCTCCAACTGATAATGACTCTTTTACCACCCGCAGGTAAAAGAATCGTAAAAGACTGTCACCCCAAAGAAAATGAGGGCTTGCAACAATCGAAAATCTGTGTTATAGTAAAGACAGAAAAGGTGCCACCGATAGACGGCTGGCCCGACAAAATGTTAAGCTTCAGAAAAGCCGCTCAGTTTCCAGACCGGGGCGGCTATTTCTGTGTCTTGCGGTTATCGTTACGCCCGATGGCGTATCCGACGCTAAAGCAGGCCAGCCCGAAGCTGAGCACTGCCAAAAGGCCTTCAATCGTCAACATGAGCGTCGCCCTCCTTTTCACTGGATTCCCTTGCGGGTTTCTATGTAAACGGAGGGTCACAGTCCCTCCGGAGAGGGCCAGCCGTCCACCATCTTGGTGACACCCAAAACAATACTAACATATTCTGACAGAAGTTTCAAGCAGAACGATTTAGAAAACACGATCCGTCCTAATTCCATTTTTCATTTCTGACAACAGAATCTGTTTTCCCTCGCTTTAACGATTGTTTCCACAGATATACCATATTGAAAATGATCTGTAATCTTGCAATCAAAAAAAAGAGTACCAGCCGTTCCTGACGGATAAGCTGATACTCTTATTTTGCTGCAAATCTTTTAGGTCTGCTCTGCGGTGTACGTATAGTCAATTTTCGGTGCACTTTCAGGCACGCATGGCTCAATTTCGAACATTTGTTCCCGCATCGATTGGCGTCAAATTGGCGTCATTGGCGTCAACCGACACCCGAAAAACCGCGTAAATACGTCATTCTTTACGATAAAGACTTCATTGTCGGGAAAAGCAATACATCCCTTATGGCAGGCGAATCCGTCAAAAGCATCACCAGCCGGTCGATGCCATATCCGATGCCCCCGGTAGGCGGCATGCCGATCTCCAGGGCGTTAAGAAAGTCCTCATCCGTATGGTTGGCCTCCTCGTCTCCTGCCGCGAACGACGCTTCCTGAGCCGCGAAGCGGGCCCGCTGGTCGATCGGATCGTTAAGCTCTGAGTAGGCGTTGCACATCTCACGGGCGTAGATGAAGAGTTCGAACCGCTCCACCAGCTCCGGTTTATCGGGTTTGCGCTTGGTAAGCGGGCTGACCTCCACCGGATGGTCCATAATAAAGGTCGGCTGGATCAGGTGCTCCTCCACAAACTCCTCAAAGAACAGATTGATAATGTCGCCGCGGACGTGGCGGGCCTCATAGTGGACGCCCTTCTCATCCGCCAGCTTCTTCGCTTCCTCTGTGGTCTTGATCTCTTCAAAGTCGATGCCGGTATATTTCTTAATGGCGTCGATCATGGTCAGCCGCTCGAACGGCTTTCCAAGATCGATCTCCACGCCGGAGTAGGTGATCGTGGCCGTGCCGCAGACTTCCTGCGCCACATGGCGGAACATATTCTCCGTCAGGTCCATCATGCCGTAGTAATCCGTGTATGCCTGATAGAGCTCCATCAGCGTAAACTCCGGATTATGCCTGGTATCCAGCCCCTCATTGCGGAATACCCGGCCGATCTCGTAGACACGCTCCATACCGCCTACGATCAGACGCTTCAAGTACAGCTCCAGGGAAATGCGCAGCTTCACATCCTCGTCCAACGCATTGTAATGCGTCTCGAACGGCCGCGCCGCCGCGCCGCCGGCGTTGGCTACCAGCATAGGCGTCTCCACTTCCAGGAAACCCTGCCCGTCCAGGTAGCGGCGAATACTGCTGATGATCTTCGAACGCATGACAAAGGTCTTCTTCACGTCCTCATTCATGATCAGATCCACATACCTCTGACGGTAGCGCATATCCGTGTTAGTCAGGCCGTGGTATTTCTCCGGCAGGATCTGCAGGCTCTTGCTCAGCAGTGTAAGGGATGTGGCGTGGATCGAGATCTCTCCGGCCTTTGTCGTAAAGACAGTGCCTTTGACCCCGATAATATCGCCGATGTCCAGCTTTTTGAAAGCTTTATAATCTTCTTCGCCAATGTTATCCCGGGCCACATAGCACTGGATATCGCCCTTTAAGTCCTGCACATTGCAGAAGGACGCTTTGCCCATGATACGCCGGGCCATCATGCGGCCCGCGACGGAGACCTCTTTGCCTTCCCAGGCTTCATAATCATCCTTAACATCTGTGCTGTGTACGGTGACGTCGTACTTCGTGATCTGAAACGGATCGCGGCCGGCCGCCTGAAGCTCGGCAAGCTTCTCACGGCGCACCTTCAAAAGCTGGCCGACATCCTGCTGCTGATTCTGCTGTCCCTGATTCTGCTGCTCTGCCACGTCTGACTCTCCTTGTCTTATACTCTCTGAATATCCAGAACCTTGTACTGGATCACTCCTGCCGGTGTCTCCACATCTACGGTGTCGCCGACCTTCCGGCCGATCAGGGCCTTTCCTACCGGCGATTCATTCGAAATCTTATTCGCGAGACTGTTGGCTTCCGTGGACCCCACCAGGCTGAATTCCATCTCTTCGTCGTACTCGATATCGTAAACCTTAACCCGGCAGCCGATACTGATCTTATCCAGATCGACTTCATCCTCGACAACTACTTCCGCGTTCTTGAGAAGCTTCTCCAGCTCCTCGATCCGCAGTTCGATGTCCCTCTGTTCGTCCTTCGCAGCGTCGTACTCGGCGTTCTCGGACAGATCCCCCTGTTCTCTCGCTTCCTTGATCTTCTGGGCTACTTCCTTTCTCCGGACTACCTTCAGATCCTGAAGCTCCTCCTCATACTTTTTCAGTCCTGCATACGTAAGAATGTTCTTCTTCTCCGCCATAACATCAGTTACCTTCCTTATTTCTTTCTGCGCAAAAAGCCCTTCCACTCTTTGCATTACGCTGTATTATATCCCAACTGATACGTATTGTCAAGAATTGATTAGGATATAAAAGCCTGCCGGATCAGGCGCTCAAATTCATCACAGGTCTCCGCCTGATTCAGTTCGTTCCGAAGCCTGGATGAATGAGGCAGACCCGCCGTATACCATGCCGCGTGTCCCCTCATCTCGCACACTGCCAGGCGCTCGCCGATGTCTTCCGCAAGCAGCCGGGCATGGCGAAGGAGCATATCACGGATCTCCGTCCGGTCCGGCCGGGGCAGTTCCTTTCCTGTCTCAAGAAAATAAAGGATCTCCCGGAAGATCCATGGATTGCCCCTGGCGCCGCGGGCGATCATCAGGCCGTCGCAGCCTGTTTCCTCAATCATCCTTTCCGCGTCTGCGGCGCTGAAAATGTCTCCGTTTCCGATCACCGGGATACTCACCGCTTCCTTTACGCGGCGGATCACATCCCAGTCCGCCCTGCCGGAATAGAACTGCTGCCTGGTCCTCCCATGAACCGCCACGGCTGCCGCCCCGCAGGCTTCCGCCATTTTGGCAAATTCCACCGCGTCGCCCGTATTTTCATCGAACGCCTTGCGGAACTTGACGGTCACCGGCTTCTTTACATTCCTCACCAGCGCCGTCACGATCGCTTCCGCTCTCTTTATATCCTTCATCAGCGCAGAGCCTTCCCCGTTATTCACGATCTTCGGCACGGGACAGCCCATATTGATATCGATCCAGGCGTAAGGACCTTCCTCCGCCACAGCCGCCATCTCCGCGATAATATCCGGCTCCGACCCGAACAACTGAAGCGCCAGAGGGCCTTCATTTTCCGCGGCGCGCATCAGCCCCAGCGACTTATCCGCGCCCCGGTACTCATATCCCGGCCGCGACCACATCTCACTGCCGCCGCGAATGAATCTCTCAAACTCCTGGCGGTGATAAAAAAGAGCCTTGGCGCTGACCATCTCCGTATAGGCCGCCCCGCAGCCCTGCTCCCTGCAGAGGCCGCGGAACACCAGATCGGTCACACCTGCCATGGGCCCAAGTATCAGATTGTTCTTAAGTTCTACGCTGCCGATCCTCAGCGCTCTGCCACGATCCATCCCGCACCATCCGTCATTTACAAGTCAATTCCATACACAGAAGCTTCACTGGCGATAAACAGTATATGCCGCCGTATCATACAGAAAGAGCGTCTCTGGCGCTCCTTCTATGAATCGACACGATATACGATCCGGCCAGGAATATCTCCCGGCCGGAATTCCGCCATCCAAATATGCTATTTCTTCCCCTTCAGATTCCCCGACAGGAAAAATACTTTGTAATACAATTCCAGCGATTCCAGAAGCTCCCGTTTCTCCCGCTGGTACTGCCGGATCTTCAGGCCGCTTCCGATCTCATCGTAATCGAAATCGTCATCAGCCGCCATCACCTTAAATTCAAGACTGCCGTTCTCGTCATATTCCAGCGTCAGCACTCCGCCTACATCCTCCGTGAAGAGCACGCACATGATCTGCAGTTCTTCCTTCACGTTCTCCGGCAGCGAATCAAACTTCCGGTTAAAATAATATTTCTCCTCATAGGCGCTGGCGCCGCATAATACCGTTCTCTCCAAAACCGAACCCCCGCCTGTGCGAATCTTTCTGTCACCAGTGCATTCTTCTATACGCCGGCAGATAAAGAGATAACCGCCATTGGCACTCTCTTCTGTACGCTGACTGATACATCCCGCCCGCAGCCGGCTTCTTCTGCATACTGACGCGGCACAGAAAGCGTGTCACCGGGTCAGCAGCTTGCTGATCTCGTACTGATCCTCCGGCAGATCCTTCTGCATCGCCAGGGCTTCCTGGATATCGAAGTCCGTATACTCGCCGTTCTTATAGGCGATAACACGGTTGCTGACACCGTTGGCCAGAAGCTCTACCGCCTTGGCGCCCATGATCGACGCGTAGACCCTGTCCTTACAGGTGGGGCCGCCGCCGCGCTGCATGTATCCCAGGATCGTAGCCCTCGTCTCGATACCGGTGGCCGCCTCGATCCTTCTCGCCATGGAAGTGGAATGGCCGATACCCTCGGCATTGATGATAATGTGATGCTTCTTGCCGATCTTACGGTTCTCGATAATATGGTTGATCAGCACCTGCTCGTTGCCGTCGTACTTCTCCGGAAGGAGAATATCCTCGGCGCCGTTGGCAATGCCGCACCAGAGGGCAATATAGCCGGCGTGGCGTCCCATAACCTCGATGATGCTGCAGCGCTCGTGGGACGTCGAAGTATCGCGGACCTTATCGATCGCCTGCATGGCCGTGTTCACCGCGGTATCAAAGCCGATCGTGTAATCCGTACACGCGATATCCAGATCAATGGTTCCCGGCACGCCGATGGTATTGATACCAAGTGCGGAAAGCTTGCCCGCGCCGCGGTAGGAACCGTCGCCGCCTATGACCACGATGCCGTCGATCCCATGCTTCCGGCAGATCTCAGCGCCCTTGCGCTGTCCCTCAGGGGTCGTAAACTCCATACACCGCGCCGTGTAAAGGATCGTACCGCCCTTATTGATGATCTCGGAAACCGAGGTGGTCTTCATATCGATGATCTCTTCGGCCAGAAGCCCGGCATATCCTCTCATGATACCCTTGACCTTCAGTCCCCGGTTGATCGCGGTACGCACGACTGCGCGGATCGCAGCGTTCATGCCGGGAGCGTCGCCGCCGCTGGTCAGGACACCGATCGTCTTCACTGTTTTCGCCATATCTTAATCCTCCTGTAATCATCCATATTTCCGCCGCGCAAAGACGGCCCCTCTATCCGCTGCCGGCCCGACTGCCGTTCCGGCACATGGGCGCCGGAAAAATCTGCACCCATACAGATCGTACGCTTTTGTATACAACGCTATTCTAATTCATTTTTCCCATACTTTCAATGGTTTTTTGCACGACTTTGACATTATTTTCACCCAATAATTTGTAAAGATGCGAAAGCAGGTCATTATCGCAGGACACGCTCCGGTTCGGCGGCAGGACTTTTCTCGCCCTCTCCTTTGCCAGATAAATGGTCACGCCATCATGTCCGTCGGATTGGTCCAGGCATTCCGCCACCTGCGGAAATACCGTATCGTAGGCCGCCTTGTCCGCGAACTGCAGCCATAACTGCTTCGGAAGGCTGTCGAACGGGATCACCTTCTCACAGATCAGCTTTCCCATGGGATCGTCGCCGATCGATGTCCGGCCCTGGATATAGACCTTCGCGTCGTCTTCCAGAACGCTGCGGTATTTCTCGTAATCCCGCGGGAATACCAGAACCTCCACGCTCCCGACCAGATCCTCCAGCGTCACATAAGCCATCATCTGGCCATTCTTGGTAGCCTTCACGGAACGGTTCGTGATCATTCCGCCGATCGTGACCCGGACCCCATCGGCAATAGCCGCCTTCTCCGTCTCCTCGTCCACCGCAAAGTCCGCGGTGACGGCGGTCACATTGGCGCGCCAGCTCTTCTCATATGCCTCCAGCGGATGTCCGCTGATATAGATGCCCAGCATCTCCTTCTCAAACGCCAGCAGTTCTTCCTTGGAATACTCTTCCACCTCCGGGAACGTGACCTGGAAATTGTGCCTGTCGTCCTCCGCCGCGAAATCGAACAGCGTCATCTGCCCTTCCATGGCGCTCTTCTTCTCCTTATTCTTCTGATCCAGCATATCCGGCGCCACCATACATTTCTGGCGGCGGTTGCCGGGCAGGGAATCCAGCGCGCCGGCCTTGATAAAGCTTTCCAGGGTACGGCGGTTCACTTCCTTGTTGCTCATCCGCTCCACGAACTCATCCATGGTGCGGAAGGGTCCGTTGGCCTCCCGCTCTGCCACGATGCTGTCCACCACAGACCGGCCGATGCTCTTGATCGCGGAAAGCCCGTAGCGGATCGCTCCGCCGGATACGGTGAAGCCGCTCTCGCCTTCATTAATGTCCGGCGGAAGAATATTGATGCCCATCTGCCGGCAGGTCAGAATATATTCGGAAACCTTGTTCGTATTCTCCATGACCGACGTCATCAGGGCCGCGAAAAATTCCTTCGGATAATAATGCTTCAGATATGCCGTCTGATAAGCCACTACCGCGTAGCACGCCGCGTGGGACTTGTTGAACGCGTAGCTGGCGAAGCTCGTCATCTCGTCGAAGATCGTATTGGCGGTCTTCTCGTCGATCCCGTTTTTGATACAGCCGGGAACGCCCTCCTCTTCATTGCCGTAGACGAAATTCTGCCGTTCCTTCGCCATGACCGACGCCTTCTTCTTGGACATGGCGCGGCGCACCAGATCGCTCCGGCCCATGGTGTATCCGGCCAGGTCGCGGACGATCTGCATGACCTGCTCCTGATAGACGATGCAGCCGTAGGTGGCGCTTAGGATCGGCTCCAGCTGTGGACAGTCGTAGGTGACGGATTCCCGGGCGTTCTTTCCTTTCAGATACTTCGGGATAAATTCCATGGGACCCGGACGGTACAGCGCGATGCCGGCGATGATATCCTCCAGCGTCTCCGGTTTCAGCTCCTTCATGAAGCTTTTCATGCCGCTGCTCTCAAGCTGGAAAATGCCGTCGTCCCTGCCGCTTCCGATCAGCTCCATAACCGCTTTGTCATTGTAATCCAGATCGTGCAGATCCAGTTTGATTCCGTAATTCTTCTCGATCTGCTCAACGGCGTCCTGAATCACCGTCAGCGTCCTAAGTCCCAGGAAATCCATCTTCAGAAGGCCCAGCTCCTCCAGCGTCGTCATCGTGAACTGGGTCGTTATGGAACCGTCGGCGGCCCTGGAAAGCGGCACGTAATTATCCACGGAGGTCCGGCTGATCACGACCCCGGCCGCGTGCATGGAGGAATGCCTTGGCAGCCCCTCCAGACGCATGGACATATCGATCAGATACTTGACCTGCTCATCCTCATTGTAGGCGTTTCTCAGATCCGGGCTTGCCTTTAACGCCTTCTCCAGCGTGATCCCCAGATCCCTGGGAACCATCTTGGCGACGGCGTCGCATTTATTATACGGAATATCCAGCGCCCGGCCCACGTCGCGGATCACGCCGCGGGCGGCCAGGGTACCGAACGTAATGATCTGCACCACCTGGTCCTTGCCGTACTTGCGGACCACATAGTCGATAACCTCCTGGCGCCGTTCGAAACAGAAATCGATATCGATATCCGGCATGGTCACACGCTCCGGGTTCAGGAAACGCTCAAACAGCAGATTGTAGCGGATCGGGTCGATATCGGTGATCTCCAGGCAGTAAGCCACAATGGAGCCGGCGGCCGAGCCCCGCCCCGGACCTACGCTGATCCCGTTGGATCTGGCGAAATGGATAAAATCCCACACGATCAGGAAATAATCCACGTAACCCATGCTGTTGATAACGCCCAGCTCATAATCCAGCCGCTGTCTTAAAGATCCGTCCGGATCTTCCGGATAGCGCTTCGCCAGGCCTTCATCGCACAGATGGTTCAGATAGCTCCAGGAATCGTACCCTTCCGGCACGGTAAAAAGCGGCAGCTTCGTGACGCCGAACTCGATCTCCACATTGCACCGCTTCGCGATCTCATACGTATTGTCAAGAGCCTCCGGTGCAAAGGAGAACAGGGTCCGCATCTCTTCCTCGGACTTACAGTAATACTGCCCGCCCTCATAGCGCATCCGGTTCTCATCGGTGACCTTTTTGTTGGTCTGGATGCACAGAAGGATGTCGTGGGCCGCCGCGTCCTCAGCGTTAATATAGTGAATATCGTTGGTTGCAACAAGCGGAACGCCGATGTCTTTGCTCAGCTTAAGAAGCGCCTGGTTCACTATCTTCTGAGCCGGGATCCCGTGATCCTGCAGTTCCAGGAAATAGTTCCCCTCCCCGAAGATATCCAGATAACGCAGGGCGGCTTCCTTCCCCTGCTCGTACTGGCCCCGCTCCAGGAAGCGCTGCACCTCTCCGGCCAGGCAGGCGCTCAGGCAGATGATGCCCTCGTGATACTGCCGCAGGATCTCATAATCCACCCTGGGCTTATAATAGAAACCGTCCACAAAGCCTTTGGTGACGATCTTCATCAGGTTCTGGTAGCCTTCGTTGTTCTCCGCCAGAAGAATCAGGTGATAATACCGGTCCTCGCCGCGCACATTCTCACGGTCGAACCGGGAGCCGGGAGCCACATAGACCTCGCAGCCCAGGATCGGCTTGATCCCTACGGCCTTTGCTGCCTTATAGAAATCGATCACGCCGTACATCACGCCGTGATCCGTGATCGCCATGCTGTCCATGCCCAGATCCTTCGCTTTCGCCACCAGCTCGCCGATCTTGCAGGAGCCGTCCAGAAGGCTGTACTCCGTATGAACATGAAGATGCGTAAATGCCACTCCCTGTCACCTCGTTTCTCATCGGTTTTATTGCAGTATAAGTAAAGTATACCATATATTTCCCCCATAAAGCAAGGCGCAGCCGCAAAGCGCGGCTTATTTCCGGATGCATGTAAGGCGTCACCGGCGCTCTGACTGCATGAAAATACAAAAAACTTGCAGTCCGGGTGCGCCAGCGCAGCCCCGAAACTGCAAGATTCTGTAAACTTCAAATAACGCTCCGGCCTTCGCGCGGTTTATCCCGGCGCTCTCAGCCTTCGGTCAGATACTTCTCGATACCGGCGATCGCCGTCTCCTCATCGGCGCCGTCCGCCGTCACCACGATCTTCTCGCCCGGCAGCAGTCCCAGCGTCATCATGCCCATGATGCTCTTGGCATTCACTCTCTTGGACTCGCTCTCCACATAAATGCTGCTGTCATACTGGCTTGCTACCTGTACCAGCATGGCTACCGGACGCGCCTCCAGACCCGGGTCCAGTTCAATTGTGATAGATTTTTTCTGCATAACTTCTTCCTCCTCATTTCTCCGAGTGATCCCCGGATCACTCAGATCCGCGTTTCTCCCGCAAATCTTCCGCCAGGTTACTAAGCTTCCTCAGCCGGTGGTTCACCCCCGATTTGCCCACCGGAGGGTCCAGGGATTCTCCCAGTTCCTTAAGCGTCGCCTCAGGTCTTGCCAGTCTGAGAGCGGCCATCTCAGCCAGCCCGTCGGGCAGTCCGTCGAAGCCTATCGTATCCCTGATGAATGTGATATCCTCGATCTGCTTCACCGCGGCAGATACGGTCTTCTGAATATTCGCGGTCTCACAGTTCACCATCCGGTTGACGCTGCCGCGCATCTCCCTCATGATCCGGATATTCTCGAATTCCATCAGGGCCTTCGGCGCCTCCATCACATTCAGAAGATCCGAGATCTGGTCTCCTTCCTTGACGTAGACTACGAAGTATTTCTTCCGGGCTACGATCCTTGCGTCGATTCCGAACGCGGCGATCACCTCACGAATCTGCGCTGCCTTCTCTTCAGTCAGACACGCGATCTCATAATGATAGAACCGCTCCGGATCACTGATGGAACCCGCCGCCAGAAAAGCTCCCCGAAGGAATGCACGCTTGCAGCAGCTGTTCTGGATCACCAGATTCCTGACCACGGATAAATCCTCGCCGATCTGTCCGTCCCTGTCCATCAGCTTCGTGGTCAGAAGGACCTTCCGGGCCTGTTCATCGTCCGTGATCGTGACCATATAGGCCCGGCTTCTGCGCAGATACGCGTTCTGCCGAATGACGATATCTGTATTTATATTAAATGTTTTTTCCAATAATGTAAAGTACTTTCTTGCAACTGCTTCATTTTCCGTGGAAATCGTGATGCGGAAGCGGTCGTCTTCGTCGATCCGGATCCGCCCGCAGAGACTTATGATCGACGCCGTCTCCGCGATCCGGCAGTGCCTTGCGGGACTTAACTGCCCCGCCAGTTCTTCCTTCACTCCCGATGAAAATGACACGACAGATCACCTCACTTCACCGGTTCCGCGGGCGCCGTCCGGTTCAGGTCTTTATCCCGGTGTTCCAGCTTAAGACCCATGGGCCTGAGCATCCGCATGTGATGGTAGAGCGCTTCCGCTATGGTAACGGAACGGTGGCGTCCCCCAGTGCAGCCGATTGCGATGACCAGCTGGTTCTTCCCCTCCTGCACGTAATTGGGGATCAGAAAATCAATCATATCGCAGAGCTTTTCCAGGAAAACAGCCGCCGTGCCGCCCTGCATCACATAATCCCTCACCGGCGTTTCCTCGCCGGTCCGGTTCTTCAGTTCCTCCACATAGAAAGGATTCGGCAGGAAACGGACATCGAACACCAGATCCGCATCCGAAGGAATGCCGTATTTGAATCCGAAGGAAAGGATCGTAATGAACAGATTGTCATAGCTTCGGTTTTCCAGGAATAGTTTCTCCAGTTCATGGCGCAGATCCTTGGTAAGGAGCTTGCTGGTATCAAAAATGTAATCGGCTTTATCCTTCAGAAACGCGAGCTTCTCCCGCTCACGGACGATTCCCTGGTCGATGCGGCCCGTGCCTGCCAGCGGATGGCTGCGGCGGGTCTCCTTATAGCGCTTGATCAGCACCTCGTCACTGCAGTCCAGGAAAAGGACCTGGCAGGACACATTCTCCTGCTTCCAGTCCTTCAATATGCCGTCCAGAAGCGGCAGCTCCTGCCCGCTGCGGATGTCGATCCCCAAAGCGACCCTGCCCGATCCCCGCTCCGGATTGTCCGCCAGAAGCGAGACAAACTCCTTCATTAACGGAATCGGAAGATTATCCACGCAGTAAAATCCCATATCCTCAAGCATTTTAAGCGCCACCGTCTTGCCGGCTCCCGACATGCCGGTCACCACGACCAGTTTCATACTGCTTCACCTCGGTTACATTTATTCTATCGTACTTACCGTAAGCTGCCTGCGCAGCGTATATCCGGTTTCGGACCGCTTACCGGAGATACTTCACTTCCCGCTCCAGCTTTACTCCGAACTTCTCATAAACGATCCGGCTCACTTCATCGCAGAGCGACAGCACATCCTCCGCCGTCGCGCCTCCCCGGTTGATCACAAAGCCGCAGTGCTTCTCCGATACCTGGGCGCCGCCCACCGCAAAGCCGCGGAGTCCCGCGTCGTCGATCAGCTTGCCGGCAAAATACCCTTCCGGCCGCTTGAACATACTTCCCGCGCTGGGATATTCCAGCGGCTGCTTCGACTTTCTCTGATACGCCAGCTCATCCATCCGTGCCCGTATCGCATCCGGATCGCCTTCCCACAGCTGAAGGGCCGCTTCCAATACAATGGAACCGTCCCTCTGGATCCGGCTGGTCCGGTATCCCAGCTCAAGCTCCTCCACGGGGAACGTATTTACCGTTCCGTCCGGAGCCATCACGACGGCGCTTACCAGCACGTCCTTCATCTCCCCGCCGTAGGCGCCCGCGTTCATGACCACGGCGCCGCCCAGGCTTCCCGGGATCCCTGCCGCAAACTCCATCCCTGTAAGGGACGCCTGCCACGCCATCCTGGCGATCTTCGCCAGACCGGCGCCTGCCTCCGCCGTGATGCGCGTACCATTTACCGTCACCCGCTCCGCGTTCTCCGTGGAAATGACCACGCCGCGCACGCCTTCATCGCTGACCAGCAGGTTGCTTCCGCGCCCGATGATATGGAAAGGCATTCCGTATTCCCGGCACAGTTCTACTGTATGAACCAGCCGGCCGCTGTCCGCCGGTGCGGCGTAGCACTCCGCCGGCCCGCCGATATGAAACGTAGTATGGAGCGCCATACTCTCTTCTGTCTTTACTGCGTCTGCCCCGAGGAGTTCCCGCAGCTTCTGAAGAAATGCGTCGTTCATAGACCATACTCCCGATATCTGATTGATTGTTCCGCCGATGTCCCTCCGGGCGGCTGGTTATTTCGCCTTGGACAGATTCGCCTGGGCACGGTTCAGAAGCTCCCGGGCCGCGTTGTAGCCCATCATCTTCTGCCTGTGGTTGACCGCGGCCGTCTCGATGATCAGAGCCAGATTCCTGCCGGGCCGCAGCGGGATCGAATAATACACCAGCTTATTGCCCAGGATCTCCGTATAGCGGTCCTCCAGTCCCATGCGGTCATACTCCGCGTCCCGGTTCCACTCTTCCAGCTTGACCACCATATCGATGGCCTGGGTATCGATCACGCTCTCCACGCCGAACAGGCTCTTTACGTCAATAATACCTATGCCTCTCAGTTCAATAAAATGTTTCGTGATATCCGGCGCTGTGCCGAACAGCGTATCGTCGCTGACCTTGTGGATCTCCACCGCGTCGTCCGTCACCAGCCGGTGGCCCCGTTTGATCAGTTCCAGCGCGGCTTCGCTCTTTCCGATGCCGCTCTCGCCCATCATCAGCACGCCCACGCCGAACACATCGACCAGAACCCCATGGATCGTGATGCAGGGCGCCAGCTTCACGTTCAGCCAGCGGATGATCTCCGCCATCTGCGCGGAAGTCGTCCTGGAAGACACCAGGCACGGCACACCGTAGTGATTGCACAGATCCAGCATGTCGTCATCCGGCATGATATTCCGGCAGTAGACCATACAGGGGATCTTCTCGGACAGCAGGCGGTCATAGGTGGCCCGCCGTCTGGACGGTTCCATCTGGTTAATATATTCATGCTCCACATTGCCGATGATCTGAACGCGCTCATTGTCAAAATGATCGAAGAAGCCGGCCAGCTGCAGGGCCGGACGGTTCACGTCCGGATGGGTCAGAACCACCTTCTCCGCGTCGATCTCAGGGGTCATATTGCGAAGCTGCATCTTATCGATCAGCTCCTGTAACGTTACACCGTACATATCCGGTTCTCCTTTATAACCTTGGGGCACGCAGTCCCGCATTATTCTCAAAGTTTACAGTCTGTCAGTTCACGCATATGCGTCCGCCTCCGCAGCGTTTCTCCTGAACGCCTGAGACTTCCTCACTCACAAACTACATACTGCACTGCCTGCGCAAACATCATATCATAACTTTTCTGTCTTGTCATCCAAAAACGCAGGGCGGATCCATGCCGGATTCAGACCGGAGCCGCGGCCGGGTCGACGCATCCATTTCCAGATATCCGGTTTCACGCGGCCGCTCACACGTATCCAATTGCTGCAGCCTCTCACACATATCCGTTTCCAGGGAAATGTATTTCTCTCTGAAATACCATATCTCAGTGAAAGAACCGGTACACGCTCTCCGCCGCCTTCTGATTCATTTCCGGAATATTCATCAGTTCCTCCACGGTCGCTTCCTTCACCGCCTCCAGAGACTTAAATGTCCGCATCAGCGCTTTCCTTCTGGCCGGGCCGATATCCGGGATGTCGTCCAGGATCGAGTGGACCTGGTCCTTGCCGCGAAGACTCCGGTGATACTCGATCGCGAACCGGTGGGCCTCGTCCTGAATCCTGGTGATCAGCTTGAATCCCTCCGAATGAGTGTCAATAGGCAGTTCCACATTGTTATAATACAGTCCCCTGGTCCGGTGGCGGTCGTCCTTCACCATGCCGCAGACCGGGATCTCCAGCCCCAGTTCTTCGAGAACTTCCAGAGCGATGTTCACCTGACCGCGTCCGCCGTCCATCATCAGAAGATCCGGGAAACGGGTGAAGCTTCCGAAGGACTGATCCTCCCCCTGCTCCCTCAGATCCTTCGCTTCCTTCACACCGTGGCTGAAGCGCCTGGTCAGCACCTCCCGCATGGAAGCGTAGTCATTGGGGCCTTTGACGGACTTTATGCGGAATTTCCGGTAATCGCTGCGTTTCGGCCTTCCGTCTTCATAGACGATCATGGATCCTACCGACTCCATACCGCTGGTATTGGAAATATCGTAGGCTTCCACCCGCCGGATACCGTCAAGACCGATCATCTGGCCGATCTGGTTCATGGCGCCGATGGTGCGCAGTTCCTCCCGCTTGATCTTCTCCTTATCCTGGGAAAGCACCAGCGCCGCGTTGCGCTCCGCCAGCTCCACGAGCCGTTCCTTCTGGCCCTTCTGCGGAACGACGATACGCACCTTCTGGCCCCGCTTCGTCTCCAGCCACTTGCTGATGATATCGGAATCCTCCAGTTCCGTCTGCACCCAGATCTCCCTGGGCACGAACGGCGTACCGGAATAAAACTGCTTCACAAAACTGGTCAGGATCTGCTTCTGATCCTCTGCCGTAGCGATTGTTACGTGGAAATGATCCCGCCCGATCAGCTTGCCCTCGCGCACAAAGAACACCTGCACCACGGCGTCCGACTCATCCTTCGCCATGGCGATCACATCCCTGTCGTCGGTATCGTTGCCGTTGGTGATCTTCTGCTTCTGGGCCACCTTCTTCACGCTCTCCAGAAGATCCCGGTACTCGATAGCCTTCTCAAAATCCATCCGGTCTGAAGCATCCTGCATCTTCTCTTTCAGCATGTTCAGGATCCCGTCGTAATGGCCGTTTAAGAAATCCTGTACCTGCGCGATGGACGCCGCGTATTCTTCCCGGCTGATATAGCCCTGGCACGGCGCGTCGCACTGATGGATATGGTAATTCAGGCAGGGCCGTTCCTTTCCGATATCCTTCGGCAGGTTCCGGCTGCAGGTACGGATCCGGTAAAGCTTATGGATCAGCTCCAGCGTGTCCTTGACGGCTCCCGCGCTGGTATACGGCCCGAAATATTTGCTTTTATCCTTTTTAAGCGTCCGGGAGATCATGACCCGGGGGAATTCCTCGCCAAGCGTCAGCTTGATATACGGATAAGTCTTATCATCCTTAAGCATCGTATTATAGCGGGGACGGTGTTCCTTGATCAGGTTGCACTCCAGAACCAGAGCCTCCAGCTCCGAATCCGTGATAATATACTCGAACCACGCGATCCGCGACACCATCTGTTCGATCTTGGCCGTCTTGTTCCTGCTGCTCTGAAAATACTGGCGCACCCGGTTCTTAAGGCTGATCGCCTTACCCACATAGATGATCCGGTCCCGGGAGTCATGCATGATATAAACGCCCGGCTGTGCAGGCAGCTTCTTTAATTCTTCCTCCAGATTAAACATGGCAATCCCTTTCTGTCCGGAAAACGATCCGACCGGCATCCGCTTATTCCGATTCCGAACTCTATCATAATACAAATTGCGGGAATCCGCAAGCCGGAGAATCCGCGGCCGTTGATCTGCGAGCGTTCGCTTCGTAAGCGCTGTTCGGTTTCTGTGAGCCAGCATAGGCAGGGAGTCACGGGCGCTCTGTTCGTATGGAAACATGAAATACTGGATTTTTCCAACAAGAGAGCACCACAGCGACGGAATCGTAAAGAAACGCGGCCGCTTACCGCAGCCGCGTTCCATTATATTTCAGTTGCATCTTCAGATAGGCCTCGACCGAATCCGCCTGCGCCCTGATATCGCCGCCCGACGGCTGCAGATCCAGCATCTCCAAAATCACATCCAGATCGGCCTGTGTGATAGTCCGGCGCATGAACGCGAAGACCGCCAGCTTTTCGCTAATATCCTCCGCCTCGGCAAAGGCACCGATCAGCGGATTCAGTCCTGCGGATCCGCCTGATTCTGCGTCTTCTGTCTCAGCGGCAGCGTTCACGCTCCCGGCGTCCGGCTCTGCGTCTTCTGCCACTGCGGTGACGTTCCCGCTCCCGGCGTCCGGTTCCGCCTTTTCGAACCGGTACGTCTGTCCTGCGTCCGGATATTTCTCCCGGTCCACTTTGCCCATAAACATGGCGAGCGGTCTCGCGTACACCCGGTAATCCCCGTACAGGGCCTGATAGACGACCAGTTTCTCCCCGGTCTCCGTATGCTCGGCCACTGTTATGACCTGATAAAGCTTCCCTTTAAAATGCCGGTAGAATTCTCCCGGCTTTGGAATTCTCTCCATAATGCCACCTTCTCAGCTCCCTGCCGATGCGCTCTCCTGTCCATCGGCTTCTTCCCCGCCTGCCGGCTCTGACGTATCCGATGTTTCTTCCGTCTCCGCCGGAAGCGTCTCCTCCGCGGCCATCGTCTGCGCCTGGGCAGCCCGCTTTGCCTCCAGTTCTCTCATCTCCGCCTCGCCCTCTTCCGGCGATCGAAGGCCGTCCCAGTGATATTTGCACGCGGCGCTCCAGAGCATCCACTCATCGTACCCGGCGTCATAGACCGCCTGGATCTG
>CANPZZ010000049.1 GCA_947589125.1 uncultured Lachnospiraceae bacterium
GGTGATTTAATATGTGGAAAACATTCCGAGATGCGTTTCGTATAAAAGAAATCCGAAATAAAATACTTTACACGTTTGTGATGCTGGTAGTGATCCGTTTCGGATCCCAGCTGCCGGTACCGGGGGTAAACACAAGTTATTTTGCGGACTTTTTTGCTAGTCAGACGACAGACGCTTTTGGATTTTTCAATGCGATGACCGGTGGATCCTTCTCGAACATGTCCATCCTGGCGCTGAGCATTACCCCGTATATCACATCATCCATTATCATGCAGCTGATGACCATCGCCATCCCGAAGCTGGAAGAGATGCAGAGGGAAGGCGAGGACGGCCGCAAGAAGATCGCGGAGTACACCCGCTATCTGACCGTGGCCCTGGCTCTTCTGGAATCCGGCGGTATGGCCATCGGATTCGGCGGACAGGGACTTCTGGTCAACTATAATGCAGGCAGCGTGATCGTGGCCATCGCGGCCATGACCGCAGGCAGCGCCTTCCTGATGTGGATCGGCGAGCGGATCACGGAGAACGGCGTGGGTAACGGAATTTCCGTCGTCCTGCTCTTCAACATCATTTCCAGTCTGCCGGACGATGTCAATACGCTGTACACCCGCTTCCTTTCCGGCAAGAACGTGCCGGTAGCGATCGTGACCGTGATCATCATCCTGGCGCTGATCGTGGCGATGACGGTGTTTGTTATCATTCTTCAGGATGCGGTCCGGAGGATCCCGGTGCAGTATTCCCAGAAGATGCAGGGCAGAAGGATGGTCGGAGGCCGTTCCTCCAACATTCCGCTGAAGGTCAACACGGCCGGCGTTATCCCGGTGATCTTCGCGTCGTCCATCATGTCCCTGCCGGTGGTGATCGCCCAGTTCTTCAATGTGAACTATAACAGCATCGGCGGCAAGATCCTTCTGATGCTGAATTCCTCCATGTGGTTTCGGATGGATCAGCCGGTATATTCCATCGGTCTGATCATTTATCTGGTGCTGATCGTGGTGTTCGCGTATTTCTATACGTCCATCACCTTCAATCCGCTGGAGGTAGCCAACAACATCAAGAAGCAGGGCGGCTTTATCCCGGGCATCCGTCCCGGCAAGCCCACCAGCGAGTACCTGAACAGCATCCTGAACTACATCGTATTCATCGGAGCAGTCGGTCTGATCATCGTCTGCATCATTCCGATCCTGGTATCGGGACTGTTCAATATCAGCCGGCTGTCCTTCGCGGGCACATCGCTGATCATCATCGTAGGCGTGGTTCTGGAAACGCTCAACGCGATCGAGTCGCAGATGCTGGTCCGCAACTACAGAGGATTCTTAAACGACTGATCGTAAGACGTTCGGGTGAAGGAACCCTGTTTATCGCGAGGTACAAAATGATGAGAAGGAAGGCCGGGCCGCCTTTCTTCTCATTGCAGTTTTTCGTTCCATTCTGTCATGTAGAATAACAAGGAGGAGACCGTATGAAGATCATCATGTTAGGCGCTCCCGGAGCTGGAAAAGGGACGCAGGCGAAGAAGATTGCAGAGAAGTATGGAATTCCGCACATCTCCACCGGAGATATTTTCCGTGCGAACATCAAGGGAGGCACCGAACTGGGCATGAAGGCGAAGACCTTCATGGATCAGGGCAAGCTGGTTCCCGACGAGATCACCATCGGAATGCTGATGGACCGCATTCAGGCGGACGACTGTGCGAAGGGTTATGTGCTGGACGGATTCCCCAGGACCATACCGCAGGCCGAAAGCCTGACGGAGGCGCTGGCCGCCCGGGGCGAGGCCATCGACTATGCGATCAATGTCGATGTTCCGGATGAGAACATCATTACCCGTATGTCCGGCCGCCGCGCATGCTTAAGCTGCGGCGCCACCTACCATGTACAGTTCAATCCTCCGAAGGCAGAAGGCGTCTGCGATACCTGCGGAAGCGCTCTGGTACTTCGCGACGACGATAAGCCCGAGACGGTGAAGAACCGCCTTGCTGTCTACCATGAACAGACCCAGCCGCTGATCGACTATTATCAGAAGGCCGGCGTTCTGAAGGAAGTGGACGGCACGCAGGATCTGAATCAGGTGTTCGCGGATATCGTGGAGATCCTGGGGGCCTGAGAGCATGTCGGTCACCATTAAATCGGAGCGGGAGATCGAGCTGATGCGTGAGGCCGGAAGGATTCTGGCCAAAACCCATGAGGAGCTGGGCCGGGCGCTTGCGCCCGGCATGTCCACCTGGGACATCGACCGGCTTGGCGAGGAGATCATCCGCAGCTACGGCTGTATTCCCTCCTTTAAGAACTATAACGGCTATCCCGCTTCCATATGCGTATCGGTGAACAGCGAAGTGGTCCACGGGATCCCGAACCGGAAACGGATCCTGAAGGAAGGCGATATCGTCAGCCTGGACGCCGGCGTGATCTATAAGGGATATCACTCGGATGCGGCTAGAACCTACGGGATCGGCCGGATCAGCCCGGAAGCGGAGAAGCTGATCGAAGTAACGCGCCAGTGCTTCTTTGAAGGGATTAAATACGCCAGAGCCGGCAATCATTTAAATGATATCTCTTCGCATATCCAGGCGTACGCCGAACGGTTCGGCTACGGCGTGGTGCGCGATCTGGTGGGGCACGGGATCGGCAGTCATCTTCACGAGGATCCGGAGGTGCCGAATTACGCCAGACGGCTGAGAGGCATCCGCCTTCGGGAAGGGATGACCCTGGCCGTGGAACCCATGATCAACGCGGGAAAGCCGGATGTTTGCTGGTTGGACGACGACTGGACCGTGGTAACGCAGGACGGATCCCTGTCTGCCCATTATGAGAACACGATCCTGATCTGCGAGAACGGCCCCGAGATCCTGTCGCTTCCGGCGGAAGGGTCCGAAAGCAACTAAGTGTCAGCCTCAAGGGAGGAGAAAACCGTATGTCTAAGGCGGACGTAATCGAAATCGAGGGAGTTGTGGTAGAGAAGCTTCCCAACGCCATGTTCCAGGTGAAGTTGGAGAACGGTCACCAGGTGCTTGCCCATATCAGCGGCAAGCTCCGGATGAACTACATCAAGATTCTGCCGGGCGACCGTGTCACCATCGAGATGTCTCCGTACGACCTGACGAAGGGCCGTATCATCTGGCGGGATAAATAAGAACAAATGTAAAAAAATGCTTGCTTTCCCAGGGATGAAGTGCTATACTATTATGGCGACTTTGTTGAAGTAGTGGGTGAAGTATGCTCTGCACCCAGACAGGGGAGAAAGGAGAATTGCTGTGAAAGTCAGATCCTCAGTGAAACCGATCTGCGAGAAATGCAAGATCATCAAGCGTAAGGGCAGCATCAGAATTATCTGTGAGAACCCGAAGCACAAACAGAGACAAGGTTAAGTTTTCAAATAATACAGGAGGTGTAACAGGCACATGGCTCGTATTTCAGGTGTTGATTTGCCAAGGGAAAAACGTGTAGAGATCGGTCTGACCTATATCTACGGCATCGGGCGCACCAGTTCTAACCGCATCCTTAAGGAAGCCGGCGTGAACCCGGATACCCGTGTCAAAGATCTGACAGACGATGAAGTGCGTAAGATTTCCGCTGTGATCGCTGATACCCAGGTGGTAGAAGGCGATCTGCGCAGAGAAGTCGCTATGAATATCAAGCGCCTTCAGGAAATCGGCTGCTACCGTGGAATCCGCCATAGAAGAAGCCTTCCGGTTCGCGGTCAGAATACCAAGAACAACGCGAGAACCCGCAAGGGACCGAAGAAGACTGTGGCGAATAAGAAGAAGTAAGCGCTTAGCGCGGCAAACTATTACGTAGAATCACGTTACATGTTTTAAAAACAGGAAACAGCGATTCGAGCAATCAGGAAGAAAGTAGGTTAGTTTAAAATGGCTAAAAAAGTGTCCACTGCGAAGAAAGTGACAAAAAAGCGTGTCAAGAAAAACGTTGAACGCGGACAGGCACATATCCAGGCATCTTTCAACAACACGATCGTGACGTTGACGGATACCCAGGGCAATGCGTTGTCATGGGCAAGTGCCGGTGGTCTGGGATTTAGAGGTTCAAGGAAATCTACTCCCTACGCAGCTCAGATGGCTGCAGAGACTGCTGCCAAGGCAGCTATCGTACATGGTCTGAAATCTGTTGACGTTATGGTCAAGGGCCCGGGCTCAGGACGTGAGGCGGCTATCCGCGCATTGTCCGCATGCGGTATTGAAGTAACAAGTATTAGAGACGTAACGGCTGTTCCTCACAACGGCTGCCGTCCGCCAAAGCGTAGAAGAGTCTGATAGGAGGTACGAAAAGTGGCAGTAGATAGAGTTCCTGTTCTTAAAAGATGCAGATCCCTTGGTTTGGAGCCCGCCTATTTAGGAATAGACAAGAAATCAAACAGAGAGTTAAAGAGAGCCAACCGTAAGATGAGCGAGTACGGCATGCAGCTTCGCGAGAAGCAGAAAGCCAAATTCATCTACGGAGTCCTGGAGAAGCCTTTCCGCAACTATTACGCAAAGGCTGAGCGTATGGAAGGTCAGGCAGGTGAGAACCTGATGATCCTTCTGGAGAGAAGACTGGACAGCGTTATCTTCCGTATGGGTTTTGCCCGCACCAGAAGAGAGGCCCGTCAGATCGTCGATCACAAGCAGCTTCTTGTCAACGGCAAGAGCGTGAACATTCCGTCCTATCTGGTGAAGGCCGGCGATGTGATCGAAGTAAAAGAGAAGTGCAAATCCTCCCAGAGATTTAAAGATGTTCTGGAAGTGACCGGCGGACGTATCGTTCCGGCCTGGCTCGATGTGGATGCAGAGAATCTGCGCGGCACCGTGAGCGCGCTACCGACCAGAGAGGAGATCGACGTCCCGGTTAACGAGATGCTTATCGTCGAGTTGTACTCCAAATAATCCGTAGAGCATACCCAAAAAGGAGGGGCTAGAGTGTTCGAGTTTGAGAAACCAAATATCGAGATCGCAGAGATTTCTGATGACAGGAAATACGGAAGGTTCGTAGTAGAACCGCTCGAGAGAGGCTACGGCACCACACTTGGCAATTCTCTCCGGAGAATCATGCTTTCATCCTTGCCGGGTGCTGCGGTGAGTCAGGTGAAGATCGACGGCGTTCTCCATGAGTTCAGTTCCATCCCCGGCGTCAAGGAGGATGTGACTGAGATCATCATGAACGTGAAGAGTCTGTCCATCAAGAACAGCAGCGAAAGCAACGAAGTTAAGACAGCATACATTGAGTACGAGGGTGAGGGCGTCATCACCGGCGCCGACATCCAGGCAGACCCGGATATCGAGATCATCAATCCGGATCAGGTTATCGCTACATTAAGCGGCGGCGCTGACAGCAAGTTCTACATGGAGCTTACGATCACCAAGGGCCGCGGCTATGTGAGCGCGGATAAGAATAAGAAGGACGACCTTCCCATCGGGGTGATCGCCGTGGATTCCATCTATACCCCGGTAGAGCGTGTTAATATGTCGGTCGAGGATACCCGTGTGGGCCAGCAGACAGACTATGACAAGCTGACGCTGGAGGTCTGGACCAACGGTACACTGGCGCCGGATGAGGCTGTCAGCCTGGCTGCCAAGGTCATGAGCGAGCATCTGAACCTGTTCATTGATCTGTCCGAGAACGCCAGGACCGCCGAGGTCATGGTGGAGAAGGAGGACAATGAGAAGGAGAAAGTTCTCGAGATGAATATCGACGAACTGGAGTTGTCTGTCCGTTCTTATAACTGCTTAAAGCGTGCCGGAATCAATACCGTGGAAGAGCTGTGCAACCGCACCTCCGAGGATATGATGAAGGTCCGCAACCTTGGCCGGAAGTCTTTAGAGGAAGTTCTGTCCAAGTTAAAAGAGCTGGGACTTCAGCTGAATCCCGGCGACGAGTGATTCATTCGCTGAGTGAACACGGATACGAGGCCGGTCCTTTATGGACTGGACTGTATGCCGGTTTCCGTAAGACCGAAGCTGCAGGAAGCCGGTAAAAGAATCATTATCAGGAAGATGCAGCGCAGGTAAGACCAAAGGGCACAGCGCCGCTCTCCAGAATCTATGGAGGAAGAAAGACATGGCAGGATATCGCAAACTGGGCAAGACGTCCAGTCAGAGAAAAGCATTACTCAGGAATCAGGTGACCGCTCTTCTGTATCACGGGAAGATCGTTACCACCGAGGCCAGAGCCAAGGAGATCCGTAAGATCGCCGAGGGCCTGATCGCCAAGGCTGTCAAGGAGAAGGATAACTTCGAGACTGTGAAGGTGACCGCCAAGGTTCCGCGCAAGGACAAGGACGGCAAGAGAGTTAAGGAAGTCAAGGACGGCAAGAAAGTGACCGTTTATGACGAGGTCGAGAAGGAGATCAAGAAGGATCTGCCCTCCAGGCTGCATGCCAGAAGGCAGATGCTGAAAGTGCTCTATCCGGTGACCGAGGTTCCCACGACTCCGGCCGGACGCAAGAGGAACACCAAGGAAGCGGATATCGTTGCGAAGCTGTTCGACGAGGTCGCTCCCAAATATGTCGGCCGCAACGGCGGCTACACCAGGATCGTCAAGATCGGCCAGCGCAAAGGCGACGGCGCGATGATGGTTCTGATCGAACTGGTTTAATTTGTCGGGCTTCCCGCTGCATGGCGGGAAGCCTGTTGTATTTCCATGCGAGCAGGGCGCCAGTGACGCCCTGCCCGTATTATATTAGTATGCAAAGGAGCGCTAGTGTCGCTCTTTTTCTATTTCCTGGCGCAGAGTACCTTGTGACGCAAAGAGAAGGCACATACGCGGGAAAGATTGGCGGGAAACATCAACGAAAGCTGGATTTATCTGTCTCTTTAGGAAAAAGGTATGAAAAAGAAAGAATATCTTAAGTTGACGTTGCAGGGACATTTGTTTATAATAAATGCAGGAAACGGATAATATATACGATTTGGAGGAATGCGGATGAAAACAGCGATAAGAGGCAGGCGGGTATTGGCGGCAGTACTGTCTTGTCTTATGGTATTGCTGGCAGGTCAGCCTGCGCAGGCGGCGACGACGAAAGCATTGACCGGAGTGACGATCCGGGTAGGTGTGACGATCAGTCCGGGAGACACTCTGCCGGAGATCACGATCCTGCAGGACGACACTACGAAGACGCAGGATTATCCGGCTTATGCTGTGACGAACTCAGACAAATACGCAGTTCGCTACGCAGAGTGGATCACGTCGGAGGATCGGTATATCGGTATTGGCGATCAGCCGAAGATGCGGGTTTATCTGGAGATCACCAATTCAGACTATGCGTTCCGGGGATCGTACGGTTCGAGCAATGTCACGATTCGGGGTGGTACGATGGTCAGTGCCAGACGGGAGAGCAATGATGAACTGGCCGTTGTGATCACATTGAATGGCGTCAAGGGACAGTATTACGCGCCTGTCAGTGCCGAATGGAGAGACGGTGCTTACGGGCGGGCCGTCTGGAACCAGGATTATGATCTGTATGACGAGTATATCAGTTCCATGATGTCCGGATATTACGATGTCTATCTGTACCGTGGCAATTCGGTCGTTCATAAAGTTGAAGACTATCATGGAACGTCCTATAATTTCTATCCGTATATGACAAGAAAGGGAAGCTACTATTTCAGAGTCCGCTCTGTGCCGCATACGGAGGATCAGAAGAAGTACGGAATGAAAAGCGAATGGCTGGATTCCGATGAGATCTATATTTCTGAGGAGGATGTATCTGACGGGAGCGGCCAGACGAACGTGGATAATGTGGCGGCGGGGACGACACAGATCGGCTGGATCAAGTCGAACGGAGACTGGTATTTCCGGTATCCCAACGGTCAGTATCAGACGAATGGATGGCTGAAGCTGAATGGGATCTGGTATCTGTTTGATTCCAGCGGACGGATGCTGACGGGCTGGCAGCAGGTGAAAGGTCTCTGGTATTATATGCAGACGAACGGCGCTATGCAGACAGGCTGGATCAAAGCCGGGAACAGTTGGTATTATCTGAACACGATTTCCGACGGCGTGGAAGGCGCCATGCATACAGGCTGGCTGGCGAAGGGCGGCAAGACATATTATCTTGACAGCAACGGCGTTATGCTGGAAGGGTGGCATGAGATTGCTAAGAAATACTACTATTTCTATCCCGGATATGGCTATCTGGCCACGAATACGACGATCGATACATATTTCCAGGTAGGCGCGGACGGTGCATGGATTCAGTGAGAAGCGGGGTCATATCCGTTAGAAGAATGATCATAGAAGCGGGGTGCAGTTTATTGACTGCACTCCTTTTTTAGGACATTTGAATATCTGAAAAGCGGCTGGATGGACATTTTGCATTTACAGGTTGACGAATAGATAGATTTCAACTAAAATTGAAAAAATGTGAGTTAAGCGGCGGACCGGCGGCAGTTCGGTCTGCCCGGTGTAAAAGGAACGCGGAACCGGCAGGATAAAGAAAGCGGGCCGGATGGAGGAATTATGGGGATCATTAAAGCCAGCAGGCTGGTATTTGATTATATACGACGTGATGAGGAAGAGAATATCGAAGAAGTGGACCGGGCGATCGACGGCCTGGATGTCGATGTGGAGAAGGGCAGTTTCGTGGCAATCCTGGGCCACAACGGCTCCGGCAAATCAACGCTGGCCAAGCATATCAACGCGATCCTGGTGCCGACGGAGGGAACTGTCTGGGTGTCGGATATGGACACGGCGGATGAGAGCAAGGTGTGGGAGATCCGCAAGAGGGCCGGGATGGTATTTCAGAACCCGGACAACCAGATCATCGGGAATGTGGTGGAAGAGGATGTGGGCTTTGGGCCTGAGAATATCGGCGTTCCTACGGATGATATCTGGAAACGGGTGGATGAGAGCCTGGAGGCGGTAGGAATGACCGCTTACCGGTACAAATCGCCGAATAAACTGTCAGGCGGACAGAAGCAGCGGGTGGCTATCGCCGGAGTCATGGCCATGCGGCCTGAGTGCATCGTGCTGGATGAACCGACGGCGATGCTGGATCCAAACGGACGGAAGGAAGTCATCCGTACAGTGCGGGAGCTGAACCAGAAGGAAGGGATCACGGTGCTCCTGATCACCCATTACATGGAGGAAGTCGTCCATGCGGACCGTGTGATCGTGATGGATGAGGGAAAAATCGTGATGGACGGTACGCCGCGGGAAATTTTCTCAAGAGTGGATGAACTGAAGAAATACCGGCTGGATGTGCCGCAGGTAACGGAGCTGGCGTATGAACTGCGCAGGGGCGGAGCGGATATGCCCGAAGGAATCCTGTCGCTGGACGAGTTTGTGGAGAGCTTCATGAAGGCGTTGTCCGGGAGAGAAGCGGAAAGACGAAGCTAGGCGCTGGTAGAAGCGGAAGAGCAGAGAACGGAACTGGCAGAAGCGAGGGAATGAAGCGAGGCGCCGGCAGAAGCGGAAGAACAAAACGAGTAGCTTGTGCAGGAATGAGCCGAATTGCCGGCGGACGGGCGTACCCGCGAGTACTTCAGGGGATAGCTATATTAAACAGCGGTCCTGGCGGAAAAAAGGAGATATGAAAATATGGCAATAAAGGTGGAAAACCTGACGTTTGTATATAATGAAGGAACGGCTCTGGAGCAGAGGGCGCTGGACGGGGTCAGCTTCGAGATTCCGGACGGCCAGTTCGTCGGTCTGATCGGTCACACCGGGTCCGGAAAATCTACGCTGATCCAGCATTTAAACGGTCTGGTGAAGCCTACCGGCGGAAAAATTTATTACAATGGAGAAGATATCTACGGAGAGGGCTACAGCCTGCGGCAGCTGCGCAGCAAGGTTGGTCTGGTATTCCAGTATCCGGAGCATCAGTTGTTTGAGGTGGATGTGATCTCTGATGTATGTTACGGACCGCGGAATTTGGGCCTTTCGGAAGAAGAAGTCCGCCAGCGGGCCGAGGATGCGCTGAGGCTTGTTGGGATGAAGGAAAAATACTGGGAACAGTCGCCGTTTGAACTGTCGGGCGGACAGAAGCGGCGGGTGGCCATTGCCGGGGTGCTGGCGATGAATCCAGAGGTGCTGATCCTGGACGAACCGACGGCGGGTCTGGATCCGAAGGGAAGGGACGAGATCCTGGATCAGGTTGAGAAGCTTCACGATGCCCGCGGAATGACGATCATCCTTGTGTCCCACAGCATGGAGGATATGGCCAGATACGCGGACCGGCTTCTGGTGATGAACCACGGGAAGAAGGCGTTTGACGGAACTCCCAGGGAAATATTCCGACATTACAGGGAGCTGGAGCAGATGGGGCTTGCGGCGCCGCAGGTGACGTATGTGGTCCATGCTCTGCGGGAACGCGGCGTGGAGATCGACGAGGATATTACCACGGTGGAGGAAGCCCGTGACGCGCTTCTGGCGGTGCTGCAAAACGGCGGCGGATTGCGGAACGCGTCAGGCGGTATGATATAGAAAGGCTGCGGGAGGCACAGGCATTGCTGACGGCCTGCGGTCTGAGAAAGGACAGATATGTTAAGGGAGATTACGATTGGACAATATTATCCGGTGGACTCCGTGCTGCACCGCATGGACCCGCGGACGAAGCTGTTTGGTACGATGGTATATATCGTGTCGCTGTTTCTGGCGGACAACGTGTGGGGATATGCGGCTGCCGCGGTGTTCCTGGCTATGGTGATACGGCTCTCGAAAGTGCCGGTTTCTTTTATGGTAAGAGGCCTTAAGGCGATTGTTTTCCTGCTGCTGATCAGCGTCAGCTTTAATTTGTTTCTGACGGAAGGCGAGGAGATATTCCGTATCTGGTTTTTACGGGTAACATGGGAAGGTGTGCGCATGGCAAGCTTTATGGCTGTGCGGCTGATCTTTCTGGTGATGGGCTCGTCGGTAATGACGCTTACAACCACGCCGAACCAGCTTACGGACGGTTTGGAGAAGAGTCTGGGATTTCTCAAAAAGGTGAAGGTGCCGGTGCATGAGATGGCCATGATCATGTCTATCGCCCTGCGGTTTATACCGATCCTCGTGGAGGAGACGGATAAGATCATGAAGGCGCAGATGGCAAGAGGCGCGGATTTTGAGAGCGGGGGCCTGGTACAGAAGGCGAAGAGCATGGTGCCGCTGCTGGTGCCGCTGTTTATTTCGGCGTTCAGGCGGGCAACGGATCTGGCTATGGCGATGGAAGCGCGGTGTTATCACGGCGGAGAGGGAAGAACGAAGATGAAGCCGCTCAAGTACGCCGGGAGAGATCACGCGGCGTACGCGGTATACGCCGGGTATCTGGGCGTTATTATATTGACTAAGATTATATTGTAATGGAAGGGAGGCCTCCGGTGAGACGGATCAGACTGGTTCTGGCATACGATGGGACGAATTACAGCGGGTGGCAGTTTCAGAAGAACGCGGTGACGATCGAAGAGGTACTGAATAAGGCGCTCTCCCAGCTCATGGGGGAAGAGATCGCGGTGATCGGCGCCAGCAGAACGGACGCCGGTGTGCATGCGCTGGAAAATGTGGCTGTGTTCGACACGGAGAACCGAATGGCGGCGGACAAGATCTGCCTTGCGCTGAATCAGTGGCTGCCGGAGGATATCCGGGCATTAAGCTCGGAGGAAACGGCATCCGACTGGCATCCCAGGAAGCAGAACTGTACGAAGACCTATGAGTACCGGATCCTGAACCGGAAGATCAATATGCCCACCGAGCGGCTGTATTCCTATTTCTGCTATTTTCCTCTGGATGTGGAAAAAATGAAAAAGGGAGCCGCTTATCTGATCGGAGAACATGATTTCAAGAGTTTCTGCGCGCCCAGGGGACAGGCGGAAGAAACGGTCAGGACCATCTATAGCCTTTCGATCGACAAGAAAGATGATATGATCACATTACGGATCGGCGGCAGCGGTTTCCTCTACAATATGGTGCGGATCATTGCCGGCACGCTGATCAAAGTAGGTATCGGCGTTTATCCGCCGGAACATGTGGAAGAGATCCTGGACGCCAGGGACCGGCGGACGGCCGGGCCGACGGCGCCGGCAAAAGGGCTTACGCTTGTGAGCATGGAATATGAACGGCGGCTTCGGGAGAGAATAACCGGTGAGAATAAAGACTGGGCCTATGAACTGATCCAGAGTGAGATCGAGACAACGGGAAAGGCGTATCTGATCATCCGGCGCTGCGCCGAGAGAGATTTCGACCGGCTGCTGCTGCGGGTGACGCATCAGGCCGTGCGTAATGGCGCGCGGGAGGTGTACGTCTGCGATCTGGAGGACAGCAGGATCGATCCGGAGCGTTCCTACGGATATTATGTATTTCAGCGGGTTGAACCTGGAAAGGAGGAGATGCGGACGGCAGAACAGGAGAGACTTGCGGCTTTCAGACGCCGGGGTCAGACCGGCGCCGGCCCGGATGCGGAAGACATGCGGACGTCAGAACCCTGCGAGTGGTTCATGACGACACGGTCAGGGTATCCGCAAGGGGAGAAGAACGCAGAGGAAGAAGAGTAGGGCAACTGGTTACAGACGACAACAGCAGGGAGGCATAATGACAAAAACCAGGAAAATGAGTATGAGAATCGTGATCGCGGAGGATGATGCGATCACCAGACAGTGGATGAAAAAGAAGATCGAGGAACTGGGAATGGACTGTCTGGTAGAGGGGGTATTTGAAAATGGGTCCCAGGCGCTAGAGTACATTCGTCAGCATGGGGCGGATGTGGTATTTACGGATATCCGTATGCCGGTAATGGACGGAATGGAGCTTCTGAGCTATCTGAAAGCAGGGGAATTCCCAATTTATAAGGTGATCTTCAGCGCTTATGACCGTTTTGACCATGCCCGTTGGGCGATGAAGCTGGGAGCGCATGAATTTATACCTAAGACGGAATTATCGGGGGAGAGCCTGAAGCAGATCCTTACGGAAGCGGCGGAATGGATCGTCCGTAACCGCCAGGAAGAACGGAAGAGGCCGGCGGAAAGCAGCCCGGGCGTATCTGGCAAGAAGCAGAAGCAGGAGGTCTGGCTTCGGCGGATGACAGAGGATGGAGCGGAAAACGGTACGCTGGAGTTATACGCGGCGGATCGAAAATTGGCTCCGGGAAAACTTATATTTGCAAATCTGTATTTTGGAAAAGAGGTTCCGCGGGAGACCGTAATGGAATTTCTATCGTTGTATCTGGAGCAGGAAGGCCGCGGCGGCGACTGCTTTCAGAATGGTTCACAGGAATTTTCCATGATCTTTGATCAGAATAATGAAGAGCGCGTGATGAACGATCTGAACCGGCTGCGGTCGATCCTGCAGGCGCATCTTGGCGTGCCGGTCTATCTTGGAGCCAGCAGTGTCCGCGGCGAGAAAAAGGTCGGAGACGAAACAGAGAGAAAACTGCCGGATACCATCGCAGAAATGTACCGGCGGGCCGCGGCGGCGCGGGAGAACCGAAGGTTTTTCGGGATCCCCGGCTGCATCTGTTACGGACAGCTTCTGATCGGGGCGTCGTCGGAGGAAGACTGGCGGCAGGAGGTATTTAAGGAGAAAGGGACGGCGGCTTATGCGGAAGGGCTGACGGATCCGAACTGCGGCGGAGAGATTCCCGCATGCACGAATTTCGGCCGGACAGCTGATCGGATCGTCGCTTATTTAAGTGCACAGAATTACCGCTGCGCGCTGGAAGAACTGAAAGCATTTCTTACAGCCGTGAAGGGGGCGGATCTGTTCCATCCGGCTTATGTGCGCGCCCTGGGCAACCATATCCTGAGCGCCTATCTCCAGGAGGTCCGGCGTTATCCGTTAAATGAAGAAGAGAGGCGGGACGTAAACGGCATCGAGCTGTGGCTGGGCTGGTCGGTCTCCGATCTGGAGGAGCTTGGGAGCGCGCTCTTTAAAGTGGCGGCTTATCTGGACAATATTCTGAGGGAAAAAAGCAGGGGAATGTCCTATACGCCGGCGGTGCGGCAGGCGATACAGTATATACGGGAGAATTACGGAGGGAAGATTTCACTGGATGAGGTGGCGGATCATGTGCATCTGAGCCGCGCCTATCTTTCCATGCTGTTTAAGAAAGAGACAGGCCAGAAATTCAGCGTTTATCTGCAGAGAGTGCGTCTGGAAGCGGCACGCAGGCTTATGGGCAGCCGGGATCTGAGTATTCAGGAGGTCGCGGACAGGACTGGGTTCTTCGACGCGTCTCATTTAAGCAGAGCGTTCAAGGCCCGGTATGGCTGCTCGCCGATGGAGTATCGGAAGAAAAGTCTGTACCGATCACAGTAATAGAATACAAGTATGTCCTGAATCTGCAGGGGAAAACATACTTTATCGTAAAAGGGTGCCGGAATCCGGAAATTACAGTCATGGAGTCCGCGCCCTTTTTCTGTTACAATCATTCTATCAGATCGAGCCCGGGCCGGCAGCCGAGAGCGTGTTATAGGAAGGGACACACAGCCCTGCCGGTATACGGCCCATATAGGGCAGCCGCTCTGAGGAGAAAGTACCCTACGGAGACCGGCTGCTGTAACGGACAGGCGTTCCCCGCTCACATAAAACTCTGGCTGACTATTCTGGGGAAGCCGGTTACGGCACAGCCCGCGTAGGGAAACGGCTCTGGCCAGCACCAGGGCCAACTCCAAAGGCGCCGCCGTCCCCGACTATGAACGCAGCGCGATCCCGCTAAAAGGGCGGGGCGGTCATCGGGGGCGGTGGGTGCGCCGGATAATTTTGCCATTCTGCCTCTCTCAAAGTACCACTGATCATCGCGGACCCTGGCTTTTCCGGGGGAATAGGGTCCGCGCTCTGATCAGCCTGGACGGTCTGTCAGGGATGATTCCGGATGAAGTAAAAATGCAAAAAACCAGTTGACATTACCGAACCTTTCATATATAATAATCTGTGCGTCGTGGCAGACGTATGGTTAGGCGGCAGATTTTCGGTGCCTTAACATATACCGGGGTGTGGCTCAGTTTGGCTAGAGCGCCTGGTTTGGGACCAGGAAGTCGCAGGTTCGAATCCTGTCACCCCGATGCCATTACATGCAGGTGTGGTTCAATGGTAGAACACTAGCCTTCCAAGCTGGATACGTGGGTTCGATTCCCATCACCTGCTCTTGCCTGAGTCTGTAGCTCAGCCGGATAGAGCAACGGCCTTCTAAGCCGTGGGTCGGGGGTTCGAATCCCTTCAGGCTCGTTTGTAACTTAATATGGTGGGTATAGCGCAGCTGGTTAGCGCGCCAGATTGTGGCTCTGGAGGCCAAGGGTTCGAATCCCTTTATCCACCCTGATAAGATGGAAGCCGAAAGGCTTCCTTTTTTTGCAATTTTATTGCGAATTTTCTTGCAAATCCAGTTATATCCTGTTATAATCAGAAATACTTAAGACCTAATCATAAGTATAAGCTTGAGAGGATCGTATAGGAGGTGCTGATCCGATGAAATGCAGCTTGGAGCAGATCGTTTCGATCACGAGAGGAGCCGTGCGGGTCGAAGCGATGGAGGATGGGATCCATTTCTTCCGTTTTACGGAGGAACAGCAGAATGTATATACCGGTACGGCGCTGTATCGGAAGACGCTGGCGACGGCAGGGGTAATTCTTGCGTTTGGGACGGACAGCCGGCGGCTGACGCTGTCTGTGACGGCGGCGGTGAGTACGAACCGTTATGCGTTTACCTGCGATATTCTGAAGAACGGGCGGCTGATCGGACAGCTGGGCAATCAGGACCGGGCAGAGATGAAGAGAGCTCCCGCGGAGGACGGACCGACGGATTGTCCGGGGGCGTTTCTCGGCGCGTTTACGGGTACCTATGATCTGGGAGAGGGTGAGAAGAAGATTCGTATTGTATTTCCGTGGTCCGTGGTCTCCGTGCTGCAGAGCCTGGAGCTGGACGACGGGGCGTCCCTGATCCCGGCGGCGCGAAGCAGAAGGAAGATCGTATTCTACGGGGATTCCATCACTCAGGGTTACGACGCGAAATATCCATCCCGGCACCATACGGTCCGTCTTGCGGACTTTCTCGGCGCAGAGGGGTTCAATAAGGCCATCGGGGCCGATCGCTTCTCTCCGGCCCTGGCGGCCTGCGATGATCCGATTGAACCGGATGATATCCTGGCGGCTTATGGTACCAATGACTGGTTCAAGTCCGGCTGGGAGGAGTTTCAGAGAGACAGCCTTATGTTTTACCGGCTTTTGTCGGAGCGGCATCCGAAGGCCAGGATCTGGGCGCTGACGCCGATCTGGCGTGGAGATTACAGGGAAGAGATGAAAATGGGACCGTTTGCGCGGATGGAAAGCTGGCTTTGCGAGGCGGCGTCCCGATTTCCCAATGTCACGGTGATCCGCGGCCGTGATCTTGTGCCACACGAGAGCGGCTACTTCAGCGATAAAACGCTGCACCCCAATGACGGCGGCTTTCACATCTATTATGAAAGATTGAGGCAGGAACTTATGAAAGCCGGGATCCGCGGGCCGTTTCCGACGGGCGGAGCCTGCGGGGAGAATGTCCGGTGGAGTTTTGACATAGATGCCGGCATTTTGCAGATCTGCGGACAGGGCCCGATGGATGACTGGCCGGAGGATTATGAAGACGCGCCCTGGGACGCGTACCGGGAACAGATCGTGTCGCTGGATATAGGCGCGGGCGTTACGAGAGTGGGGGAACGCGCATTCCATCATCTTCCGAAGCTCAGACAGGCAGAGCTTCCGGAAGGGCTTGAGGTGATCGGGGTCAATGCGTTTCAGGGATGCGGGGCGCTGGAGAAGATCATAGTTCCGGACGGTGCCAGGATCCTGGCGTCAAAGGCGTTTCAGGAATGCGCAGGCCTTAAGGAGATCCGGCTTCCGGCCACGCTGCAGAACATCGATATGAAGGCGTTTTGCGGGGATACGCAGCTGCGGCGCGTTGCGTATGAAGGAAGCGCGCTGCAGTGGAAGCAGGTCCGGATCAGCCGTCAGGCCCGGGGAAATGACCCGCTGGCAGCCGCAGTGCTGGAATGCCGGAGCGAGGCGGCCGCTTTAGCCGCCGCGGCCGGAGTGTGCCGGGCGGAAGAAAGCGATGCGGCCGGAATGTGCCGGACGGAAGGGCCCGTCGCGGCCGTAACATGCCGGTCCATGGACCGATACGAGACGCTTACCGGCCGGATCCGCCGCGTTCTCGCCGGCGGCGGCGACGGGAACATGTATATCCTGGATCCAAAGAAATTTGAGAATCCGGAGAAGAATATCACAAAATGCGGCGAATGCACGGTGATCGTTTTCCCGAAGGGGACCACGATGATGATTGACGGCGGGAACCTGCACTGCGTAGATCAGACCCTGAGGCTGGTGGAAAGCATCGGGCTTAAGAAGCTGGACTATTTTGTGCTGTCGCATCCTCACGGCGATCATGTAAACGGCGCTGTGAAGATCGCTGAATATCTTTATGGAAACGGCGGAGAGATCGGCCGGTATTACACGGTTCCGTTTTCCATGGGCGCGGAGCCGGGACTGCGGGAAATGCTGCGCCTGCACGGAACAGAGATCCACGCGGATGTGCAGGTTCCGTACGCGTTCCCGGAGATCGACGGCGTCACCGTCGATGTCTGCAATCCGACGGAAGAAAT
>CANPZZ010000050.1 GCA_947589125.1 uncultured Lachnospiraceae bacterium
TGATTGGCTACCGGAATGAGAAATATACCGACCTGGGGCGTTTTGCCGCAAGACTTGACGATGCGGTAAACTATCTGCCTTCCCGGATCACGGCAATTGTCATGATCCTTTCCGCGTATCTGCTGGGGTATGACGGCAGATACGCGTATCGAATCTGGCGGCGGGACCGGCGAAAGCACGCCAGTCCTAATTCCGCCCAGACGGAGTCCGTGTGCGCGGGCGCACTGGGTGTGAGACTGGCCGGGGATGCGTATTATTTCGGGGAACTCCACAGAAAGGAATATATTGGCGACGATAAGCGGCCGGTGGAGGCGGAGGATATCCGCAGGGCGAACCGGCTTATGTATTGCACGTCGGTGATCGTGTTGGCACTTTCCGTGATCATAAGAATGGTGATCGGAGGCAGAATCCGGGTTTGATCAAAATTGAGGAGAGCAGAAGAAAATGCCTGAAGGAGTGCAGAAGTCATCGGACGCGCAAAAGGAAACCAATATACAATGGGAGACCGCGCGTCCTCCCCATGGAGGCGATGTTTATGGCGACAATATTTATGGCGGCAGCTTTAACGGAGTCAGCGTTTGTGGCGGAAACACCAGCGGCTGCCGCATCCGTGGCGGAGGTATCCGCTATGATTTCTCTGCTAATATAGGTCCGCTTGGCATGCCGGAAGGCGTGAAAGAGGCGCTCAGACGGGATATTGATTGCTGGGATATTTATCCGGATCCGTATTGCCGGGCGCTGACGGCGGAATTGTCCGCTCACACAGGGATAGATAGCGGCCGGATTGTATGCGGGAACGGAGCGGCGGATCTGATCTGGCGGATCATGCTGGCGCTGCGGCCGAGGAAAGCGGTGATCTGCGCGCCCACATTTTCTGAATACGCGAAAGCACTTGCGGCGGTTGGGAGCGGGATCGTCGAATACAGACTGGCGGAGGAGAATGATTTTGTTCTGGACGAAGGGATCCTTGCATATCTGGACGGAACGGTTCAGATGCTGATCCTGTGCTCGCCGAATAATCCGACAGGGAGCGTGATCGATGTGGCGCTTCTTGAGAAGATATGCGAGGTGTGCCGGGAGAAGGGGATTCTTCTGCTGTGCGATGAGTGTTTCCTGGATTTTGTGCGGGATAGCAGAGATCGGAGCGCGGTGCGGTTTATAAAGTGTGCCGGCAGGCGGTCAGTGATCGTGCTGAAAGCATTTACAAAGATTTACGCGATGGCGGGGATACGGCTGGGTTATGCGCTCTTTGGCAGCAGGCAGCTGGCGGAGACGGTTCGGAACACGGGGCAGTTCTGGAGCGTTAGTTCCCCGGCGCAGGCGGCAGGAATAGCGGCTCTGGAGGAACGGGACTACGTTCGCAGAACCGTAGAGATTGTGGAAACGGAGCGGGAATATCTTCGGAGAGAGCTTACGCGGCTCGGCCTGCGTGTGTATCTATCGGAAGCGAATTTCCTCTTGTTCCGCTGCGGGCTGCCGCTCGATGAACGATTGTTGAAAGAAAGAATATTGATCCGGTCCTGCGAAAATTACAGCGGCCTGGACGCGTCTTATTTTCGGATCGCGGTGAGGACGCATGAGGAGAATGCGGCGCTTGTTGAAGCAATGGAACGCTGTCTTGGGATATAGGGATGGCCGGCGGCAGCAGACATCTGCGGTCAGTAATCGGTCTTGAGCGGATGAACCACGGATGAACTGCAGTATAAGCAGAGCGCACGAATATTTGAGATGAGAGGCTGTGCAAAGCGCTGATATGGGGATTAAGAGAGACGGTTGTAAGAGGTGTGGATATGGAGAAAAAGAGATGCGGTTGGGTGTCAGGCGAGGGCCAGAGGCAAATTTCGGAGGAGTCTCTCCGTTATCACGACACCCGTTGGTGCAAACCGGAGCACCGCGATCAGGAGCTTTTCGCGATGCTGATCCTGGAAGGGATGCAGGCCGGCGTGAGTTGGGATATCATTCTGCGGAAAGAGAATAATTTCCGAAAGGCGTTCGATGGATTTGATCCACGGATTGTGGCGGCCTATGACGAGACGAAGATCGGGGAACTGATGCAGGACGCCGGGATTATCCGGAACCGGCGGAAGATCGAGGCGGCGGTCACAAACGCCCGGGCGTTTCTTAAGGTGCAGGAGGAATTCGGCAGTTTCGACCGGTATATCTGGGGGTTCACCGATGGAAAGACCATCGACCATCATCTGTCCGATATGAGGGATATGCCTGCGAAAGATGAGTTGTCCGAACGGGTCAGCGGGGATCTGAAAAAGAGAGGGTTCAAATTCGTGGGGCCGGTGATCATTTATTCTTATCTTCAGGGAATCGGAGTGATCAACGATCACTGGGAATATTGCGATTTCAGGTGATCCAATCGGTTCGGGAATCATTATAACTCGCGCTGGTCTGGTGTCTGAACGAAATGAGGGCAAAACACCGCGGCAAACTGTATACATCCCCGAAGAACATAGGAAGAGAGACATTTTTATGGCAAAAACGATCATGATCCAGGGCACTATGTCCAGTGCCGGTAAGAGCTTTCTCGTAGCGGCGCTCTGCCGGATCTTTCGGCAGGACGGCTATTCCTGTGCGCCGTTTAAATCCCAGAACATGGCGCTGAATTCCTATGTGACCGCGGACGGCCTGGAAATAGGCCGGGCGCAGGCCATGCAGGCGGAGGCTGCGATGACGGAGCCGTTCGTGGATATGAATCCGATCCTTCTGAAGCCAACCAGTGATTCTGCATCGCAGGTCATCGTAAACGGCAAGGTGCGGGGCGATATGCGGGCGGCGGAATATTTCCGGCACAAGAAGGAACTGGTTCCGGAGATCCTGGCCGCTTATCGGCGGCTGGCTGGTCGATATGATATCATCGTTGTGGAGGGCGCGGGAAGCCCGGTGGAGCTGAATCTGAAGAAAGACGATATCGTCAACATGGGCCTTGCGAAAATGCTTCACGCGCCGGTGCTGCTGGCCGGAGACATCGACCGCGGCGGCGTATTTGCCCAGCTTTTGGGAACACTGGCGCTTCTGGAAGAGGACGAGAGAGCGCTGGTAAAGGGCCTGATCGTGAATAAATTCCGCGGTGACCGGAGGTTATTTGACGACGGCGTAAAGATCCTGGAAGCGCGCGGAGGCAAACCCGTGGCGGGAGTGATCCCGTACATCGACTGCGACCTGGAGGATGAGGACAGCCTGGCGGAGAGGCTTGAGCGGAAGACGGCAGACGGTATGATCGATATCGTGGTAATCCGTCTGCCGCACATCTCGAATTTCACGGATTTCGATGTATTCGCGCGTTTCCCCGGCGTGTCGGTCCGTTTCACGGCGCGTGCGGAGCAGCTTGGGACGCCGGATATGGTCATTCTGCCCGGCACGAAGAGTACCATTGCTGATCTTAAGCATATCCGGGAAAATGGACTGGAGGCTGCGGTGAAGCGGCTGGCAGCCGACGGCGTGCCGGTCTTCGGGATTTGCGGCGGATACCAGATGCTGGGCGAAAGCATTTCTGATCCGGACGGAGCGGAGGGTGGCGGAAACATCGCGGGAATGGGGCTTCTTGGCGGCAGAACGGTATTTGCGAAGGAGAAGACCAGAAGGCGGACAGAAGGAAATTTCGCGGAAGTCGGAGGCGTGTTCGCCGGGCTTTCCGGAAAGCACTTTTCCGGGTACGAGATCCATATGGGAAGTACGGTTTCGGAGGAAAGGCCGCTTGTGTTCAGCAGAAAGGCAGTGCATGAGGGAGAGGCGGCTATGAATTGCATTGGGATACAGGAAAAGGAATCGACGGAATGTTTTCGGAATAACGGCGGCGCGGCGCGCGGAAATGTGTACGGTTGTTATATTCATGGGATCTTCGACAGCGGAGAGATCGCGGAAGAGATTGTGAAAGCATTGTATGAACGGAAAGGACTTTTGTATTCCGGAGGAGAACGCGACGGTAGGCATGACGGCAAATACGAGCAGAGCGCCATTGACGATCTGTTCGCATGGAAATACAAGCAAGGCATCGTCACTGACGACTTACCTGCATGGAAATACGACGGCGCAGCGTATAAGCAGCGGCAGTTCGATCTGCTGGCGGATGGAGTGCGGCAGAATCTGAATATGGAACTGGTTTATCAGATACTTGAGCGTGGGTGCGGTGAAAGATGACCGCTGTGCTGAATCAAATTGTTCCTGTGAAAAAAGGAGGATTTTCTTAATATGGACGTCCGTGATTATGAGTATATCGTGGCTATCGCCGAGCAGGGCAGCATCACTCGGGCGGCGGCGCATCTCTTCATCACCCAGTCGGCGCTGACCAAATTCCTGCAGAGGACGGAGCGTGATCTGGGGCTGGCGCTGTTCGTGCGCGACGGCAGCCGGTTCCAGCTGACGGAGGCGGGACGGCGCTACGTGGAGACGGGCCGGGCGATCATTCATCTGGACCGGCAGCTGGAGGAACAGCTGAACCAGGAGTTCGCGTCTCAGAAGGAGAGGATCCGCCTGGGATTCTCGGCGGGACAGACGGATGATATCCTGCGGAATGTTCTTCCGGCTCTCTACGAGCGGTTCCCGAATACGCGGGTATTTGCCAGAGGGGACAGTAGCCGGCGCCAGATGACGGCGCTGCATAGTGACGACCTGGATCTGGCGGTGGTAACGAATGCGGAGCGGGAGCCGGGTTACCGTTATCTGCCGCTGGAGAAGTCCCGTATGGTCCTGATGGTCCGCGAGGATTCGCCGCTGCTTTCCGAGGCGGAGAAGAAAAGCGGGTATCCCTGCCCGACGGTGCCGAAGGAGAAGCTTAACGGCCTTCCCATGGTGACGATGCCCGCGTCCACCGATTCCGGCAGTCTGACGATGGATATGTGCCGCAAATATGGCCTGAAGCCGGATTTTGTACTGGAAGTCAGCGATGTGCGCGCCCTGATCGACGCGGTGGAATGCGGTTTCGGGGCCGCGGTCTTTCTGTCGGTTCCTATCGAGGGGAGAAAGGTGCGGTATCTCTCCATAGAAGGCGTGGAAAGTCCGGAGCAGATGACCATGCTGGTATACCGATCAGACCGGGAGCTGTCGCCGGCTATGTCCTATCTGATCCAGCTGCTGACGAAGGGTGAATCCTTTATGTAATGCATTCGTGGGAATTACGGATCCGGGAATCATGCGGCGTGATTGTTCTAAAAAAGTTTGGCGGGAGGCTAAGCCTTCCCGCCAAACAGTCCTTTCAGAAGTTCCATCATTTTATCCAGATCTATGGGTTTCGCCAGATGCCCGTTCATACCAGCCTCTATGGCTTTCTCCCTGTCTTCTTCGAATGCGTTGGCCGTCATCGCGAAAATCGGAATACTCGACAGATGCGGATCATCCATCGCGCGGATAACGCGGGTGGCGGCGTAGCCGTCCATGATCGGCATCTGGATATCCATCAGGATCAGATTATAGTAGCCCGGCTCGGACTGCCCGACCATATCGCAGGCCTGCTGGCCGTTCTCGGCGCATTCAATCAGGAATCCCGCTTCCTGAAGAATCTCTGTGGCGATCTCCCGGTTGAGATCATTATCTTCGGCCAGAAGGATTCGCTTGCCTGAGAAACTGGCTTCCTGCGGAAGTGCGCTTTCCCTGACGGGCACATCATCCGTGGCCCGGCCCAGGCTGCGCTCCAGCGTATGGTGGAGATCGGAAGCGAAGAGGGGCTTGCTGATGAAGCCGGTGACGCCGGCCCGGCGCGCTTCCTGTTCGATATCCGACCAGTCGTAGGCGGACATCAGGATGATGGGCGAATCATTTCCCACGATCTGACGGATCTGGCGGACGGTCTCGATTCCGCTGAGTTCCGGCATGGACCAGTCTACGATATAGACTTCAAACGGATCGGCCAGTTCCACGGCCTCCGTGGTGCGTGCGATGGCCTCGCGGCCGGACGGGGCCCATTCCGCGCGCATGCCGATCTGCCGCAGCATTTTGGACACGCTCTGGCAGCAGACCATATCGTCGTCCACGACCAGTCCCCGGAGGCCTTTCAGTTCCGCGATGGGATCCATTTCCTGATGGGCGGCAGAGAAGCGAAGCTCCAGATTCACGGTAAATGTGGTGCCTTTGTCCTGCTCACTTTCCACGCTGATGGTACCGCCCATCATGTCCACGATATTCTTGGTGATGGCCATGCCAAGGCCCGTGCCCTGGATGCCGCTGACCGTGGAGGTCTGTTCGCGGGTGAAAGGATCGAATACGGTTTTGGCAAATTCCGGACTCATGCCGATGCCAGTGTCGCTGACCCGGAATTCATAGAGACCGCGCCCTTTCGCGCGGGATGGCTTCTGGGTGACCCGGATGGCGATCGTGCCTCCGACGGGAGTGAATTTGATCGCGTTGGAGGTCAGGTTCAGAAGGATCTGGTTCAGCCGCAGCTTGTCACAGTAGATCTCCTCGTCCGTCACATCCACCGTGTCGATGAACAGTTCCATGCGCTTGGCGTGAATATCCGACTGGATGATATTGCGCAGGCTCTGCAGGATGTCGGCCAGATTCTCCGGCCGCTCGTTGATGGAGACCTTGCCCGATTCGATCCGGCTCATGTCCAGAACGTCGTTGATCAGGGACAGCAGGTGATTGGAGGCCTGGGCGATCTTGGACAGATAGTCCCTGGCCCGCTCCTGGTTATCCAGATGGGTGGTGGTCAGGGCCGTATAGCCGATGATCGCGTTCATCGGCGTGCGGATATCATGGGACATGTTATTGAGAAATGTGGTCTTGGCCCGGTTGGCGGCGTCCGCGGCCTGGAGGGCGCGGGTCAGTTCCTCGGTCTTGTTCTGAAGCTCGCGGGTGGCCTGGTCGATCTTTTCCTTAAGCTGCTTCTGGTTGCGGGTCCGCACCGCCAGCATGGCCAGGGCGAAGAGCAGCAGAAGCACGAGACAGACGCCCAGCACGCTGTAGATCGGATTCCGGTAGAGGAAAGCGGTCAGACTGACATTGTCGTTATGGCCGGCGTCGATCTCCCGAGACAGGATGGCGTCCAGTTCCGCGTCGGTAAAGCTGTCCGCCCCTTTGTCCAGAAGAGAGAGGAGATAGCGGCCGCCCTTTACATTGTTCCCGATGGCGTAGGACAGGGAAGTGTCCCCGAATACGACCGAAGTCAGATGATTGCGGACGTCTTCGCGGACATACTGGCCGGCAGTGTAGGAATAGAGGATGGCGGCGTCAGCCTTGCCGTCCAGCACTGCCTGAACACAGTCTTTCGTAGAAGCAAACGGTATGAGTTCGTCCTCCGGGTAATGGCCCGCGATATAGCTGTTGATGGCTTCGGCCCGCTCCATGACTGCCAGACGTTTTATTTCCCCGGAGAAGCCGTTCAGGGTCAGACGGGCAAAATTGGTCTGGAAATAGGGAACCGTGATCTTATAGCCTTCCTCCTCCGCCAGATAGTAATCGCCGGTAAAGTCCAGAACGATATCCGCCGCTCCGGCTTCCCGGAGGGCGTAGTATTCGCTGCGGTCTTTCACCGGAATGTATTCGTAGTTCAGGCCGAGACGTCCGGCCAGAATTTCGAAGAGGGAAGGAAGGATGCCCTGTGCCTCGCCGTCCTGGAAGTAGCAGTAAGGAACCTGCTCGGGATTGAAAAGCAGGCGCAGCGGCTCCCCCGACGCGCGGCGTTCTTCCAAAAACGCCCGTTCGCCGGCGTTCATGATGATGGCGCCTCCCTGGTCGGTGGCGTAATAAATCTCGTGCAGAGTATCGCGCCAGTTGGGATCGTGCAGATCCATGTCGTTGATGGCCGTATTGATCCGTGCCATCAGGCCGGCGCGGTCTTTGCGGGTACAGATATAGAAGGGGCTTGCGTCGAAGGACTCTAAGAGCCATTCATTTTCCAGGAGCCGCAGGCTTCCGGTGACGGCGGCGTCCACCTGGCCGCTCTGAAGAGCGGCGGTCAGTTCGTCCTGTTCGGCGAAATAGACCGGTTGGAAGGTGAAGCCGTGCTCCCCGGCGAACCGCTCGAAGTTGGCGTTCTTGGAGTTGCCTTCCAGCATACCCACATCGATGCCGTCGTAGGTGGCATAGTCTCCCTCCACGATATCCTGGTTGCCGGCCTTTACTGTGAAAATGGTGGAGTTGACGCCGATGGACTGGTCGGAGAACAGGAATTCCTTCTCCCGCTCTGCGGTTTTGGAGACGGAGGTAACGATGTCCACCTCGCCGCTGCGCAGCATATCCAGGGACTCGGCGTAGGAGCCGTCGTAGCCCACGTATTCGTAGGACCAGCCGCCGTGGATGGCCAGCCGCTGCAGGAATTCATAGCCGTAGCCGCTGCGGCGTCCGTCCTCTTCGATGACGTGATAGCCGGAAAAGGCGAAAAATCCCACCTTAAGTACTTCCGGCTGTTCCTCCGCCGGACTGGAGGCCTGTGCGGTCAGGCAGGTCGTAAAGAGCAGCAGCGCGGCCATCGTAAGGCAAAGCAGGCGCTTTTTATTCATGTAGTTTCCTCCTCTAAAATACTGAGCAAAAAACAGTGATTCAAGGTTGCTGAGGTTAAGATACTGAGATTAGAACAGTGTACCATTTAACGCATTCTTTTTCAACCACCAGAATTGAATTTATGAAAGAAAAAATGGGATGATACCACTTTACATGATGGCTGCGGCATGGTAAAATGTCCACGCCTGCAGCAGGAACAGTCAGAAAGGGGAAAGAGACCGTGAATTACTACGAGGAAGCATTGAAACTCCACAGCGAGCATAAAGGCAAGATCGAGGTAGTCAGCAAGGTGAAGCTGGAGAACCGCGACGATTTAAGCACCGCCTACACGCCCGGCGTGGCCGAGCCGTGTAAGGAGATTGCCAAGGACAGGAAGAACGTTTTCAAATACACCGCCAAGAGCAACTTAGTCGGCGTTGTCAGCGACGGCACGGCAGTCCTTGGCCTGGGCAATATCGGCGCGGAGGCGGCGATCCCGGTCATGGAGGGCAAGGCGATCCTTTTTAAGACATTCGGCGGCGTGGACGCGTTCCCTATCTGCCTGGACACGCAGGATACGGAGGAGATCATAAAGGCAGTGAAGCAGATCGCACCCGTATTCGGCGGGATCAATCTGGAGGACATCGCCTCTCCCAAATGCTTCGAGGTTGAGAGACGCCTGGAAGAGGAACTGGATATCCCGGTCTTCCACGACGACCAGCATGGTACGGCCATCGTCGTGACGGCGGCTCTTTTAAACGCCCTTAAGGTGGTCGGAAAGAAGATCGAGGACATTCATGTGGTGTTAAATGGTCCTGGTTCCGCGGGAACCGCGATCATTAAGATGCTGCTTACCGCCGGTGTGAAGCATATCATTGCCTGCGATGAGAACGGCATTCTCTACAAGGACCGCGGCGTCGGTATCGCCGACCATAAGAAGATGCTCTGCGAAATCACGAATCTGGAAGACCGCCGGGGCGGCCTCGCTGAGGCGCTTCATGGTGCGGATGTATTCATCGGCGTGTCTGTAGGCGGCGCGCTGAAGCCGGAAATGATCGCGGCGATGAATCTGGATCCGATCGTATTCGCGATGGCAAACCCGGTGCCGGAGATCATGTACGACGAGGCCATGGCGGCGGGCGTGAAGGTTATGGGAACCGGCCGTTCCGATTTCCCGAACCAGATCAACAATGTGCTGGCATTCCCGGGGATCTTCCGCGGCGCGCTGGATGCGGGCGCCCGCGACATCAATTACGATATGAAGCTGGCGGCGGCGCAGGCCATCGCCGAACTGGTGGAGCCGGAGAAGCTGTGTGCTGAGTATATTATTCCGTCGGCGCTGGATCCGCGGGTGGCGCCCCATGTGGCGGAGCGGGTCGGCGAGGCCGCCAGAAGGTCCGGGGCGGTAAGAAAGTGAGAATTGAGACTTAGAGACTGTAAATACGAGCAGGACACCCGATGTGACGTCCTGCTCGTATTGTCTGAGAAAGATCAAAGATTGAAAATATGGACATGGTCTTTCTCCTCATCGGACCAATATCTCTCCTGCATATGGTCCAGATGTTCCTTTGTCCAAAGTCCCGGCGCGCCGCCGGTGTGCATGAAAATCGCTCCGTCCTCCGCGCGGATCACGCCGCGTTTCAGAAGATCGACATATCCGTGCAGCACTTTGCCGGTGTAACAGGGATCCACGAAAATGGCCTCGGTGCGGGCCAGAAGTTCGATATAGCTCTCAGTGACGGCGTCCGGCTCATTGTAGCCGACGCCGCCGTAGCCGACGGGAGCTTGCCCCACAGTGCCTCCGACGGCAGACAGGCTATCGCCCGGACGGCAGCCGTCGGCTGAATCGCACCCAAACTCCAGATGCAGGTCTTCCTTCCTGCAGGTAAATCCCATTTCAAAATATTCACTTAATTCATTGATAAAATCTACTGTTTCTTCAACCGGCCGATAATCCGGCTCAATGGGAATCCCGATCACTTCAAACGGCGCGCGGTAGTATTTCGCTCCAGCCCACAGCCCGGCAAAGGTCCCGGTAGAGCCGTAGCCCACGACCAGGTGTTTCGCCCGGATATTCTGCGCTTTCATCTGCGCCATGATCTCCGGAATCGCCTGGATATAGCCTGCTGAACCGATAACCGTCTGGCCGCCGACCGGAACGGACAGGACTTTGTCTCCGCGCGCTTCGTATTCCGCGATGATCTGAGCGGCACATTCATTCACATACCGCTGCTTTGCCGCGGCCTGTTCGGCTGCCGGAAGCGCGTCAGCGGCGGAGGTATCCGCAAAATAAATATCCGCGCCCATCAGCCGGTCCAGAAGAAGATTGCCGGAGAGATAGTCCGGCTTTTTGCCTTTTAGCACCAGGATCGGTTTTAAGCCGTAACGGACCGCCGCGGCCACGGTGAGGCGGCCGTGATTGGTCTGGATGCCGCCGAAGGTCATAAGGGCGGTGTAGCCGTTTTCCAGGGCGTAGTTGACGATATAGTTCAGCTTCCGGGCCTTGTTGCCGCCGAGGGCCAGTCCGGTCATGTCGTCGCGCTTGATGTAGAGGCCGCAGTGAGAGGCGGCGTCTGACGCGTTCGCTTTGTCATCTGTGGGAGCGTCCGTCAGGCCGACCGTCAGCGTGTCGCTCATCCTGCGGGCTTCGGCATCCTTTGTCAGCCCCAGCGCAGCCGCCAGCCGCGGCATAGGCTCCAGGGGAGTATTGATATAGCCTGCGGGAACAGATTTTAAGGATTCAATTTTCATGGCTGTTCTCCTGGGTGAAATGATTTTATCTGATTATAACCGACATACGGCCAGGCTGTCAAAACTTTATTTCTGATTTATCGTGGTTCTCCTTGCAATTTAGTATGTTCAATATTATACTGAATTCAGGATGATCAGCATGGCAGAGGCTCCTTATGAGGGAAGTGAGGAACAGTAACAGCCGGGATTATCCGGGTTAATCAGGCAGGTATAAGAATATTCGGAATTGTCCGGGAGCGGCGGTCCGGCTGCGGAAGGTCAGCCGGGAAACTGACCGGAGACAGAAAAATGGAGGTAGGGAAATGATCGTACCAAAACACTATGAAGATCTCAGCGTACTGCATGAGAACACCATGCCCAACCGGGCGTACTATATTCCCGCGTCTGCGCGGCAGAAGGATATCGTTATGGAGCGGGAAAGCTCCGACCGTTTCCAGAGTCTGGACGGCATGTGGAAATTTAAGTATTATGACAGCATTTACGATCTGCAGGAGAAGTTCTGTCAGGAAGGCTGTGATACGTCGGATTATGACGAGATCCCGGTGCCGTCCTGCTGGCAGAACCACGGCTGCGACATTCATCAGTACACGAATGTCCGCTATCCGTTCCCCATGGATCCGCCTTATGTACCGCAGGAGAATCCCTGCGGCGCCTATGTGAGGCATTTTAACTATGCAAAGGACGCGGCGGCGCCGAAGGCGTATCTGAATTTTGAAGGAGTGGATTCCTGCTTTTATGTGTGGATCAACGGCGCCTATGTGGGCTACAGCCAGGTGTCCCATTCCACCAGCGAGTTTGATGTGACGGACAAGCTGCGCGAGGGGGACAATGTGATCGCGGTCCTGGTACTGAAATGGTGCGACGGCAGCTATATGGAGGACCAGGATAAATTCCGCATGAGCGGCATTTTCCGAAGCGTCTATCTGCTGAAACGGCCGGAGAAAGGGATCTTTGATTACTTTGTGACGACAAAGATCGATTACGGTACGCAGACCGGGAAAGCGATCGAAGCGGGAGCTTTAAGCGGCGGATCGGCGGAGATCCGCGTCCGAATGAATTTCTTCGGCGGAAATGTGCCGGTAAAGGCTGTGCTTTACGACGCGGATGGGAATGTGGCCGCGGAAGGAAGCTCCGCGGCACTTGCAGAATGTGCACATGCGACGGATGCGGGTGCTGCCGGGGTGAGACCGTCCGGTTCGCAAGTGGCTGAAGGAAGTGCGTACGGGAAACCGGACGCTGCCGACGGGGCTGTCGAAAAGGGAAGAACAAGTAACGCAAGCCGGACGCTCGCCGCAGCGAATGTGTCCACTACGTGCGCGGATGAACTTTCCTATACCGCGGAGATCGTTCTTTCCGTGACGGATCCTATCCTGTGGAACCCGGAGACTCCGTATCTTTACCAGCTGGTTCTGGAGACGGAAGGCGAGACCATCGAGGATCAGGTGGGCGTTCGAGAGATCGTGATCCGCGGCGCGGTGGTCTATCTGAACGGACAGAAAGTCCTGTTCCACGGAACCAACCGCCATGATTCGGATCCGGTGACCGGGTTTGCGGTCACGCTGGAGCAGATCCTGACCGACCTGAGACTGATGAAGGAACACAACATGAACTGCATTCGCACCAGCCATTATCCCAACCGGCCCCAGTTCTATCAGCTCTGTGACCGTTACGGCTTCCTGCTGATCGACGAGGCGGACAATGAAAGCCACGGCACCAATAATATTTTCATGGATACCACCGAATGGCTGGAGCGGTGCCGCCGCTGGAGTGCGCCGATCGCCAACAATCCGGTCTACACGGACGCGACGGTGGACCGCACGCAGAGATGCGTCCATCGGGACAAGAACCGTCCCAGCGTGGTCATCTGGTCCATGGGAAATGAGTGCGGCTTCGGCTGTACCTTCGAGGAAGCCCTGCGGTGGACGAAAGCATTTGACCCGACGAGGCTGACCCATTTCGAGAGCGCCCGCTACGCGGACGGAGACCGGAAGAACGATTATTCCAATCTGGATCTGTTCAGCCGGATGTACGCCAGCATTGACGAGATGCACGCGTATTTTGCCAAGAACCCAGACAAGCCCTTCGTCCAGTGCGAATACAGCCACGCCATGGGCAACGGCCCCGGCGATCTGGAGGATTATTTCCAGGTGTTCCATCGGTACGACGGCGCCTGCGGCGGATTCGTCTGGGAGTGGTGCGACCACGCCATCGACATGGGACAGTGGGAAGACGAGCGTTACGCGAACTGTTCGGGCGGCGCGTCCTATCTGCACCGCCGCACGAAATACGCCTACGGCGGCGATCATGGCGAATATCCCCACGACGGCAATTTCTGCATGGACGGACTGGTCTATCCGTACCGGAAGCCGCACACGGGGCTTCTGGAGTATAAAAATGTGTACCGGCCGGCCCGGGTCGTGAGTTTCGACCAGGAAAGCAAGACTGCAGTGCTGCACAACTATATGGACTATGTAAATCTGGCGGATTACGCGAAACTGGTCTACGAAGTGGACTGCGACGGAAAGATCCTGGCGGAGGGCAGCCTGCTTCTGCCGCGGATCGCGCCCCACGGCGAGGGTTCGGTGACGCTGAGCCTTCTGAACGTTCCGGAGAAAGGGAAATGCTATCTGCGGCTGTTCTACAAGCTGCGAAAGGATGCGGGGCTTCTGAAGGCCGGGGCGGAACTGGGCTTTGATGAGATTCTGCTTGAGAATATCGATGGACGGAACCAGACCGCTGTGGAGCTGCTGGAAGGCAGCGCGGGAAATGGTGCAGCAATATCTGGTGATGGAGCGGCAGCAACCAGGACAGGTGCTGCCGGCGAGAGTCAGGCCAGGATTTCTGACGGAGATTCTGCCGTTGTATCCGTCGCCGAAGACGACCGGTATCTCCGCGTCTCTGCCGCAGACTTTACATACACTTATAACAAGCTGACCGGCGTCTGGGCCGCGATGGAATATCAGGGCAGGAAACTCCTTGACCGGCCCATGGAGTACAATATCTGGCGTGCGCCCACCGATAACGACCGGAATATCAAGCGTAAATGGTACGAGGCCTGCTATGACAAGGCGCTGTCCCGGGCTTATGAGACAACCTGTTCCGTGGAAGACGGAGCGGTGGTGATCCGCACGAAGCTGTCCATTTCCGCCATCTATATCCAGCGGATGATCAATGTGGACGCGGTGTGGACGGTCCGCCCGGACGGCCGGATCGATATACGCCTGCACGGCAGGCGGGATGAAGAATTCCCGATGCTTCCGCGGTTCGGCCTGCGCATGTTCCTGCCGAAGGAAATGCGCTGGATCACGTACTACGGTCTCGGCCCGATGGAAAGCTATATCGACAAGTGCCGCGCCGGCCGCCACAGCCGTTTCATGGGCGCGGTGGAGACGATGCATGAAGACTATATCCGTCCTCAGGAGAACGGAAGCCATTATGACTGCGACTATGTGCAGGCGGCGGGAGACGGCGTGGAGATGACGTTCGCGGGAGAGAAGACATTTTCCTTTAACGCGTCCGTCTATACGCAGGAGGAGCTTGCTGCGAAGGCTCATAACTACGAGCTGGAGTCCTGCGGCAGTACGGTGCTCTGCATCGACTACCGGCAGAATGGCATCGGCTCCAACAGCTGCGGTCCGGCGCTGCTTGAGCAGTACCGGCTTGATGAGGCGGAGATCGACTTTGCGGTCAGCATGATCGTGAAACTGGGAAGATAACGACAGGAGATCGCAGTTGTGATATCATGGATCAGACCTGTGACATGATTGCGAATGCTGGCAGATAACGATGCTGGCAGATAACGAAGAGCAGTTCAGGGACCGGAAGATATATAGCCGCGTTTTCCGGTCCCTGATGTTCCTGATATCGCTGGGACATATGACTCGACCGGCTGATGCGCCCTGCCAAACGCTCCGAAAGAGTGGCCGAGAAGGTGAACTGCCCGGAATCTTTCAAAGGATTAAGAGCATAAAGATGGAAAATCGGAGAAACGGATTTTTGGTGCTTGCAATATCCGAAAAGTGTGGTATAATGAGTAATGTCTCAATGAGAGTGCGTGTGTAGTTCATTGGTAGAATGTCAGCTTCCCAAGCTGAAGAGGCGGGTTCGATTCCCGTCACGCGCTTAGTGAAAAACCTAGAAATTACTAGGTTTTTTCTTTTTCGTGATGTATCCCGCGGCGCATGGACCGCGTGGAGAAGAGGATTGCCGGCTGGGGTATTTAATAAGATCAGTCAGATAATAAACGAGGAGGTATGCAGGATGAATACAGTAACGTGTACAGCCGCCGAGGCGCTTGAGAGACTGAAGGAAGGGAACGGACGCTATCTGGAAGCCGTCACCGGCGGAGGGGACATTTCGCGCGAGCGGCGTGAGAAGACACTGAAGGAGGGGCAGTCTCCTTATGCGATCGTTATCACATGTTCCGATTCGCGGGTGATTCCGGAGAGCATCTTTGACGCGGGGATCGGGGATCTGTTCGTGATCCGGGTGGCCGGGAATGTGATGGATAACCATCAGCTGGGCAGCGTTGAATACGCGGCGGAGCATCTGGGGAGCCGTCTGGTGGTCGTGCTGGGGCACAATCACTGCGGGGCTGTGGACGCGGCTATCAACCACGATCCGGAAGGGTATATAAAATTCATCACCGACGAGATCCGCAAGGCGATCGGCGATGAGACTGATGATTATAAGGCGTGCTGCCTGAATGTACGGCACAGTCTGCAGATCATCGAAGAAAGTCTGGAGATTCGGCATGAGGAGGAGCATGGACTGAAGGTCTGCGGCGCTCTGTATCATCTGGAGGACGGGAGCGTGGAGTTCCTGTGAAATTAAAGATCCGGCGTAGGCACGCTTTTCACATGCTGGCGTGACCTGCCGCAGGCAGGGGGATATGGCGAAATAATTTTTGTATACTGACAGAGAAGGAAGCCTTCTGATGAGATTGACATGAGAAGGCCTCCTTTTCATTTCCATGCAGACAGAGTGCCAGTGACGTTCTGCTTGTATTTCCCTGCGATCAGGGTGTCACAAAATTTTTCAGCGGAACTTTTGTGAAACCAATCCCTGCCGAGTCCTGCAATGCTGCTGCCGATAAGTTGAATAGACTTTTTTGATCTGCTTGAGGATACGCCGCGTCATGTTTTCCGGGCAGGATATGTTACAGGTTTGCTTTGATCTTCGCGATCATTTCCTCATACTCAGCGTCGGTCAGGAATTTCTCGCCGGGATTCATGGCGAAGACGCCGCCCCACTCATAACCGTCCTTGTACTTAGGAACCAGGTGCATATGGAGGTGGCAGCCGGTGTCGCCGTAGGCGCCGTAGTTGACCTTATCGGGATGGAAGGCGGCGTGGATGGCCTTCGCGGCCCGGCAGACGTCGGCGAAGAAAGCGTCCCGCTCCGCATCGGAGATATCGACGATCTCGCTGACGTGGTCCTTATAGGCAACGATGCAGCGTCCCGGGTGGGACTGCTCCTTGAAGAGGATAAGCTGGGAGACGGTGAGGTCGCAGATCTTGATACCGAAGGCGGCCAGGGGCGCGCCTCCTACGCAGTAGCCACAATTTGGATCTTTCATGTGATTCGCTCCTTTCTGTTATATTTCTGTCATGCTTTGTCAGAAAATATAGTTTATACTATCAATTTTAGCGGTATATTACTACGAAGTCAATGAAATTTTGATAATACATAGGGCACTCATAAAGAAAACTTTCCTGTAGAATCAAATCGTTCTTAAAGCGGAGAGTTTCCGCGAAACCAGGTAATCTGCGGAGTTCATTAAGCAGCATTTCCTCATAATGACAGAACGATTACGGCGTTTATGCCGTTCTCTGAAGCATGAAAGCATATGGTTTTGCTTGCCAAATCCTACAATTTGTGTGTATAATAGTCTGAGACTAACAAGATATGGAGGAATTGCATTTTTATGGCTAAGGCGCAGTATAATGCGGACAGTATCACGGTATTGGAAGGGCTGGAGGCTGTCCGCAAAAGACCGGGTATGTATATCGGCGGCGTGGGAGCGAAGGGCCTGAACCATCTG
>CANPZZ010000051.1 GCA_947589125.1 uncultured Lachnospiraceae bacterium
GGGCCGTGATGATATTCAGCTTCTCCCGTCCTTCCGGAATATCCACCAGCCACAGCTCCCGCACGGGAAGTTCCTCGTAGCGCTTGATAAATCCTTCCACCAGCTCCGGCGTATAGCTGGAGCCGCCGCCGATCGTCGCGATCTTGATTCCTTCCGCCATGATATGTACTCCGCCTCCTCTTACCATATGGTTGTAAAATTTGCTTTCTGCATTTTCAAATTCCTGTCTTACAGAAACCAGACAGCCAGATCCAGCCGCCGGCCACTCGTCCGAAAACTCCTGCGCCTACGCCGTCTCGCCCAGCAGCAGCGACAGCGCCCCGATGCGCCCAGCCAGATTGCCGGTCTCGCAGGCGCGTATTTCCGTATATTCTTCCAGATGTTCATACATGGAATATACCTTCTCCCGCAGATCCCGGATGAACCGCTCCTGCTTACAGATCCCGCCTCCGATCAGCACCGCCTCAGGATCCGCAAGAACCGCCATATTGCCGACGATCACAGCCAGCTTCGCCAGCCAGTCCCGGTAGATCGCGTCTACCGCCGGATCGTCCAGATGCTCGAAAATGTAATAGCCGTCCACGGTCTCGCCCACCGCCGCCGACACTTTCTTCACCAGCCGCGACGTAGCGGCGGCGTACTCCAGCGGCGCCGCGTCCGTACCGACGCCCAGACGGAAGAAGCCCGCTTCTCCCGCCTTAAAATGACTTCCCCGCACCAGTTTCCGGTCAATGATCAGCGCGCCTCCGATACCGGTCCCGACCGTGATCATGCCCAGGTTGGAGAGCCCTCTTCCGGCGCCGGCCGCCAGTTCTCCCAGCGCCGCGCTGTTGCTGTCGTTCTCCAGAACCACCGGCAGGCCGGACGCCTTCGCAAACTCTTCCTTCAGGTTATAGGTCACGAAATTCTTCCCGACGCTGAAATCCGTATTCTCGCCGGTCTCAGGATTGATGAAACCGCCGATACACGCGGCGATACCTGCAGCGTTCTCTTTATACTGTCCGACGATCTCCAGAAGCTGCGTCAGGAACTCCGCCGGATCCCGCTTCGTCCTCTCGCTGCCTTCTTCCAGTTCCCGGTACTGGCCGTCCAGTATGCTGTATTTGATAAATGTTCCGCCGATGTCCATCGTCAGATACCGTTTTTCTTCTGTCATACCCATCTCCTTCCATTCCACTGCGGCGGTGCCTGCCGCCTTGCTCTCTGCGTCGGCTGCCGAAACCTCGCAGCGCAAGCCGCACCGCTCCCTGCGTCGGCTGCCGGACTCCCTCAGCGCAAGCCGCACCGCGCCCTATATCAGCCGCCGGCTTCCCGCAGCGCAAGCCGCACCGCGCCCTATATCAGCCGCCGGCTTCCCGCAGCACAAGCCGCACCGCGCTCTATGTCAGCCGCCGGCTTCCCGCAGCGCAAGCCGCACCGCCCCTTCCGACGCTTCCCGCTTCGCCGCCTGGATCCACGCGTCGTCCCGAAGCGCCATGATCCGGTCCCGGACCTTCATCTGGATCCGCTCATTCTTCAGCAGCACGCTGCCTCCCAGAGCGATATTCTTCTCCTCCGGCAGCCGCTCAAGCACCGGCCGGATCAGTCTGCACAGCTCGTCCGCGCAGGCGTCTTCGATCTCTACCGCCGCCTGGTCGCCCATGGCTGCCGCCTGATCCAGAAGGACAGCCAGCGCCGCCAGATCGCCTTTCTTCCGCTCCGGCGCGTACACATAACCTACCAGTTCTGAAATTCCGGAAATATCCAGCCGGTCATAGATCAGTTCCTTAAGCGCCGTCGGTTCCCTGCGCCCGTCCTCCGCCTGCACTACCGCCGCCAGCATCCGCCGCGCGATGTCATAAGCGCTGCCGCCGTCGTCGATCAGATGTCCGTAACCGCCGGACCGCACGACAGTGCCGTCCCTACGCCGCCCATAGCAGATCGAACCGGTTCCCGCGATCAGGATAATACCGTGGCACTCCGGAAATACCGCCGCCAGCGCCGTCTCCCCGTCGCTGTACACATACACCGGCGCGCTGTATCCATTCTCACGGATCGCTTCTTCCAGGACGCTCCGGGCCTGCGGATTGCTGATCCCCGCCGCGCCGATGCCGACAGCCGCGCAGTCCTCCGGCTTCAGTTCCATCCGTGCCGGAAGCGTCAGGATCTCCCCGACAGTACGCCGCACCGCTTCCCGGCTCTGCCCGTTGATATTCAGCGGCCCAGCCGTATGGCGCCCATGAATGACTCCTGCCGCATCCGCCACGCAGATCTTCGTCGCGGTCCCGCCGCCGTCAATACCGATCAGGTATCTCATAGAATGACGATGCCTCTCTTTCTTCCGATACACACATTGTCTGCAGTTTCAGTATACACCCGCACAGAGGGAATTGCAATCAATTTGAAATAAAATTTCATTTTTCCGCGCTGTTGCTCGGTCTTTATTTTCGTTTGATGAGATTCCGGCCTGTTCTGACGAAACGCGCGCATACGCTTCCCGACACAAAAAGGGCATTTCCCGTTCTCGGAAAATGCCCAAAATTGTATCATGCCATGTCCTCCCCAAACAAACATTTACGCACACAAACGAGCAGCCTGTACCGATTCTATCGGTTATCGCTCTCGTCCGCGTTGTTGCTGGGGCCTTCGGAATCGCCGTCCAGATCATGGATGCCCTGCTCCACATCATCCATCAGGCCGTCCAGGACGCCCGTGCTCTCGTCGCTTTCCGTACCTGTCCCATTCTTGCCCCCGGCGCCGGCGGATGAACCGCCTGTACCGGAACTTGCGGGACCGCCCGCTCCGCCTGCGCCTGCGCCGGAACCGTTATCGGAATCATTGATTCCGGCGCCGGTGCTTCCGGTATTGCCTTTGCCGGTGCTGCCGGATGTGCTTCCGCCGGAACTGTTCCCTGCCCGGCTGCTTTCGGAAGCGGTAGACTGGCCTGTCTGGTCATTGCCGGAATTCCTGCCGCATGCCGTCATGGCCGCCACAGACAAAACCAGCAGAACTGCGCATAGATAAAATCTGATCTTCTTCATAATCGCATTCTCCTTTCGTTTTTCTGCGCTTATTGTGCGCAGACAGAACGCGGATTATGGTGAAAAAATCTTCTGCTTATTCCACGAATTTCCATAATAATACGAGCAGGAAGCAAACGGGGAACCGGCTTTCTGTTCCGATTCCCCGTCGAATACTGTTTTCACGCTGTATCTCATCCCTGCGCCGCGATCACATCCGCCATCGAATAGAGTCCTGCCGGCTTCCCGGCCAGGAACATGGCCGCTTCCACAGCGCCCTTGGCGAACACCGCGCGGGAATAAGCCGTATGGCTTAAAGTCACTACCTCGTCCTGACCCGCGAAGATCACGTCGTGATCGCCTACGATACCGCCGCCGCGGACTGCCGAGATACCGATTTCCTTCGGATCCCGCTTCTCGTGACGGTCATGACGGTCATACACATAATGATAAGTTCCATCCATGGCTTCATTCAGCGAATCCGCCAGCGCAAGCGCGGTACCGCTTGGCGCGTCCAGCTTTCGGTTGTGGTGTTTCTCCACGATCTCCATGTCGTATCCCGACGCGGCCAGAACCTTCGCGGCGTCCTGTACAAGCTTTAAGAGCAGGTTCACCCCAAGGGACATATTGGCCGAACGCAGGATTGCCACCCGGCCGGCGCATTCGCGCACCCGCGCCAGCTGCGCCTCGGAAAGCCCTGTGGTGCAGAGCACAAGCGGCAGCTTCCTGGTGTCCGCGTACCGCAGCAGGCCGTCCATGGCGGCGGCCGCCGCGAAATCCACGATCACATCCGTTTCTTCCGTGACATCCGCCAGACTGCCGTACACCGGATATCCATAATGGCTTTCCGTGTTCAGATCTACACCGGCCGCGATCTCAACCCCGTCCATGTCTTTTACAATATCTGATACAGCCCGGCCCATAGCGCCGTTGCAGCCATGAAGAAGTATTTTAATCATAGTTTATTACCCTTTCCGTACATTCATACATTCTTTCCGCTCTGTTCCCACGGATCCGCGGAAGCAAAGCGGAAAATTTAATTCGAACTTTATAACGCGGGCCATTTACAGAATTCCGTACTCCCGCATGGCCGCCGCCAGCTTCTCCTTGTTCTGCGGCTCCATCTCCGTCAGCGGCAGCCTCAGCGGCCCGACTTCCTTACCCATCAGGTTCATGGCCGCCTTCACCGGGATCGGGTTCACCTCGCAGAAGAGCGCCGAGATCAGCGGGATCGCCCTGAGCTGCTCCGCAAGACTGCCCGCCGCGTCGCCGTCAAAGAATCTCTGACAGATATCGTGGGCCTGCCTGGGCGCCACATTGGACAGCACCGAGATCACGCCCTTGCCGCCCATGGCCAGGATCGGAACGATCTGATCGTCGTTGCCGGAATACAGGTCGATGCAGCCGTCCGCCATGCTCATCATCGTGGCGATGGAGGAGAAATTGCCGCTGGCTTCCTTGACGCCCACGATATTGGGCACTTCCCTGCACAGCGTCACCATAGTCGCCGGCGTCATGGTCACGCCGGTACGGCCGGGAATATGGTACAGAAGAATCGGGATCTTCACTGCCGCCGCGATCGCCTTATAGTGGGCGATCAGGCCGCCCTGGGTGGCTTTGTTATAATACGGCGTCACCAGCAGAAGCCCGTCGGAACCGGCCTTCTCCGCTTCCTCCGACAGATAAATGGCCTCCTGCGTGGAGTTGGAACCGGTTCCCGCGATCACGGGGATCCTTCCTTTCACCCTCTCGCAGGCGAAACGGATCACATCCAGATGCTCCTTATGGGACATGGTCGAGGATTCTCCGGTGGTCCCGCAGATGATCACGGCGTCCGTACCTCCCGCGATCTGCTCTTCCAGGATCTCGTCCAGTTTGTCATAGTTTACGTCTCCATTGTCCTTAAACGGAGTGACCAGGGCAACGCCCGCTCCTTTGAAAATAGACATAATATTCCTCCTTCTTCCTCTTGTAGATTATGTATGCCGCTTTCTTCCGTCATGACACATGTGGTCCGGCGCGCTATGCGTTCACGCTAGGAACAACGCTCTGTCCGCATGAAAATACGATCAAAGTGTTATCGGCACTTTATCCGCACGGTGAAAGAAAAGAACCGGCTTCGGAAAGCCGGTTCTTAAAGTCCGTGTATCGCTGATCTTTAAGTGTAGCTCTCCATCCTGATCGGATGACAGTCATACGGTTATTCACCATATGCCCAGATTCGTGCTGTCAGGCGGCACTCCTCTTCGGCGCTCTCCCTTTCGGTAGGCCTCCCCTGCACCTGCTGCATCAGCCCCCTACTCATGATATCGCGCGACCTCTACCACTCTCTATTTGCTTTCTAACATCCTACCATCATTCCCTGTCTTTGTCAACCGCTACATGAAGGTTCGTACGCCTGGATCGTAAAGAATTCATTCACGTACGGCGCCAGCCTGCGCGGAAACTCCATGCCGGTCAGAAGCAGGCTCATGCCGTCGTCTCTGGCCTTCAGGAGATTTTCAAATTCCTCTATAGAAATAATATTCTGGTTCACAAGCCCCAGCACCTCGTCCAGGATCAGCAGATCGCATTCACCGGTGGCGACCACCTTTTTCGCGAAATGAAAACCGTTCAGGATATTGCTTCTCTCTTCCGCCTTTTCTTCCTCGGTCAGTTCCTCAAAGAACGCGTCCGCCTTCTCGAAACGGAATATCTTAAAGCCGGGTTCCAGGCTCTCCATGATCTTCTTTTCTTCCCCCCGCTCGCAGCCCTTCAGAAACTGGATCATGATGACCGTCTGCTGCTCCGCCACGGCCTCCAGGCCTTTACCTATCGCCAGAGCGGTCTTGCCGCGGCCATGGCCGCAGATAACTTCTATGGTTCCTTTTTTCATGTCTTTCGCACCTCTTCGCTTCTCTTCAGCAGCGCCCGCGCGCCGCTGCACAGTTCCTGCACGCCTGCGTCATATTTCCATGCGAACGCTCTGTTCGTATTAGCGCACATTTCCAAACGTGCTCACCGCACATCTCCTATAGCAGTCCAGCCGACCGGCTCACTCCATACACTCCAGCTTGCTGACCGACACCTCGTAGGCGACCCGCTTCTCGCACTGGGAATCGCTGAGCTTCTTCGTATATTCACGGCTCTGGACCCGGCCCCAGATACATACCCGGGCTCCCACCTCGAAACCGGCGGCGTACCTGGCATTGCGACCCCAGGCAATGCAGGGAATATAATCCGACTTGCCGTAGGGCCGGTTCACCGCCAGAAGGATGTCCGCGATCTCCCGTCCCAAAGGAGTCTTGCGGTAAATGGGCGTCTTACAGATGTAACCGTCCAGGAAGATCTGATTGGTCTTCGTATAGTCGGTGAACTCCTCCATAAAATTGATCTCCCGCACGAACACCGACAGAACCAGACGGTTCCTGGATCCTTCATGACGGTTATAGGAACGGAACTGGCCGATAGCCTCCACGGTACAGCCTATGTAATCCTCCGATACATTGAGAAGTCTCTCCGAGATCATAAGCGGAATGATATCCGCCTGATCGCTTAACCGGTTGACCTCCAGGTCGACCAGATAGAAGCCCTCGCCAAACACCTCGTGGCTGAATGTGAAGCCGCTCACGACCTTGCCGATAACGCTGACTTTGTTGTTTTCAATCGCTTTTTCTGACATGGTATCTCTCCCTTTCGTTCTTAAAATAATCTTCGCTTTGTGGCTATCACTATTTTATGTGTTAAAAGAACCGGAGATTCCAAAAAACGCTCGTGTGGTTTCGACAGGATCTGCATGCCCCGCGTCCGCGCGCCCCCTGCGCGCCGGCGCGGTTCAAGCATAAAACCCCGGCGGTCTTCTGCCAGGGCTTGTCGCTTCTTTGCGCTGTTCTGATTATCAATCCTTCTTAAATGACGCGCGCTTGCGGAGGGTCGGATCCAGGATCCTCTTGCGGATCCGCAGGCTCTTCGGCGTCACCTCCAGAAGTTCGTCGGTATCAATGAAATCCAGGCACTGTTCCAGGCTCATCTCCCGGGGCGGCGACAGCTTGAGAGCCTCGTCCGCTCCGGCGGAACGCATGTTGGTCAGCTTCTTCGTCTTGCAGACGTTCAGCTCGATATCCTCCGACTTGGGGCTCTGGCCGATGACCATACCCGCGTAGACCTTCACGCCGGGCCCGATGAAGAGGACGCCCCTGTCCTGGGCCGCGAACAGTCCGTAGGCCACGGACTCGCCGCCTTCATAGGCGATCAGGGAGCCCGTCTTCCGATAGCTCAGATCCCCCTTGTATGGCGCGTAGCCGTCGAAGATCGTATTCATAATGCCGTTGCCCTTGGTGTCCGTCAGAAACTCTCCCCGATAGCCGATCAGGCCGCGGGACGGTATCGAGAATTCCAGCCTCGTATATCCGCCCTGAGCCGGACTCATGCCCTGAAGCTCTCCCTTTCTGGATGTCAGCTTCTGGATGATCACGCCGGTAAATTCCTCCGGCACATCGACGTAAGCCAGCTCCATGGGCTCCAGCTTCTGGTTGCGTTCATTGTACTTATATAATACCTCCGCCTTGCTGACTGCGAACTCGTAGCCTTCCCGGCGCATATTTTCGATCAAAACAGACAAATGCAGTTCGCCTCTGCCCGACACTTTGAAGCAGTCGGGGGAGTCGGTCTCTTCCACCCGCAGGCTCACGTCCGTGTTCAGTTCGCGGAACAGCCTGTCGCGGATATGGCGGGAGGTGACGTATTTGCCCTCCTGCCCCGCCATGGGACTGTCATTGACCATGAAATTCATGGCGATCGTAGGCTCGGAGATCTTCTGGAACGGAATCGCCTCCGGATGCTCCAGGGAACAGAGCGTATCGCCGATATGCAGATCGGTGATGCCGGAAATGGCGACGATAGCCCCCACTGTCGCTTCCGCGACCTCCACCTTATTCAGGCCGTCAAACTCATAGAGCTTGCTGATCTTCACCCGGCGCATCTTGTCCGGCTCGTGATGGTTCACCAGCGCGCACTCCTGATTCACATGGATGCGGCCGTTATCCACCTTGCCGACGCCGATGCGGCCTACGTATTCATTATAATCGATCGTGCTTATCAGCACCTGGGTTCCCGCATCCGGATCCCCCTCCGGAGCCGGGATATGCTCGATGATCGTCTCAAAAAGCGGACTCATGTCCACGCCCTTGTCGCTTAGATCCTTTACCGCGTATCCGGCCTTGGCCGACGCGAACACGAACGGGCAGTCCAGCTGCTTATCGGACGCTTCCAGATCCATCAGAAGCTCCAGCACCTCGTCCACCACTTCCGCGGGCCTGGCCTCCGGGCGGTCGATCTTATTGACACAGACGATCACATACAGATCCAGTTCCAGGGCCTTGCGGAGTACGAATTTCGTCTGGGGCATGGGACCCTCGTAGGCGTCCACCACCAAAATAACTCCGTCCACCATCTTAAGCACACGCTCCACCTCGCCGCCGAAATCGGCGTGTCCGGGAGTGTCCACGATATTGATCTTCGTCCCTTTGTAGAATACTGCCGTGTTCTTTGATAATATGGTTATGCCACGCTCACGCTCGATATCATTGGAATCCATCACGCGCTCCACCACTTCCTGGTTGGCACGGAAAACGCCGCTCTGTCTGAGCAGGCCGTCCACCAGCGTGGTCTTGCCATGATCTACGTGAGCGATGATCGCTACATTTCTTACATCTTCTCTTTTCATCTTCATAACTGGCTGTCTTCTTCCTTGTAGCTTGCTGACTGTTCCGGAGCGGCGCCCCTGAAATCCGGTCCTGCTCCCATAAGTATACAATATACCCCGCAGTCATTTACAACATCCTACTATAGCACCGGGATGACGTAAACGCAAGGAGAAATCTGCGTATTTCAGGGTTTATCTTTTGGGCGAAATGCCCATTTCGGCCATGTCTCCGAACATGAACGCCATGTTTACAGCAGGATCACCCTGCCGTCAACGATCCCGTAATACGCCGGGTCCCCCACTGTGATCTGCGCCTTCCCGGCCGTTCCTTCCGTGATCTGGGCCGTCAGGCTGCCCACAGCCTCCTCAGGCACCATTACATTTACCCGCACCCGGTCCGTATACTGGGTGTCGGCCGCCGTCAGCTTCATCTGCGCCAGGATATACTGGATCTTCCCGATGCCGGTGTAATCCGTCACGATATCCACGCTGCGTCCCGGGCATTTCTCAATGATCCTGCTGTTTCGCAGCCCCTCCTGCACCGCGCCGGAATAGGCCCGTACCAGGCCGCCGGTGCCTAAGAGCACGCCTCCGAAATACCTGGTCACCACCACGCAGATATTCCTCACGCCTTCCCCCAGCAGCACATCCAGCATCGGCCTCCCCGCCGTCTGGCTCGGCTCGCCGTCGTCGCTGCACTTCTGGACGCGGCCCTGCTCGCCCAGCACATAAGCGTAACAGTTGTGCCTGGCGTCCCAGTATTTCTTACGCATCCGCTCCACAAAGGCTGCCGCCTCTTCCTCCGTCGCCACCGGCTCCGTCGTAGCGATAAAACGGGACTTCTTCTCGATCAGCTCTCCCGTTCCGCCTTCCCATAATATCTTATATCCGCCAGCCACAGCTGCCTCCTTCCCGCGCCGCTCAAAGCATGAACGCCGATATCTGTGTTCATAATAATACAAAACCGCCGGCTCCGCAACCTGCAAGAAACCTGTAAGAAACCAGATATTGAATTGCATGGAAAATTTTGCTATAATGAACCGGTGAAGGAGGCTTTTCCATGAATTACGGAAAAAAATCGACAGAAAAGATATTAAGGGAAACCACCGCGACCGGCCGGAAACTTGGCAACAAGCTTCTTCTGACCATTGTGAAGGTCTTCCTTCTGGTTCTTGTTCTCGGCGTCAGCTTCGGTGCCAGCTTAGGCGTGGGCATCGTCAAATCCATCATCGACGAGGCGCCGGAGATCAATATAGACAGTATCGTGCCGCAGGGTCTGGCTACTACCGTCTATGACAACCAGGGCAATCTGATCGCTACGCTGGTACAGGCGGATTCCAACCGCGACCCGGCTACTTATGATGAATTTCCCCAGGATCTGATCGACGCTTTCGTAGCTATTGAGGACGCCCGTTTCTGGAAACACAACGGCATCGACCTTCGTTCCATCGTGCGCGCGGTGAGAGGCGTGCTGACGCACAATACCTCTGACGGAGGCGGCAGCACCATCACCCAGCAGCTGATCAAGAACAACGTTTTCTCCGGCGGCCGGGAGGCCAGTCTGGGCGAGACGCTGGAGAGAAAGTTCCAGGAACAGTATCTGGCCGTAAAGCTGACCAAGACCATGGACCGGAAGCTGATCCTGACCAATTATCTGAACACGATCAACCTGGGCAATAACTGCCTGGGCGTCAAGGTGGCCTCGCGGCGTTATTTTAACAAAGAGGTCTCCGATCTGACCCTTTCGGAATGCGCAGTTATTGCCGGCATTACCCAGAATCCTTCCTCCCTGAATCCGATCTCCGGCCAGAAGAAGAACGCGGAGAAGCGGGAGGTCATCCTTCAGTATATGGAGGAACAGGGCTATATTACCGCAGAAGAACACAATGAAGCTCTGGCCGACGATGTCTATTCCCGCATCCAGCTGGTGGATTCCAATGTGAAGGATACCACCACCGTCAACAGCTACTACGTAGACGAACTGACCAGCCAGGTAAGGGACGCGCTGATCAACAAGCTGGGCTACACGGAGACGCAGGCCCATAACCTGCTCTACAGCGGCGGTCTGCAGATCAAAGCCGCCCAGGATCCGGTCCTTCAGGCCATCGTTGACGAGGAAGTGAACAACCCGGATAACTATCAGAACACCAAGTACTCGCTGGAATACCGGCTTTCCGTGACCCACGCGGACGGTACAACCCAGCATTACAATCACAACCATATCCGCAGCTGGCACAAGGAAGTTCTCGGAGACGGCAGTTTCAACGCCCTGTACCGCAGCGAAGAGGAAGCCCGGCAGGATATCGAAAACTACAAGTCCTATCTCCTCCAGGAAGGAGACGAGATCATCGGCGAGTATGTCAATATTACCCTGCAGCCGCAGGTCTCCTTCGTCCTGATCGATCAGGCTACCGGACAGGTGAAGGCCATCAGCGGCGGCCGGGGCACGAAGACGGCGAACCTGACGCTGAACCGCGCAACCAACGTACCGCGGCAGCCCGGTTCTACCTTTAAGGTCATATCTTCCTTCGCGCCGGCGATCGACGCCTGCGGAGCGACCCTCGGCACCGTCTATTACGACGCGCCCTATTCCGTGGGCACCAAGACCTTCCGCAACTGGGGTTCCTGGAGCTATCAGGGATATTCCAATATCCGCGAAGGCATCATCTACTCGATGAACATCGTGGCCGTACGGTGTATGATGGAGACCGTAACCCCGCAGCTCGGCGTGGAATACGGTCAGAATTTCGGCATCACCACCCTGTCGGCCGCGGATTATAACGCCGCTACCGCACTGGGCGGTCTGACGGAGGGCGTTACGAACCTGGAACTGACTAACGCGTTCGCAGCCATTGCCAACGGCGGCATTTATAAGGAACCGATCTTCTTTACGCAGATCCTTGACCGCAACGGCAAGATCCTTCTGGACAATGAACCGGAGACCCGCCGTGTGATCAAAGACTCCACCGCGTTTCTGCTGACCGACGCCATGAAGGATTCCCTGATCCCCATGCGCAAATTCAGTTCCGGCGGCGGTCCGTCCTCTACCAGCACCGCAGCCAGGCTGGAGAATATGTCCTGCGCCGGGAAGAGCGGCACCACCACTTCCAATACCAACGTATGGTTTGTAGGATTCACCCCCTACTACACCGCCGGCGTGTGGGCCGGCTATGACTTAAACCAGAGCCTTAATGCGGATTACGGCGAGACGTCCTTCCACAAGATCATCTGGAAGAAGATCATGAACAAGATCCACGAAGGGCTTCCGGATCCGGGCTTCACGCAGCCGTACAGTGTAGAGACGGCGGTGATCTGCCGCAAGTCGGGCAAGCTGGCGATCGACGGTGTCTGCAACAACGATCCCCGCGGCAACGCCACATATACCGAATATTTTGCCCGGGGAACCGTCCCGACAGAGGTTTGCGATGTCCATGTGGCGGTAACTGTATGTCCGGAGTCCGGCCAGCTGCCCACCAGTTACTGTCCGGAACGGTCTACCAGGATCTGTATAAAACTGCCGGAGGGTGAGGATACGTCCAGCGGCACCGACGATTCCTCCTATACCGTTCCGGGTTACTGCAACATACACACGGAGAATTCGATTGTTGTGCCGCCTGAGGAACAGGAAGAACCACGGACGATTCCGACAGGGCCGTTAGGTCCTATTGCAGCACCAGGCTGATACGCAGCAGCGGCCCCATATATACGGAGCCGCTGTTTTGTATTTCCATGCACGAAAGGCGCCAGCGACGCCTTTCGTGTATTATCCCTTCATTTTCGGCTTGAATATCAGGGACCCGAGATATCCGAAGATCAGAGCCCCGGATATTCCCACAGCGCTGGCGGTAAAACCGCCTTTAAAAACTCCCAGCAGGCCGTCGCTTGAAAGTCCCTCTTTCACACCCTTCCACAGGGTATTGCCGAAACCCAGAAGCGGCACGGAAGCCCCGGCGCCCGCCCACTGCGCAAACGGCTCGTAAAGCCCCAGGCAGCCCAGGACGCTGCCGGTGACCACCAGCGTCACCATAACACGGCCGGGCATCATTTTCGTCCTGTCCAAAAGAATCTGAACCAGGCTGCAGATGACGCCGCCGGCTAAAAATGCTTTTACATATTCCATGATCATTCTCCTCCGCTCTCGATCACCACGCCATGAGCGATGCCGGGGATGCTCTTTCCCTCGTTAAAGCTGACGGTAGAGAGCAGCGCTCCGGTGGGCAGGAACAGGACGCGCTTCCATTCGCCGGACCGGAGCCGGGGCAGGATATAAGCGCACAGTGTCACTGCTGAACAGCCGCAGCCGCTTCCTCCCGCGTGGGTGTCCTGTTTCTCGCTGTCGTAGATCTGAACGCCGCAGTCCATGTGAATGCCGGTTAAGTCGCGGCCGTCCTGCTTCATCATGTCCAGCAGGATCTTGCTGCCGACCTGTCCCAGATCGCCGGTGATGATCTTATCGTAATACGTTTCGTCTGCATTGAAATCCTCGAAATTCTGCCGGATCGTATGAACAGCGGCGGGCGCCATGGCCGCTCCCATATTCATGGAATCCTGGACGCCCATATCTACGATCCTTCCGGGAGTGACGCCGGTTATCCGCGGGCTGTTTTTCATTTCTCCGCTTTTCCCGGCTTTTCCGACTACAGCCGCGCCGCAGCCGGTCACGGTCCATGTGGCGGAATAGGGGCGCTGGTTGCCGTAACCCAGTGGGAAGCGGAACTGCTTTTCCGCTGTGGCAAAATGGCTGGACGCGACGGCCAGAGCGCGGTCGGCGTATCCGGCGTGGACAGTCATGGCGGCCAGAGTCAGGGCCTCTCCCATCGTGGAACAGGCGCCGTACAGGCCGAACATGGGGATCTCCAGATCGACAGTACCGAAGGATGTGGCAATGAGCTGACCAAGCAAATCGCCGGCAAAGAGATAGCGGACTTCTTTGCGGCGGATACCGCCTTTTTCGAGAGCCAGGTCGGCGGCCTGCTTCTGCATGGCGGATTCGGCCTGCTCCCAGTTCTCCATGCCGAACATGTCGTCCAGCTCGACCACGTCGATGCAGGCGCCCAATGGACCCTCGCCTTCTTTTTTGCCGGCTATGCTGGCGTCGCTCAGGATGACGGGCGGGGATTCGAATTCGATGCTTGCTTTTCCTTTCTGCATAGAACCTCCTTTTTCCTCTTTTCGGTTACTATGTACAGATGTGAGAAATCTTATGCGTAGAGGACGGCGTAAAGGAAGCGGCTTCGGGAAATGGATGATATCGGGAAGAGTTGGCTTATGTTGCAATTATGGGCCGGAGGGATTGTTGGTTGGCGTTACTGAGCTTCGGCTTCGTGTTACTCTGAAAAGACTTCATGATGGAAGGTATGCGCACATGGTCGCGGAAGGTACGCGAGAGGAAACCCCGCCGCCTGCGCTCATGGTTCCGGAGGGAAGAGGTTCTAAGACGAAAAACGGCCGCCTCCGGGGCACCGTCAAATTCGTGAGAAATCCTGAAAGGATTTCTCACTCAGCTTGCGCTCCGTCCCTGACTTGAGGTCAGGGACTCCGACCCCGGCGGCGGCCGTTTTTCGCCTAAGAACCTCTAACCCTCCTCCACAAATCGCGCAGACGGCGGGGCTTCCTCTCGCTGTGTTTTCGCATGAACTAAACAGCTGATTTTTCAGAAAAACACGCAGTAAAACATGCAGTACAACATGCAGTACAACGAAAAGTTACGGATTATTGCTGTTTTATCCGGAATAATTCAAGACCTTCATGATGTGCATCGGATATCTTAACCCAACTTCAAGATCTCCATGCCGTGCGCTAGATATCTTAACTCAACTTCAAAATCTCCATGCCGTGCGCTGGATATCTTAACTCAACTTTATGATCTCCATGCCGTACTGGATATCTTAACTCAACTTTATGATCTCCATGCCGCGCTGGATATCTTAACTCAACTTCATAATATGAATCATATAGTTCAACAGATAAATGATCGGTTTGCCTGATTTTCCGGCAACCCAGCATATAGACTTCCATCAGGCTCATAGCTAACTAACTATACCACCAGATTCACCACTCTAACAAAATAACTAATCCTCAACATAAAAGACTCTCTCCGCTTCTTTCCCATCATCGCGCCAGAGACAACACAGCGTGACAGGCGGGGCCGGGGCACATCATGAACGCGATTTACGGAGAAGGGTTAGTCTTTCTTAATGAAAAAACGTCAGTTTGAGGGTCGACGCCCATGACCTCAAGTCATGGGCGGAGCGGCAACCTGAGCGAGAATTTCTTCAGAAATTCTCGCGAATTTGCCGTTGCCCTCAAACTGGCGTTTTTGAATTTAGAAAGACTTCCCTTCGGAGTCATGAGCGTTCAGGATGTGCCCCGGCCCCGCCTGCCACGCGTACCTCCCGCGACCACATGCGCAACCATTTACTTCTCGGAATATGCCGTTGGTACGCCATCCGTTTCTATAAGGCAAATATCGGCTTACTCTTCAGAATACACCGTCGATTTAGTATACGCTTCCATACAACGAATCCCGGCCTATCCTTTCGATTACACAGATATGCGAACCCGCCCCTACCGCAGCTGCGTCAATCTCTCCTTCACCTGCTCCATCATCTGTTCATACTTCTGCTTCTTCTCCCGCTCCTCCGCGATCTTCGCCGCCGGAGCCTTGCTCGTAAACCGCTCATTACTAAGCATCCCGTTCACGCGTGCCAGTTCGCCCACAAGCCGTTTCTCCTCTTTCTCCAGCCTCTCGATCTCCTTCGCGATATCGATCAGCTCCGCCAGCGGAATGTAGATGGCCGCCTGAGCGATCACCGTAGATACCGCATTCTCCGGAATCCCGGTCTTGTCAGTCTGCAGGTTCACCTCGCTGGCGTATCCTAAGAGCGCAAAGAACGCCTTGCTGCGCTCAAAGATGTCCAGAAGTTCCTGGTTCTCCGACACCACATACACATGGGCCTTCTTGCTGGGCGGTACCGTCATCGAAGTGCGCACCGTGCGGATCGCGCGGACAGCGTCCTTGATGGTCTCCACCTCGGCCTCTTCCTTCGCGAAATTCCAGGAATCACGGTACACCGGCCAGGACGAGATCATGATGGACCGCTCCGTGCTCTCGCTCTCCGTCACGGTTCCGTCGGGATGCATCTGGGATACGGTGATGGTCTCGCCCTCGTCCAGCAGATTGCAGAAGATCTCCTCGGTGATGAACGGAATGTACGGATGCAGGAGCTTTAACGACTGCACCAGCACCGTTTTCAGCGTCCAGATGGCCGCCGTATGGGTCTTGTCGTCGTCGTTCCACAGGCGGGCCTTCACCATCTCGATGTACCAGTCGCAGAACTCCTCCCACACGAAATCGTACACCTTCTGCAGGGCGATGCCCAGCTCATATTTATCCAGGTTGGAGGTCACCTCGCGGGTCAGGTCGTTGACCCGGGAAAGGATCCATTTATCTGCCAGTGTCAGCGGCTCCACGCTGCTGCAGTTTACGCAGGTTCCGTCGCCGCCGTTCGCCGTCGGGCAGGGCTTGACGCCGAAAGCGATATCGTAGGCGTGAAGCTGCTCGGGGGACGCCTTCTCCAGATTCATCATGATGAACCGGGACGCGTTCCAGATCTTGTTGGCGAAATTGCGGCTGTTCTCCACCCGCTCCCAGTAGAAGCGCATGTCGTTGCCGGGGGCGTTGCCGGTCACCAGGGTCATGCGCAGCGCGTCGGCGCCGTATTTGTCAATGACATCCAGCGGGTCGATGCCATTTCCCAGGGACTTGCTCATCTTCCGGCCCAGGGAGTCGCGGATCAGGCCGTGGAACAGCACCGTGTGGAAGGGCTTCTGGCCGGTCTGCTCATAGCCGGAGAAGATCATGCGGATGACCCAGAAGAAAATGATATCGTATCCGGTCACCAGCACATCCGTCGGGTAGAAATATTTCAGGTCTTCCGTCTGCTCGGGCCAGCCCAGCGTGGAGAAGGGCCACAGCGCGGAGGAGAACCAGGTGTCCAGCGTGTCCTCATCCTGATTCAGATGCGTGCTTCCGCACTTCGGACATTTCTCCGGGCGGGTCTTAGAAACCGTCATCTCACCGCAGTCGGCGCAGTAATAGGCCGGGATCCGGTGGCCCCACCAGAGCTGGCGGGAAATGCACCAGTCACGGATATTGTCGGTCCAGCTGTAGAAGATCTTATCCATGCGCTGGGGAAGCAGCGTGATGTCTCCGTTCTTCACGGCTTCCACGGCAGGCTTGATCATTTCCGACATTTTCACGAACCACTGGGGCTTGATCATCGGCTCCACGGTGGTGCCGCAGCGGTCGTGGGTGCCCACAGCGTGGGTGTGGGGAACCACCTTCACCAGAAGGCCCAGGGCGT
>CANPZZ010000052.1 GCA_947589125.1 uncultured Lachnospiraceae bacterium
ATGGGGAAGAAGCTGATCTTCGCCACGGAGCAGGGACTTGTCAAGCAGGTGCCCATGGAAGAATTTATCACCAACAATCGGACCGTGGCGTCCACGAAGCTGACCGACGGCGACAAACTGGCGACGGTGCGTCCAGCGTCAGACGGCGACGCGGTGCTCCAGACTGTGAACGGGTATTTCCTGCGCTTCGCTGTGGAGGAGATCACGGAGATGAAGAAGAATTCCCGCGGCGTGCGCGGCATGAAGCTGGAGAAGAACGACTTGGTGGAGCATCTGTATCTGGTGGGCGAGGATCAGGTGATCACGTACAAGAAGAAGGAGATCCAGCTGAACCGGCTGCGCGTGGCGAAGCGCGACGGGAAGGGCGTGAAGGCGAGAGTGTAGGGGGCGGAAACGGATGGCCGCGATGATCGAGAACTATTATAAATCATTATAAAATTCTAATTATGCGAAATGAAGGAGGGCACTATCATGGCAAACACAAATGTACCGACACCGCACATCGAGGCTCTGGAAGGCGAGATCGCCGAGACCATACTTCTCCCGGGCGACCCGCTGCGGGCGAAATTCATAGCGGACAATTTTCTGACGGATGTGAAGCAGTTCAACAGCACCCGCAATATGCTGGGATTTACCGGTTTTTATAATGGCAAGCGGGTTTCCGTCATGGGTACCGGCATGGGCTGCCCGTCCATCGGTATCTATTCCTACGAGCTGATTCATTTCTACGGGGTGAAGAACCTGATCCGCGTGGGTACCGCGGGCGCGTTAAGTCCCAAGTGCAAGGTTCGTGACATGGTCATCGGCATGGGCGCCTGCACCACGTCCAACTATGTGCGGCTTTTCGGACTGCCGGGGGATTATTCCTGCATCGCCAGCTTCGAGCTTCTGGAGAAGGCCGTGGCGGCGGCGAAGGAGCTGGGGATCACGTATCATGTGGGCAACGTCCTGAGTTCTGATATGTTCTACGCGCCGGACAAGCAGGTGACCGGCGGCATGACCTGGTCGGATATGGGCGTCCTGGCCGTGGAAATGGAAGCGGCGGCTCTTTACAGCAATGCCGCGGCGGCGGGCGCCAACGCGCTGTGCATCTGCACGATCTCGGATTCCGCGATCACCGGAGAGGTGACGACGGCCGAGGAGAGGCAGAAGACGTTTACGAATATGATGAAGGTGGCGCTGGCGCTGGCGTGAAATTGCTGAACTGGTTTTGCAGCGAAGCTGCTGGGGGAGAATGGAGCCCGGAGCAGGAGCGATGTTGTTAAAGCTGTGTATAAAGATGCTGAAAAGGCTCTGGTTTAAGCTCGGAGTCTTTTCAGCTTTTAGAACTATTGAATGTCTTTTCTTGTATATTGCCGGTAAGCCGCTATGATGCCGATAAGCGCCAGAGTCATTCCCACAGCGATCCGGCCGCCGTCCAGTTTTCCGGCGGCGATGATATCCGCGCCTTCGCAGTAGGCGAAGGGCGTCAGCCAATGAAGGAACCGGGCGCTTTCGGAGATATTGGCGACCAGATTCAGAAAATACGCCGCAGCGGCAAGTCCCATACCGATCCCGGCGCCTCCGCGGCGCAGAAACGCGGAGATGCCAAAGCAGATGCACGCCAGTTCCAGCTGGAGCAGAAAGTAGGACCCGTGTATCAGCAGGAGTTCCCTGGAGGGAATATCCTCGCCGATCAGCGCGATGGACAGCAGGGCCAGGATGAGAATCAGCAGGTTCATAGCGGTGATCTGCAGGAGAACTGCGGCCAGCTTCTCCGTAATAATACGTTTTCTTGAGACTGGATGGGTCAGAAGAAATTCTGCCGTCCGGTCTCTTTCTTCTTTTGCGAGAGCGGAAATGCCGAGAAGGGAGGCAAAAAGCGCGCCTCCGAGGCCCAGGATATTGCCGCATTCGATGGAATAGTATCCGATCAGCGTACCGAAATTCAGCCTGTCCATCCCGAAGGCGGCGGTAAAACTGCCCATGGACGAAAATAAGTCTCCCACAGAGTCCATTTCGCCTTTCATCTCCGGAAACAGGAATACGCAGATGATGAGAAGAAAGGCGATGGATGCCGTCCAGACGGCGAAGGCGGTTCTGTTCTGGCGGAGTTCATGTTTGATTATGGTCATTTTGATTCGGCTCCTTATGTGCTCTGGGATAGTTGGTTCGTATCGGTGTCCGTATTTTTCAGACGCATGTATTCTTCCGAAAACATGGCATGATTTTGTAAGCCAACACAAGACTCGCGGTTTTGCGCTAATTCGTGTAATAGTGCAGAAAAATCTCTTCCAGATCCGGTTCGGTGATCGAGACGTCCCGGATCGTTCCGTTCGCCATGACCGCAAGCAATGCCTGCATATCTCCGCTATACAGGAAATCCGCGCCATCCGGCGAAATGCGCAGATTTTTTACGCCGGAGAGCGCGCTGTAATCCATCTGTCCGCGGATGCTGATGCGTCTGGCGCCGGTTCGAGAGAGGTCTTCCACACTTCCGGCCGCGATGATCCGGCCATCCCGGATAATGGCCGCATGGGCGCAGTTGTGCTGGATCTCCGAAAGAATATGGCTGGACAGGAAAATGGTCGTGCCGCCCGCGCTGCACTCCCGGAGTATCTCGAAGAATTCTCTCTGCATCAGCGGATCCAGGCCGCTGGTTGGTTCGTCCAGAATCAGCAGGTCCGGGTCATGCTGCAGGGCACAGACGATGGCGACCTTCTTTTTGTTGCCGAGAGAAAGCTCGTCCGCCTTCCGGGCCGGGTCGAGCTGCAGACGTTCGCATAAGATGCGCGCTGTCTCGGCGCAGTCGTGTTCGTGTGAAGGCAGCGTTGCCTTGCGGCGATTATCGCTGCTCTGGGGCTGCGCTATCATGCTATGGCTGCTTCCTGGCGGCGCATGTCTTCCTGCGCGAAAGCTGCGCCCGCGCAGTTCGGCGGACAGCTTCAGCACATCCCGCACCCGCATACTGGGATAGAATGCCGTCTCGGAGGGAAGGTAGCCTGTCTGCGACAGAATCCGTTCCCGGTCATTGATAATATCAAGACCGAAGATTTTCGCTTCCCCGCCAGTGGGACGGATCAGGCCCAGAAGCGTGCGGATCGTGGTGGATTTCCCGGCCCCGTTGGGGCCGATGAAGCCGAAGAAATCCCCCCGGGGGACGGTCAGATCAATCTGTTCGATCCCACGCGTTTTGCCGTAATATTTCGTCAGATTTCTGGTTTGGATCGCGTTTTCATTCATATGCTGGTTCCTTTCGCGGAGATTAGACTGCAGACCTGGTCGCGGGAAGTCGCGCCTGACTGGATCGCCATTTTCTACTCAGGCATTTTCCTTTCTGAGATAAATACTCTTCCAGAATTCGATAAGCTGCGTGAAATCCTTCTCCATCCGTTCCATATCCACGTCCCCGCGCTGCACCATTTCCCAGAGATAGCCTTCCGAAGCCCAGTACATGTCCCGGTACATCATCGGAATATCCAGGCCGGGAATAAACTGGGATGGGTCGAGATTGACGCGCATCTGGTCTGCCTTGAAATTGAAATGCCGGTGATAGCTTTCCTGGACGGCGGCGCAGATCTCGGCGTCCTTCTCATAGAACGCCCGGATCGTGAAGTTGGTCATATCCGGATGGCGGCGGATGATCTCCATTTTCGCCCGCATTCCGCGTTCGATGCTCTCAAAGAGCCCCGCCTGTTCATAGCAGCCGTACTCGGTCAGAACCTCGATGGTCATTTCGGCGCACTTTTCCCACAGGAACAGATACAGTTCCTTCTTGTTGCGGAAGTAGTGGAAGAGCAGGGATTTGCTGATCCCGGCCTCGGCGGCGATCTGGCTCATGGGGCTGTTCTTATAGGAATTCCGGGAGAACACGCGGTAGCCGGAGTTCAGGATCGCCTGCTGCTTTTCCTCTGGAAGGGAGAAGAATTTCGGGTTCATTTTGCCGCACCTCCGTGTATACTGATATCATTATCATAAATCCGTTGACCGATTTTGAGAAGACCCGGCAAACAGAAAATGCGGGGCGATATGCTCTTGAATATTGGAAAATGATTCGTTATAATAGAAAAGCTTTTATGTGCTGATACGAATGGCGTAAAAGATCAGAATGAAATCAAGCGAGGAATTACAAATGCGAATCGTCGTGAAAGTGGGATCGTCCACATTATCATACGCCACGGGCCGGATGAACATCCGCCGGGTGGAAAGTCTTGTCCGCGTACTGAGCGATCTGAAGAACGCGGGACATGAGGTGATCTTCGTCTCATCAGGCGCCATCGCCATGGGCGTGGGGAAACTGGGCCTTTCGGAGAGACCGGAGGATATCCCCGGCAAGCAGGCCGCGGCCGCGGTGGGACAGTGCGAACTGATGTATACCTATGACAAGCTCTTTTCCGAGTATTCCCACACCGTGGCGCAGATCCTTCTGACGGCGGCGGACATCGAGGACGGGCGCCGGCATGAGAATTTCCGCAACACGATCCTGCGGCTGCTTAAGATCGGCGCGGTGCCGGTGGTCAATGAAAATGATACCGTGGCCACGGATGAGATCGTCATCGGTGATAACGACACGCTGGCGGCCGTGGTGGCGGTGTCTGTGGAGGCGGACCTTCTGGTGCTTCTGACGGATATCGACGGACTCTACACCGCAGATCCCCGAAAGGATGAGAGCGCGGGGCGGATCGAGATTGTGCGCGAGATCACGCCTCAGATCCTGGAAGCGGCCCAGGGGGCCGGGAGTTCCCTGGGAACCGGCGGCATGAAGACGAAGCTTCACGCCGCGAAGATATCCACGGACGCCGGGATCGACATGGTCATTACGAGCGGCGCGACGCCGGAAAGCCTGTATGATATCGTGGACGGGAAGGGCGTCGGGACGCGGTTTATCGGGAGAAGATGACGCTCATGATTAAAAAGCAAAGGAGCAGACAACATGTATCGTCATGTGGTACAGTATTATGAAACCGACCGGATGGGCATCACCCATCATTCCAATTATGTAAGGTGGATGGAGGAGGCGCGGATCCATTTCCTGGATCAGATCGGATGGAACTACGCGAAGCTTGAGGAGATGGGCCTTGTTTCGCCGGTGGTGTCGGTGAGCTGTCGGTACAGGCGGCCGTCCACGTTCGCGGATGTGATCGATATTCAGGTCTCGGTGGCCGAGTTTAAGGGCGTTAAGCTGAAGCTGGACTATCGGATGACGAACGCGGAGGGACAGGAGGTTTGCGAGGCGCATTCGGAGCATTGTTTTCTGGATCGGAACGGAATGCCTGTACGGCTCGCGAGGGAATATCCGGAGTTCTACCGGACGCTCACGGAACTGGCGGCAGGAAAAAGAACTGAAAGCTGACTGAAATTACGGCATTTTATTGACATCCCCCTGTATAGATGGTATATTTTTTCATTGAGAATACAAGCGGAAAGAAAAGGGGGAATTAGAGATGAATCTGATCTACGACATCAACGACAGGCCGAAGCCGGGAGAAATACTCCTCTTCGCCATCCAGCAGCTTCTGGCCATCATGGCCGCGACCATCGCGGTTCCCGCGGTGATCAACAGTTCCGAGGACATTGCAGCGATATTCGGCAGCGGGACGCAGCTTTCATCGGCGGCGGCTATTTTCGGCGCGGGCGTGGGTACTTTTGTGTATCTGCTGTTTACGCGAAGCAAGAGCCCGGTATTCCTCGGCAGTTCCTTTGCGTTCATCGGTTCCATGATCAGCGCGTTCACCGGAGCGGCTTCCATGGCCGTCGGGTACTGGGGCCTGATCATCGGCGCGGTGATGGCGGGACTCGTCTATGTGGTGCTGGCGTTTGTGGTAAAGATCGCGGGCGTGAAATGGATCGACAGGCTGATGCCGCCGGTCATCATTGGTCCTACGGTGGCGATCATCGGTCTTTCTCTGGCGGGCAACGCCGTGGGTGACCTGACCAGATCCAGCGTGGAGGGCGGAAGCGTCTATGTGGCGCTGATCTGCGGTCTGGTGACGCTGGCTGTGACCATTCTCTGTTCCACCTACGGAAAGAAGATGGCGAAGCTGATCCCGTTTATCCTGGGAATCCTGGCCGGCTACGCCTGCGCGTCGGTATTTGCCCTGATCGGGAAGGCGATCGGGAATCCGGCCTTCACGGTGATCGATTATTCGGCGTTTAAGGGCGTAAAGCTCTTCGCGGTACCGGATTTCACATTCTTAAAGGGTTCTGCCCTTAAAGATATCTCCGGGTCCTATCTGATCACATTGTTTTCGGCCTATGTGCCGGTGGCGTTCGTGGTCTTCGCGGAGCATCTGGCCGATCATAAGAACCTTTCTAACATCATCGGTACGGACCTTTTAAAGGAGCCGGGACTTACGCGGACCCTTCTGGGCGACGGCGTGGGTTCCATGGCGGGCGCATTCTTCGGCGGCTGCCCGAACACGACCTACGGCGAATCCATCGGCTGTGTCGCGATCACCCGCAACGCGTCGGTGGTCTCCATCTGGGGCGCGGCGTGCCTGTGCATCCTGGTCAGCTTCATCGGGCCGCTGATGGCTTTCCTGCAGACTATCCCCAACTGCGTCATGGGCGGCGTATGCGTAACGCTGTACGGCTTCATCGCAATGAGCGGCTTTAAGATGCTGCAGAGCGTGGATCTGAACAAGAACCGGAACCTGTTCGTGGCGTCGATCATTTTCATCACCGGCGTGGGCGGTCTGTCCGTCAGCTTCGGGCCGGTGGAGATCCGCACCGTGGCCTGCTCCCTGATCCTGGGCATCCTGGCCAATGTCCTGCTTTCAAAGGAGAAAGACGAGCCTGTGCGGGAAACGAAGAACCAGGAAAATGCGCGCACGGGGAACAAAAACACGCGCAAAAGAAGATAAAATGGTGTCTGGTGATTTGCAACTGAGGGAACAGTATTGCAAATTATTCAGCAATCTAAGAAGTGAGTAAGTGAATTTAATGATTCCGGCTGCCGTGATCCGCGTCCCGTTTCACGGCAGCTTTTCTGAAGGAGGGTATTTTCGTGCGTCCGGATAAGAAGAGAGACCCAATAGACCCGGAACACAGGAATCGATGGTATGCCGCGGGAATTGCCCTGATCGTGGCCGGCCTGGTTTTTATGATGTTCGTTTTTTCTCTGCTGAGCCGCACGGATAAAACGGACATTTACCTTGCGGACAGCTTTTACGAGCGTTTTGGCTGGGACTATGAACTGCTCGTAAACGGAGAGACGCAGACATATGAGCTTGTATTTGCGGACGACGGGTATACGCTGATGCTGCCGGAGGGGACGGCGGCTGTGCGCATTACACGGACAATGACAGAAGATACCATGGGGGCCGAACTGCAGTGGATGAGCTATCAGGACGGCGTGGAAGTGTTTTTGGATGACGAACTGCTCCATTCGGATTTCCCGCAGACGGAAAGGGGAACGGATGGGTTTTTGCGCCCGACCGGAGAGGACTGGAACCGGATCTTAAAGAATCAGAGAACCGGAAGAATAACGGTGCGAATGAATCTTCCTGCGGATTATCAGGGCAGGAAGCTGTCTTTGACGACCTATTTCCCGGAAGAACGGGAATTGCAGTGTGCGCCGGAGTATCCTTTCTTCGGTACGGAATACTCGGGCATAGCGGAATATGTTGTGTCGGCGTTTAAGGAAGATGTGGCTATGGTGGTCTACGCGCTTCTGACGATCCTGACGGCCGGTATCTTTCTGCTGGATATCCATAATAATGACGCGGACGGCAAAACGCTGCTTCTGTGCCTGTACTTCGCGCTTCAGTTCCTGAACTGGCTTTACGATTCTCCTGTCGGCTACTACAGCGAACTGCGGTCGCGGCTGGATCTGAGCTTCCTGTACGGGATCTATATAGCGCCCCTATACCTTTATCTGGTGCTGCGTTTAAAGAAATGGTGGAAATATCCGCTGTGCGCCGGTATCGGGATCTGGGTCATATACGAATGTGCGCGCAGATTCTTAAATGTCCGGCAGGGCCTTATCGTGAACTACGGTTATACCGGCAGGGCGATGTTCATCCTGCTTCTGGCGCTGGCCGCGGCGTATGCCGCCGAGTGGCTTACCCGGGACAGACAGAACGGCGTGGACAGAAAAAATGTGATCTTCTACGGACTTACTGTGGCGGTGGTTACGTTTATTTATCTTTTCAGCAAGATCCGCGCTGCCGGCAGCGTGAGCAGATATTTTCTTGACGGGATACTGGCGTCTGTCAGCATGGGATACTATGAATCGTTTGTAAATGTGGTTACCAGCATTGTCTCCTATGTGACCCTGATCGCGGTGGTGGCGGAGGTGATCCGAAGAACGGTGCAGACACGGCGGACGATGGATATCCTCCGTGAGCGGGAGCGGCAGTCCGTGGAGAATTATCATCATCTGCTGGCCGCGCAGGAGGCGACCGGCGCGCTGCGCCATGAGATGCGGCATCATTTCAACGCACTTGCGGGTATTCTGGACAGCGGCGATGTGAAGAGAGCATCAGACTATGTAGCCGCTGTCGCCGGAGAGTTTGAGCAGCTTCCGGCCGGCTATTACAGCCGGAATATGCTGGTAAATGTGATCGCCGGGACCTATCTGGATCAGGCGAGGACCCTGGGCATACGGACGGATTACCGGCTGAATGTACCGGCAGATCTGAATATCGCGGATGAAGACTTAAGTGTGTTCCTGAGTAATATGCTTCAGAACGCGCTGGAAGCGTGTCAGAAGATGAAGCCGGAGGAAGAGCGGTATATCCGCACGGAAATGCGCCTGCAGGGGAACTTCCTGTTCGTCAAATGCGTCAACAGCGCATCGGAGAAGTTCCCCGGCAGTATGCGGGAAAAACAGGCCGGCCATGGCTATGGTCTTACGGCCATGCGCAATATTGCGAAAAAATACAACAGCGTCCTGCTCATCAATTCCACGGAAAAGCAGTTCGAAGTAAAGAGCTGCTTCTGTCTGACAGGGAACCGGAAGCAGGGAAGCGGCGCTTCCTTACCGGCTGACGCGGAACGCGCAGCAGCCGTGGGGCGGGAGAGCGGCGCTGAGTGACGGGTATTCCCGGCCGGTCCAGAGTTCGGTATAGACCGGGGCTTCGTCTGCGCTGCAGGGTGCAACGGCGCCTGCGGCTTCATACAGAGCGGGATCGCAGGCGTCCGCCGTCTGTTCTTTATCGCTTAGGTTGAATACTGCCACATACATTTCGCCTGTCTTCTCATTGAAGGCGGTCCAGGCGGCCTCGTCCGCGGTGCGGAAGAGCTGGCGCGGGCGGCAGTCCGGCGTGCGCATGGCCAGGATATCCCGGTTGGTGAGAAGGGACAGGGTCCAGTCGTCCAGTTTGGTCATCTCCGCGCCCAGCATCAGCGGGGAGCCGAAGATGCACCAGAGTGTCATCAGTGTCCGCTGCTCGTCATGAGTGAGATTGGTGGAACGCTCCTGGCCTTCTCCGAAGCCGCCGCCGATGCGTCCTAACGGCAGCATGTCGCAGTCGGGATAGCAGCCCCTTTCCACATGGTCCTGCCACAGCTCGCAGCGCCAGAACATCTGCAGGATATCGCTCCAGCGGTCCCAGAGATCGTCGGTGATCCGCCATAGATTCGCGTGGGTCTTGTAGTGGTTTGCCTGTTCGATCAGAGCCGGACCCGGCGACAGGGAGAGAACGATGGGACGTCCGCAGCGCTGGATCGCGCGGGAGAGCATTTCAATCTCGTGTTTGGCGGAGTAGGGATTGTGCGGATAAATGTTGGTGTTGCAGATATCGTCGCACTTGATATAATCCACGCCCCAGGAGGCGTAAAGTTCCATCAGGGAATCATAGTATGCCTGTCCGGCCGCGCAGTTTCGGACGCCGTACATATCCGGGTTCCAGCCGCAGATCGAGGACGGATCGGCAATGTCGGCGGCGGTGACGTCACAGCCCTTGACCGGCGTATGGGCATGAGCTGCCTGACGCGGAATTCCGCGCATGATGTGGATACCGAATTTCAGTCCGAGACTGTGAACATAGTCGGCCAGCGGTTTAAAACCTGCGCCCTGCGCGGACGACGGGAAACGCTCCGGATCCGGCAGGAGCCGGGAATACTCATCCATTTCCAGAGCTGAAAACGGGATATACTGGTACTTGTCCCGCATGGAACCGGCGCCGTGGGCGTACCACTGGATATCGACCACCACGTATTCCCAGCCGTATTCCTTCAGATGTGCGGCCATATAATCGGCGTTGGCCCGGACGCGCGCTTCGTCCACGGTGGTGTCATAGTAGTCGTAGCTGTTCCAGCCCATGGGCGGCAGCGGCGCGAAATCATTCTTGTTCATCGTTTGATCTCCATTCTGCAAATTATTTTGTCCGGTGTTCTTATGTACAGGCGGCCATGCCGGGGGCAGGCCGGGTTAATTCTTTGCGAGTATAGCATATATGTTAGAAAAAGTCTATTTATTTCCGGAAAGCGATTGGCAGTGGTTGGCAAAATGTGCGTAAGAAAGTGATTGGCAGAATACAGCCGGAAAAGGAAACTGTGGGAGCAGGCTTGGATTCAGTTCTTGCAGGGCCTGACATCAGAAGGAGAATTTGTGCAAGTCGCTCCCGGCGAATGAATTCCCGGGAGTGTCCGCGTGATGCGTACAAATGTATTTTTCTTGCGAATTCCTATTGACAATTCAGGAAGATTTGTGTAGGATAGGTGGGACATTTAAGAACGCGGCGGTAAGCGTGAGGCAGACCGCGCGCGGATACAGAAATGAGGAGACAGCAATTATGGAAAAGAAACTGAAAGTCGGCGTACTGGGCGCCACCGGAATGGTGGGCCAGCGCTTTATCGCGCTTCTGGAGAACCATCCCTGGTTTGAGGTGGTCAGCGTGGCGGCGAGCCCCCGTTCCGCGGGCAAGACCTACGAGGAGGCGGTGGGGGACCGCTGGAAGATGGATACCCCGATGCCGGAAGCGGTCCGCCATATGGTGGTCAAGAATGTAAATGAAGTGGAAAAGGTGGCGGCTGAGGTGGATTTCGTCTTCAGCGCCGTAGATATGAGCAAGGATGAGATCCGGGCCATCGAGGAAGCCTACGCGAAGACCGAGACCCCGGTGGTCTCCAACAACAGCGCCCACCGCTGGACGCCGGACGTGCCGATGATGATCCCGGAGATCAATCCGGAGCACGCGGCCGTGATCGAGTTCCAGAAGAAGAGGCTTGGCACGAAGCGTGGTTTTATAGCCGTAAAGCCCAACTGCTCGATCCAGAGCTACGCGCCGGTGCTGACCGCGTGGAAGGAATTCGAGCCCTATGAGGTGGTGGCGACCACGTACCAGGCGATCTCCGGCGCCGGGAAGACCTTTAAGGACTGGCCGGAAATGGTGGGCAACGTGATCCCGTTCATCTCCGGCGAGGAGGAGAAGAGCGAGCAGGAGCCGCTGCGGATCTGGGGGCATATCGAGGACGGCGTGATCGTGAAGGCGCAGGAGCCGGTGATCACCTGCCAGTGCATCCGCGTGCCGGTGCTGAACGGTCATACGGCGGCAGTATTTGTCAAGTTTCGCAAAAAACCGACGAAGGAGCAGCTGATCGAGAAGATCAATTCGTTCTCCGGGCTGCCGCAGGAATTAAAGCTGCCCAGCGCCCCGAAGCAGTTTATGCGTTATATGGAGGAAGACAACCGGCCCCAAGTGACGCTGGACGTGGATTATGAGAACGGAATGGGGATCTCCGTGGGGCGTCTTCGGGAGGATACCGTCTACGATTACAAGTTTGTCGGGCTGTCGCACAACACGGTGCGCGGCGCGGCCGGCGGCGGTGTGCTGTGCGCGGAGCTTCTCACGGCGCAGGGGTACATTTCCGCAAAGAATTGAAGATCTGTGAAGTAGTAATCTCTGTACAGGTGCGGTTCGGATATCCGCGGGCAGATAGTCGGGAACGATTATCTGCTCTTTTTTCATTTTCTTGTTGACAACTGATAAAACAAAGAGTATAGCGTGCATATAAACACATCGCACTAGAGAGGAGGAGCGGTTTGAAGATCCTGATATCGAACAATTCCGACGTTCCGCTGTACCAGCAGATCAAGGACCAGCTGAAGGACGCGATCCTCAGGCAGGAGCTGAAGCAGGGAGATATGCTGCCGTCCATCCGCACCTTTGCCAACGAGCTGCGTGTCAGCGTCCTGACGGTCCGGCGGGTGTATGATGATCTGGAGCAGGAGGGCTTCGTCGTAAGCCAGGTGGGGATCGGAACCTTTGTCAATGTGGGGAACGTGGAGCTTCTGCGCGATTCCCGCCGCAGAGAAGTCGAGGAGAAGATGGCGGACATGATCGCCACCGCGAAATCCTTAGACATCAGCAAGGAAGAACTCTGGCAGATGCTTGAGATTTTATTTGAGGAGGGTGCATCACGCGAAGCGTGATCTGGAATGCGCCCGACGACGTGGCGGGACAGCGAAGCTGTCGTGCCGATACCTTAGAAAAAGATAATATGGAAAAAAGGAGGCGCATCATGAACATTCTGGAAGTGACCGGACTGTGCAAATCCTACCGGGATTTTGCGCTGAAGGATATTACATTTTCCGTCCCGGAGGGCTGTATCGCCGGTTTTATCGGCGTCAACGGCGCCGGCAAGACCACGACGCTGAAATCGATCCTGGGCCTGGTGCGGCCGTCGGCCGGACAGATCCGCGTCTTCGGTCTGGATATGGCGAAAGATGAAAAGGAGATCAAGGACCGGATCGGCGTAGTCTTCGACGACGGACAGTTCTACATGGAGCTGACGCTTAAGGAGATGAAAAATGTGCTGGCCGCTGCATACAGTTCCTGGTCGGAATCGGATTTCGCGGGCTGGCTGGATCGGTTCGAACTGTCGCCGCGGCAGAAGATCAGCGAGCTGTCCAAGGGAATGCGGATGAAATTCGCCCTGGCGCTGGCTCTTTCCCATAAGGCGGAGCTGCTTCTGATGGACGAACCCACCAGCGGGCTTGATCCGCTGATCCGGGCGGAATTTCTCCATGTGCTGACGGATTATATGGAACAGGGCGGAAAGGGCGTGCTGTTCTCCACCCATATCACGTCGGATCTGGATAAGGTGGCCGACATGCTGATCATGATCGATCGGGGACGGATCGCGTTTCAGGAGGAAAAAGACGCGCTGATGGATTCCTACCGCATCATAAAGGGGGATCCGGCGATGCTAAGTGAGGAGACGAGGAAGCTGTTCCTGAAACTGGAGGAGAACACCTTCGGCTTTACCGGCATCACGAAGGAAGCGGATCGGGTCATGAAGCTGATGCCGGGCGCGCTGTCGGAGCGGGCCGCGGTGGAAGATATTATGCTGGCGAATCTGGGTTAGCTGCGCCAAAGGAGGAAAGAACCCATGCCGCATTTGCCTGACTGGCTTGCAGCTATCTGTGTTTTGATTCCAGTTGTGAACGCGTTATATGAGGCTTGGAAGAAATAATAAGAAGGGAGATATCGATTTTATGTTTCTCGCATTGATAAAAAAGGATCTTCTGCTGATCAGGCGGTACGTGGTACTGCTGATTGCGCTGAATCTGTCGGTTCCGTTTATAATGACGATGAATACCTCGTTTGTGGGACCGATGGGCTTTTTCATCATCGTTTCGGCGACGGCCTATCTCGTCCTGATCGCAACGGGGGCGAAGGAAATGCAGTATCCGCGGGCGGCGTCTCTTCTGTGCGCCGCGCCGTATTCCCGCGGGATGATGGTGCTGTCCAAATACGTGGTTATTTTCCTGCCGTACGGCTTCAGCTGCGCCGCGTTCTGGGGCATGAGTTTCCTGAAACCGCAGATCGGCGGGATGACGCCGGGGATGGCGGTCATGGGATTTTTGACCCTGGCGGTGGCAGTCGGCATCTACATGCCGCTCCAGTTCCGGTTGGGTTATGAGAAGGCCAGATATCTGATCATGGCCGCTTACCTGGTGCTTGTCTGCGGGGCGCCGATGTTAAGCACCGCAGTGTCGAACTCGGTGAAAACTGGTGCGCTTCAGGCATTTTCCGGACTTTTCAGCAGTGCGGCCGCGGTTCTGGAAGGAACAGCGCCGGCGGCGCTGGCGGTTGGACTTCTGGCGGCGGGAATTGCGGCTCTTGCCGTGTCGGTCGGGGCGTCTGTTGCGATCTACGAGCGGGTTGACCTGGGATAAATAATTACGTTTTTGCAATGGATGCTTTAAACACAAAGCACTTGAATTTACTCCCTGTCCTTTATATAATAGAGCATAGAACGTATTGCATATCGGACAAGGAGGTACGGCATGAGTTATACAAAGACAGTTTTTGGGAAAATGGACGACGGTACGGAGGTGTACCGCTATACGCTGAAGAACAGTTCCGGCGCGTCGGCGTCATTTACGGACATGGGGGCCGTGTGGCTGACCATGGAAGTGCCGGATAAGGACGGGAAGCTGGCGGACGTAGTGCTGGCCGTGGATACGGTGGAAGCGCTGAAGCAGAATCCGGGTCATATGGGCGAGATCGTGGGCCGCAACGCCAACCGGATCGGCGGCGCGAAGTTTACGCTGAACGGGAAGACGTATCAGCTGGCCGCCAATAATGGAAAGAATAATCTGCACAGCGGTCCGAATTATTACCGTCTCCGCAAATGGGACGCGGAAGTGGAGGAGACGCCTCTGGGGACGATGGTCGTATTTTCTCTGTTCAGCCCCGACGGCGACCAGGGGTATCCCGGCAACGCGGAGATCATGGTGTCGTATACGCTGACCGAGGACAACGCGCTGCAGATCGACTACCATGCGGTCTGCGACGAGGACACGGTCGTGAATATGACGAACCACGCCTATTTCAATCTGGCGGGGCATGATTCCGGGCTGGCCACGGACCAGCTGATCTGGATCGACGCGGATCATTATACGGTGACCGACGACGGGAGCATCCCTACCGGGGAGATCGCGCCGGTGGAGGGGACGCCGCTTGATTTCCGCACCGCGAAGGCCATGGCGGGCGAGATCGATACGGATTTCCATCAGGTGGCGCTCTGCGGCGGTTATGACAATAATTTCGTGCTGAACCACGAGCCGGGCGAGCTGTCCCTGGCGGCGAAGGCGTATGATCCGAAGAGCGGGCGCTTTATGGAAGTCTATACGGACCTGCCGGGACTGCAGCTGTACGCGGGGAATTCCCTGTACACCAAGCTGGGCAAGAACGGCACGACGTATCACGACCGGGGCGGTTACTGCTTCGAGTCCCAGTACTTCCCCAACAATCTGAACTGCCCGAACTTCGCCTCTTCGGTGCTTAAGACCGGCGACGAGTATAAGACGACGACGATTTATCAGTTCGGGGCAGAGTAAGAGATACCTGACGAATTATTTGTCCGCGGCGGAATAAGCAAAACCGCAGTAATTGATCAGACTGGAGCAAAGCAGGAGATATGTTAAGAACTGCTTGCCTGCGGTGGAGTAAGATCTGCGGCAAATGATCCGTTTGGGGCGGAACAGAGAGAACACAGCGATTATATGTTCGGAGCAGAATAATACATGGCAAAATCTTTATATATCGCGGAAAAGCCCAGCGTGGCCCAGCAGTTCGCCGCGGCGCTTAAGAAGAACTGGCGCAGGGCCGACGGCTACCAGGAGGCGGATGACGCTGTTGTGACCTGGTGCGTGGGCCATCTGGTGACTATGAGCTATCCGGAGGCTTACGATCCGGCGTATAAGCGCTGGAGCCTTCAGACGCTGCCTTTTCTGCCGAAAGAGTTCAAATATCAGGTCATTGACAGCGTGGAGAAGCAGTTCAAGATTGTCAGCGGCCTCTTAAACCGGCCGGATGTGGATGTGATCTACATCTGCACCGACTCCGGGCGGGAGGGCGAGTACATTTACCGTCTGGTGGACCAGATGGCCGGAGTGAAAGGCAAGACGCGCAGGCGCGTCTGGATCGACTCCCAGACGGAGGAGGAGATCCTGCGGGGGATCCGTGAGGCGAAGGACTGGACAGAGTATGACAATCTGTCCGCCTCCGCCTATTTGCGCGCCAAGGAAGACTATCTGATGGGCATCAATTTCTCACGGCTTCTGACGCTGAAATACGGCAATGCGGTCTCTAATTTCTTAAAGCAGGACCGGACCGTGGTCAGCGTTGGCCGCGTGATGACCTGCGTGCTGGGCATGGCGGTGCGTCGGGAGCGGGAGATCCGTGAATTTGTGAAGACGCCGTTCTACCGGGTGATCGGGACCTTCGGGAAGACGGCGGACGGCCTGGGTCAGGGAGAGGAGAAAACGGGCGGCGTCATGCCGATGGAATTCGACGCGGAATGGCGGTGCGTGGAAGGGTCGAAATACTACGGAACGCCGTTTTTATACAAAGAGAATGGATTTAAGGAGCGGAAGACCGCGGAAGAGCTGATTGCGTATCTGACGGGAGGCGGAGCGGCTGCTTCTGTCGGCAGCCAGTCGGAGCGGCCGGAACATCTTACCGCCACGATCGCGGCGGTCGAGCGCAAAAAGGAGACAAAGAATCCGCCGCTTCTCTACAACCTGGCGGAACTGCAGAACGACTGCTCGAAGATGTTCAAGATCAGCCCGGACCAGACCCTGCAGATCGTGCAGGAACTCTATGAGAAGAAGCTGGTCACTTATCCGAGAACCGACGCCAGGGTATTGTCCACGGCGGTAGCCAAGGAGATCCATAAGAACATCGGCGGTCTGCGCCAGTTCGCACCGCTTCAGGCATTTGCGGAAGAGATCCTGCAGACCGGAAGCTATAAGAATATCGCGAAGACCCGCTATGTCAATGACAAGCAGATCACCGACCACTACGCGATCGTTCCGACCGGGCAGGGCTTCGGCGCGCTGCGCAGCTTAAAGCCGCTGGCGCTTAAGGTCTACGAGGTGATCGCCAGGCGGTTTTTGAGCACTTTCTATCCGGCGGCGGTCTATCAGAAGACGTCGCTGGAGCTTGTGCGGCTGGGGGAGCATTTCTTCGCGAGTTTTAAGGTGCTGGCGGA
>CANPZZ010000053.1 GCA_947589125.1 uncultured Lachnospiraceae bacterium
CAGCGGGAACGCCAACACCGCGTACAATCCTCTGACCAGTCTCGCCTTCACCATCCATTCGCCCCTCCTTTCTGCCTTTTCAGCCACAAAACCGGCCCGATACAGCCGGTCTGTTTCAATGCAATCAGATATATCTGTGTTCCATCGCGATAAATTCAGTATATAATCCGGCGATCTGCATTTTCAATTGACAAAATGTTCTGTGAGCGTCAAAATGTTCATATTCGCGCGAAAAGACTGTCATTTTTTATAAATCATGACCATTTTGTTCTGAATATCGGTTCACCGGTGCCTGCTCCGGATGGCGGCGCGGCGTTGGCCGGATGGATTTTTTATGATACTTGGGGGATGCCTTTAAGATAAAGCCTAAGATTCTTTGATTTCCATGCAGAAAGGGTGCCGGCGCGCCGAAATCCGGCGGAACGGTTCTTCACCGCCCGCCGGATTTCGGCACATGTAAGGTATTCACTATGGCAAGTATAAGAAAATGTCAGAACAGAAGGTTCCCGATCAGATTGATCAGAAGCGCCACCACATACGCGGTGCACATCTGGAACGCGACCGCCCGCAGGGTCCATTTCCAGGAACCCATCTCGCGCCGGATCGCGCCGACCGCCGCAAAGCACGGCATGCACAGCAGGTTGAACGCCATGTAGGAGTAGGCGCTCACCTTGGTAAATACTTCGCCGATCGCGGGAAGGGCCTCCTCGCCGGCCATGACGGCCTCCACGACCTCGTCGCTGACGCCGCCGAACAGCTGTCCGAAGGTGGCGACGATATTTTCCTTGGCGATCCAGCCGGTAACGACGCCCACGCTGGCTCTCCAGTCAGCCCAGCCGAGCGGAGCGAAGATCCATTTGATCGCATTGCCGAAGGCAGCCAGGAAGCTCTCCTCCATATCGCACATGCCGCTCAGGTTGAAGCTTGACAGGAACCAGATCAGCACGGTGGACGCGAAGATCACGGTGCCGGCCTTGACCGCGAAGCCTTTCACCTTCTCCCAGGCATGGATCAGGACGCTTCTGAGGGTCGGGATCCGGTACTGGGGAAGCTCCATGATGAAGTTGGACGTCTCCGCCTTGAAGGCGAATTTATTTAACAGAAGCGCTCCGATGATGGCGACGACGATGCCCAGCATGTAGATGGAAAATACCACCAGCGTCTGGTTGCTGTCCACGAACAGCGTGGTCGCGAACATCAGGTAGATCGGCAGCTTGGCGCCGCAGGACATGAACGGCGTGATCATCATCGTGATCTTGCGGTCCTTATCGCTCTCCAGGGTCCTGGAGGCCATCAGCGCGGGAACCGAACAGCCGAAGCCCATCAGCATCGGGATGAAGGAGCGGCCGCTTAAGCCGAAATGCCGGAAGATCCGGTCCATAACAAAGGCGACGCGGGCCATATAGCCGCTGTCCTCCAGGAAAGACATCAGCAGGAACAATACAAGCACTAACGGCAGGAAGCCGGCCACGGCCCCGATACCGTCCAGGCAGCTGCTGACCAGGCCCACCGCCCAATCCGAAGCGCCGATGCCTTCCGCCAGACCAACCACAGCGTCCTGCAGGATCCCCCAGACCGTTTCCACGATACCGGCCAGCCACACGCCGGGACTTGGAAGTCCCGGAATAAACAGGAAGTTCTCACTGAAGGTGCAGGCGAACAGGATATACATGATTACCGCGAAGATCGGCAGCGCCAGAATCCGGTTGGTCAGGATCTTATCCAGCTTGTCGGATTTGGTCTCCTGGCTGCCTTTCACGCTCTTTTTCACACAGTCCTTTACCAGCTTCGATATGTACTGGTAGCGGCAGTCGGCGATCTTCGCCTCGGCGTCGCCGCCAGCGTCTTTATTGGCCGCCTGCACCAGCGCGTCCACCGCGGATTTCTTCGCGGCCGGAACGGTGGCGGCGATGATCTCGTCGTTCTCCACCAGCTTGATGGCCTTCCACTGGTTCTCGTCATCTGCGGCGTCGCCCAGCACATCCGCCACCGCATGGATCGCGTCGGTCAGGCCGCGGTCGAACACTGGAAGCTGATTCGGCTTCTGCTTTCCGTTCGCCACAGCGACGGCCGCCTTCATCAGCTCATCCAGACCCCTGCCGCTTCTCGCCACGATGGGAACTACCGGCACGCCCAGAGTCTTCGAAAGCTTCGCGCAGTCGATCTTATCGCCGCGGCTCTCTACCTCGTCCATCATATTCAAGGCGACGACGGTTGGTATCCTTGTCTCTATAACCTGTAACGTCAGATACAGGTTGCGCTCAATGCTGGTACCGTCCACGATATTGATGACCGCGTCGGGACGCTCCTTCACGATGCAGTCCCTGGCGATGATCTCCTCCGCGGAGTACGGCGACAGGGAATAGGTGCCCGGAAGGTCCAGGATCGTTACGTTTTTATCCTTCCGATAGACGCCGTCCTTCTTCTCGACGGTGACGCCGGGCCAGTTGCCGACATGCTGTCTGGCGCCTGTGATCTCATTGAATAATGTGGTCTTGCCACAGTTTGGGTTGCCCGCGAGGGCGATGGTGATGCTCATGACTTTTCTCTCCTCTTTTTTCTGTTCTGATGTCCGGAACGCTGACGGCCGAAACGAGGCCGGCCCGGTATCTTCCGGCCGGGAATCCCTGCTTTCTCCTGGGAATCCCTGCTTTGCGGTTAGATTCCGCTAACTGTTGGCTCCTAAATAACCGGACACTGCCGACTGAAATTCATCGTATGTCCGGCGCCTTAAGGTTAAGGGCTTTGGTTAGGAATCGCTAACCACTGTCCTAAAAAAATGGGCGGGTTTTCCACCGCATAGACCAGTCGCATCCGCATATAACCAACTATGCTTCCACCACGATCTGTGCCGCTTCGTCCTTCCGCAGGCTCAGCTCATATCCTCTCACATTCACCTCGATCGGGTCGCCCAGAGGCGCCACCTTGATCACCTTGATCTCGACGCCGGGGGTTACTCCCATGTCCATGATCCGGCGCTTCATACTGCCGGAGGTGCCGACCGAAGTCACCCTGCCCTGCTGTCCGGGCTTTAATTCCCTGAGTGTCATATGCTTATTCTCCTTCCCATGATAATCTGTCCGCTCTCATACTCCCATGCCTCCTGCCGCCGGTCGCTTCAAAGTCCTTCTTCCGCTGCGGCCTGCACACCACAGTACCCCGCCGCCGGACGGACCGAAGTCCTTCTTCCGCTGCGGCCTGCATACCACAGCCCCCCGCCGCCGGACGGACCGAAGTCCTTCTTCCGCTGCGGCCACTGGCCGCGGTTCCCGACTGCCGGCTATCCGGACACTTTCTCTTACAAAGTTCCTCTGCAGCAACCGGACATCCGTCAGTCCTCCACCATGATCCGGTTGGCAAGTCCGCGGTTCAGCGCCAACTTCACGCCCTTCACCATCAGGATCAGTCCGCTGGGATTCTCGCCCATGACGCGTACCTTCTCGCCCCTGGTGAAACCGAGATCCTGCAGATGCCTTTTCATCTCTTCATTCCCTGTAAACTCGCAGATTGTCCTTGTCTCGCCTGCCATGACCATCGCTAACGGCATAATCTCATTTCCTTTCTGATTTGAAATTGATTATCATTTTCAGCGTTATCATACGCTAACTCGCTGTGATTGTCAAGTACTTTTTTTGAAAATTTTTCATTTACACCAAAAGCCGTTTCACAAACTAATGGAAAAAAATTGAACATAGAATAGAAAAATGATGCCGGCACCAATCTCCGGCGCCGGCTTTGTCTGCAGCCTAAACCCTGTGGAAGATCCCGCAAGGTTCAATTTACAGATTGTATTCTTTAAAAAGTTTTCTTCGAAAGGCCCTGTCGGAAGCCGCCTTTATGATCAGGTCATCCTTATGATTTTCCGACAATACTACGATCAGACGCGCCATTCGCTCCTGGCCGCGCTCCTGGCCGCGCTCCTCTCCATCCAGTATCAAGTCATCGATTGCCTTGCACATACCGATCTCCTTCCCTTCCTTCTTCTGCCGGCTCACCAGTTTCCTCAATCTCTTCTGTTCCCCAAACATCGCAAACGCCGCCGACATCTCCACGCTGTCCATGCGATCCAATTCTTCACGGTGAGTATTTACATAACCATACAGTTTCTCTTTATCCTCATTAAATCTTAACATATAGAAGATGTGCTGTAAACAGCTTTTGTAATTTTCCGGATCTTTTATCGCCCTGACCGGGATGATGTTCAGCCGATAATCCGCCACGAATGGAAGCAGTTCCTTTACTTTCTCATTCTCACGGTTCACCCCCAGCAGCTCATGCAGGCTCCTGCTGCCGTCCCATTCCTTTCCCAGATACAGCACCAGATTTACCACCGGTCTCAGCCGGTCCTCTTTCGTAATGCCCGACATCAGTTCCTCCGGACTTTTCAGCTCCCCTCTCTCCCTGTGTCCTTTCTCCATCTCCCGAACCTGCCGGTGATACTCCAGAGCGTCGTAAAGCATATTGCGGACCGGCATCCCATAGTCTGCTTTTGTCTGCGTCTCATCGAAAAATGTGACCGAATAGATATCATTTTCCGCCTTCATCCGCACATCGCCGGTCTTCTCGACCGCTCTCCTGCGTCCGTCTTCCTCCACGATAACCCCGTATCGGAGCGGAAGCGGCGTCAGATCCTCCGGCCGTAACACCTGCTCGCCCCCATGGAGCAGGCCGTTGACCAGGTCGGCAAATACAGCCGGCCTCTCCAGCATCGCATTTACTTCTGCGTTGATTACCCCCATACAACTCCTCCTCTGCGTTATAATTACCTCATTTTTCAAAATCGTACATCTTCATGGAATCCGCCGGAGAATGATCCGGATGAAAACAGATCCTTAGATATATGAAATACCAGCAAGTTCAGTATAGCACAGAGAAGACAGTAAGGCAACCTGCAATCCACAAAAATAACGTCTGATAAAAAGGAGAAAAGCCCGTCCAGCCGGGGCCGCAGATCACCCTTCCAGCGTCTTCGCGATAAATCCGCTGACCTCGTCCGGCCGGATTCCCAGCGCGCAGGCCAGTTCGCTGTGGAGCAGCTTCTCCGCGCGCTCCATGCTGTTCCGGTCCACCTGCCCGAGGTGCTTTCCGCGCTGCGCCGCCCTGCGTCCTTTCGCATATATGGCGCGGATCAGCCGGAGCAGATCCGTACAGTCCCCGCTCTTTAAATAAACCTGATAGTGTTCGCCGAGAAGGCGGGGATTATTGTTCTCAATGACATCTTCCTCGATCGCCGGGATCTTTCGGATCAGTGACAGGGCCTGCTGCTCCGTCAGAACCGGGCGGATCGGAACCGTCGTGTCAACGGGCGCAAAAATAATTCCATCCTGGTACATCGGAACCAGAGTATAATAGTCGACTCCCTTCCGGGCCGCTTCCATATCCAGCGGGCCGATCGCTTTGATCTCGCACACTCCCGTGGTGCCGTAAATGATTTTCTCACCAACCTGATACATACGCCATACCTCCTGCCTTATTCCTGTAAACGGTCTCGAACCGCTGCGTCTAATGTAATAATAAATAAAACAGCGCGCGGCATTTGCTGGACTTACGCACAGAGTGCCACACGCTGATTCTGTATTTATTTTATCCGAAATTCCGGCTTTCGTCAAAGGAATTCTTGCACAAAAACGGCAGCCGGGAAATCCGCGGAATTTACGGGATTGAAAGTTTTCGGGTTTCATATTATACTGTATCCATGCTGCAGTGCGCACCCAACCAAATCCCCACAAGGAGACCGCTATGATCCTCTCATGCAGCCACATCTCGAAAGCATTTCCGACCGGTGTGGTACTGGACGACATATCATTTCATATAGAAGACTACGAGAAGGCCGCCATCGTCGGCATCAACGGCGCCGGCAAGACCACGCTCCTGCGCATCATCGTCGGAGAGATGGAACCAGATTCCGGCCAGGCTGTTCTTGCCAAAGGCAAAACCCTGGGCTATCTGGCCCAGTACCAGGACCTGACCAGCCGCCGGAGCATTTACGACGAGCTTCTGGAGGTGAAACGGCCCGTCATCGAGATGGAGGAACGGATCCGCAGTCTGGAACAGCAGATGAAGCATGTGACCGGCGAAGAGCTGGAACAGATGCTTGAAACCTATACCCGCTTAACCCATGAGTTCGAGCTTGCGGAAGGTTATAGTTACCGCAGCGAGATTGTCGGCGTACTGAAGGGTCTCGGTTTTACTGAGGAAGATTTCCCGCGGGAGATCTCTACCTTAAGCGGCGGCCAGAAGACACGCGTCTCCCTCGGTAAGCTTCTGCTCTCCCGGCCCGACATCATTCTCCTGGACGAGCCCACCAACCATCTGGACATGAGCAGCATCGCCTGGCTGGAGAATTACCTGCTGAACTATAAGGGCGCGGTCATCATCGTGGCCCACGACCGGTATTTTCTGGACAAGATCGCCACGAAGATCATCGAGCTGGAGAATGGCCGCAGCACCGTCTACCTGGGCAATTACACCGCCTACAGCCAGAAGAAGGCCCTGGTCCGCGAGGCGCAGATGAAAGCCTACTTAAACCAGCAGCAGGAGATCCGCCATCAGGAGGAGGTTATCCGCAAACTCCGTTCCTTCAACCGGGAGAAATCCATCAAGCGGGCTGAGAGCCGCGAGAAAATGCTTTCCAGGATCGATGTGCTGGATAAACCCGCGGAGATCAACGACGAGATGGATCTGCGGCTGGAGCCGGACACCGTAAGCGGCGAGGATGTGCTTACCATCCGTAACCTTTCCAAATCCTTCGGCAGCAACCACCTTTTCTCCGATGTGGATATCGACATCCGCCGCGGAGAGCGGGTGGCCATTATCGGCGACAACGGAACCGGCAAGACTACGCTCCTTAAGATCATCAATCAGCTTCTCCCCGCCGACGCGGGCGAGATCACGCTGGGCTCCCGGGTGAGCATTGCCTACTACGATCAGGACTACCAGGTGCTCCATATGGAGAAGACCTTGTTCGACGAGCTGCAGGACGCCTACCCGGAGATGAACAACACGAAGGTCCGCAGCATTCTGGCCGCCTTCCTCTTCACCGGCGACGACGTGTTCAAGCGGATCGGCGACCTAAGCGGCGGCGAGCGGGGCCGCGTGTCACTGGCGAAGCTGATGCTGGCGCCAGCCAATTTCCTGATCCTGGACGAGCCGACGAATCACCTGGACATCACCTCCAAGGAGATCCTGGAGGACGCGCTGAACCATTACACCGGGACAGTGCTCTACGTCTCCCACGACCGGTATTTCATCAACCGGACCGCGACGCGGATCCTGGAACTGGCCGGGGAACAGTTTATCAATTATATCGGGAATTACGACTATTATCTGGAGAAACGGGACCTGATGGCGCAGCTGTATCTGAGCGGCAGCGGTTCAGACGCAGGAAATGGATCGGCGAACCGGCTGGGGCAGACGGCTTCCGCATATGAACCGTCAAGACAGGCCGCTATGGCAGCAGGGAAACCGGGACAAACACCTCGAGGACAGATATCCCGGGAACAGACTGCGGCAGCTCCCACCGCCTATAACGCCACGCCATGGGCCGCCGTTTCCTCATCTTCATCCTCCGCCGGCTCCGACACCAGTTCACGGCAGTCCTGGCAGGCGAAGAAGGAAGAGCAGGCCCGGCAGCGTAAGCGTCAGAATGACTTAAAGAAAACAGAAGACGCCATCGCCTCCTTAGAAGAACGTGACAGTCAGCTTGACGAACTTCTGTCGCAGCCGGAGGTTGCCACCGATGTAGCCAGGCTTCTGGAGATCAACAAAGAAAAAGAGGAAATCAAAGCGCAGTTGGAGACGCTTTATGAGAACTGGGAGACGCTGGCAGAAGATGCCTGACAGAGCAGCCATCGAGGAAGTAAGACGTCTGAAAGCAGATCCTCACAAAAAAACTTACGGCTCTTTTAAGGAAATTATGGAGGAACTGCCGGATGAATAATACAGAATTGTTCCGACCGAAGCTTTCCGACAGGATCTGAGCATCACTCCCGACTGGCTGTTAATTTATGAAATAGACAGCGAAGAATTATACCTCTATCTTACACGTACCGGAACCTGCAGCGATTTATTTTAACTAATGACCAAGGAGAATACCATGAACAAAATGACCCCCCGGCGGATCCTGGCGATCATCGCCCTGGTACTGATCGCGTGCCTGTACGCGGCCACCATCGTCTTTGCCCTGATCGACAGTCCATTTGCCAAAAGCTGCCTTATGGCGGCCCTGTTCTGCACGATCGTGGTTCCGGCAGTGATCTACGGTTTTCTCGTGATCACCCGGCAGATCAGCGGAAGTGAAAAGGATTCCAAAGATACGCAGAAAAAAACGCAGGAGAAATAATACAAAATCATCCGGTCGCATCCAAAAAGCCGCCCATCCTGATCCTGTCAGTCCGGGCGGCTTCTTTATAACGGCCTGTTCTCTTATTGTTTTTACTATCCCCTACCGGTTTCTGTAAATGATCTCGTCCCGCCCCGGTCCATTAGACACCATCGTGATGGGCGTTCCAATCTCCTTCTCGATAAATTCGATGTAATTCCGGCAGTTCTCCGGCAGATCCTCATACTTCTTAATACCGCGGATCTCGCACTTCCATCCCGGAAGCTTCACATAGACCGGCTTCGCCTTCTCCAGCTTCACTGTCGTCGGGAAATCCTTCGTCACCGCGCCGTCGATCTCATAACCCACACAGACAGGCAGCTCATCCAGATATCCCAGCACGTCGAGAACCGTCAGGACCGCCTCCGTCGCGCCCTGGATCCGGCAGCCGTAACGGGTCGCCACCGCGTCGAACCAGCCCATACGCCTCGGCCGTCCCGTGGTCGCGCCGAACTCGCCGCCGTCGCCGCCGCGCCGCCGCAGTTCATCGGCCTCATCGCCGAAGATCTCACTGACAAATGCACCCGCGCCCACAGCGCTGGAATAAGCCTTCACCACCGCCGTGATATTCCTGATCTCGTAAGGCGGGATCCCCGCGCCAATGGCTCCGAAGGCCGCCAGCGTCGAAGAAGACGTTACCATCGGATAAATACCGTGATCCGGATCCTTCAGGGAGCCAAGCTGGCCTTCCAGGAGGATATTTTTCCCTTCCCTGATCGCCTCCGCCAGATACGCGCTCACGTCGCAGACATAAGGCGCGATCATATCGCGGTACTCATGGAGTGTATTCAGAAGCTCCGCGGGATTGATCTTCGGCTGATGGTACAGATGCTCCAGCATCACATTCTTCAGTTCGCAGACTCTCTCCACCTTCTCCTTAAGCGTCTCCTCGTCGAACAGCTCGCTGACCTGGAAGCCGATCTTCGCGTATTTGTCCGAATAGAACGGCGCGATGCCGGATTTGGTGGAGCCGAATGATTTGCCGGCCAGGCGCGCTTCCTCATAGGTGTCAAACAGCACATGGTACGGCATCAGGATCTGGGCCCTGTCAGAGACCAGGATCCGGGGCATCGGCACGCCGCGGTCCACCAGGGACCGAATTTCATTAATCAGATACGGAATATTAAGCGCCACGCCGTTGCCGATGATGCTGGTGGTGTGGCTGTAAAATACGCCGGACGGAAGCAGGTGGAGAGCGAACTTGCCGTATTCATTGATAATGGTGTGACCGGCGTTGCTGCCTCCCTGGAACCGGATAATGATATCGGATTCCTTCGCCAGCATGTCTGTGATCTTGCCTTTTCCCTCGTCGCCCCAGTTAGCTCCTACGATTGCTCTTACCATCTGTACTTCCTCCTTGCATATTACCTGGATATCATTGCTTTCGGACACAGAACATGCCTTTTGTTCCTGTCCGTAATCTGCGGGTTTCCGGCAATTCTGCCGAACAACTTGCGGCGCCCGCACAGCCGCTATACAGTATATAAGATAACCTGTGAAAATGCAAGGAAATTCTTTATAAAATCCGCTCTTATTTTCCGCCCAAAAATGTCCGAACAGTCATCATTTCTCCATCCGTATCCACGATTACCGCCCCGCCGTCCATCGTGAGAAATGTCCGGGCTCCGCATGCCCTTAACCGCTCCAATGTGTCCTCTCCCGGATGGCCGTACCGGTTATTCGCCCCGCAGGAAATGACTGCCCAGTCCGGATCCACATACTCCAGAAATTCACTGCTGCTGGAATATCTGGATCCGTGGTGGGCCACCTTCAGAAGCTGAATCCGGTTGCCGAGTCCGAGAGCCTCGCCGGATTCCCGCACACCTTCCAGCCATCGTCTCTCCCCTTCCGCGCTCATATCCCCGGTCAGCAGAATCCCCGCCTTCCCATAGGAAACCTCCAGAAGCAGTGAATGGTCGTTGGTATCTTCCCTGTAACCCGGATCGCCGGCATACAGGCATGTAACCTGCAGGTTATAACCCGTGCTGCCGATCCGGTCTCCGGCCTTCATCCATACCACATTGGTTCCCGCCGCACCGGCCAGCCGCTCAAGTTCTCCGTATTTCTCATCGCCCTTCGCCAACTGCGGCAGAATAAGCGTACCGACCGTGATTCCGCAGTCCGATTCCAACAGATACCGAAGCCCGGATATATGATCCTCGTCCCCATGGCTCACCACCGCGTAATCGATCCGGCTGATTCCCCGGCTCTTCAGATACGGCTCCAGAACCTGATCTCCCAAGCTCTTCTCCGACGTACTCCCTCCATCCACAAGAATTACCATTTCCCCGCTTTCGAAGCAGCTCCCGTCGCCCTGCCCCACATCCAGAAATGTTACCCGCAGCCCTGCTGCCGGAAGCGCCTGCAGGAGCAGATAGCCCGCGCAGGCGCAGGCTGCCAGCATCGCCAGGCGCAGTCTTCTGACGGTATTCCCGATCAGCGTGAACTCTCCGTCGGGCCCCGCCTGTATTCGGACAGTTTTGACAGGCTCGGTAGTCTCGGCAGGCCCAGCAGGCTCGGTAGTCTCGGCAGGCCCGACAGTCTCGGTAGTCTCGGCAAGCTCGACAGGCTCGACAGGCCCGATGAACCCGATAGCCCCGACGGCCCGGCCGACCCTTTCCGGTCTCACAGCCTCCGCCTTTCCACCACCTTCTGTCCGTCTATATATCTTCTTACTCTTACCATCTATCTCCTGATCCGATTCTTCTCCCGCGCTCCCGCGCTGTCTTTCTCCTTCCGCGCACCACGCCGCCCACAAAAGCACCACGCTCCACACCGCTGCGTACGCGATGATCTGTCCCATCCGTGGCTGCCCTACGATCTGCACCGCCCCTGGCAGTTCCTCGAATACGCGGCAGAGCCATTCATAGATCCGAAGGATATAATGCCCGGTTCCGACAGCGAACCGTCCCGCCGGAAGCCATACCGCTCCCAGCGCGATCCCCGCAAGCCCCGACACAAGCACATATCCCATAAGCGGAATCACCAGCAGATTCAGTACGATCCCATAGACCGGGTATTCATAGAAATGATACGCTGTCACCGGCAGCGTCACGACTTGAATCACCATCCCAAGCAGTACGGTCTGTCCGAGCCTGTTCCCGCCGCCGTGCCCTTCGCCGCGGACAGTTTTAGTCTCGTTTTTCCCGACCCCCGTCCACTCCTCCAGCACCGGATAGACCGCCCCGATCGCCAGAACGGCTCCAAAGGAGAGCTGAAACCCGGCCTGAAAAAGCAGCGAAGGCGACTCCGTAAGAAGCAGCACCGCGGCCAGCGCCATCGCCGAAAGCAGATCATAAGTCCGTCCCAGCTTATCCGCCAGGATCTGAAGGCACACCATGACCACGGCCCGCACTACGCTGGCCGAGCCGCCGGTCAGTATCCCGTAGCTGACCGTCACAGCCGCCGCCAGCACGCCGGCCAGTTCGAACTTCATTCCCAGCCGGCGCCGCAGCAGCCGGTAAAGTCCCATACCGATCAGGGAAATATGCAGCCCGCTGACAGCCAGAAGATGCGCGATCCCATTTTTCTGATACAGTTCCTTCACATCAGAAGCCAGCGCAGTCTTATCCCCCAGCACCACCGCAGTGAAGACGCCCGCATCGCCGCTGTCCGCCCCGCACAGACGCGCAAATGTCCGCCCGGCCCAGCATTTCAGACGGAAGATTCCGTCCAGATACGGAGAATACTCGTCTCCTGCAGCCTGCAGATTCTCCCCGAACATCCGTCCTTCGATCCCCAGCGCGTGGTAATATTTGCCAAAATCAAACTGTCCCGGATTAGTGGCGCGGCCCATGGTTTCCAGTTCTCCCCAGACGGAAACCCGCATACTGACCCGCAGCCCGCCGGTCCGCGCCGCGTCATTTTCTGTATCCGCCGCCACAGTCTGTCCCGCCGGCGCCGCAGTCTTCTTTCTGCTTCCGCTCTCGTTCCCGCCGCCGGCGTCTGCCCTTTCCTCGGTTCTGCCGTCACCGGCGTCCGTACCTGCCCCTCCCAGGTCAAGTCCTGCCGGCGCCTCATCCAGATACACCAGCACATCCCCCTCGAACTCCCGTGCCTCTCCCCGCGCATAAAGCACCACATCCGACAGCGTCAGCACCGCCGCGTAACTGCCTTCCTTACCGGCTCCCACATCGTCCAGTGTCCCTTCCGCCCGCAGCGCGGCTCCCTCCAGAGCGGCGATCTGCGCACCGCACCGCGCGGAAAGCCGCTCATCCGCCCAAAGCCTTCCCGCGCCCAGCAGCGCAAAAAAGAAAAACGGCAGGAACCATCGCACCAGGCTCCTGCCGCTTGCATCCACGCATCCGCGTTCTCGTCGTTTCATCCACAGGCAGAAGATCCCGGCCATCACAAGGACCGGAACCACCGCCTTCATTTCCACGGGCAGCAACAGCCATACCTCTCCAAGTACGAATCCTCCTGCTGCAAATACCAGTGGCCGCTTCAACTATTCATTTTCCTCCCCGATCTCCATGTTCTTCTCAAACTGGGTATCCAGCGAGATCACATCCCGAAACATCACATCCGACGAACCGTTCACCGTAAACTGCACCCTCGACACCGTAGAAAGCTGGCACAGGGAGTTAACGATCGCGTAGATCGGTATATACTCCTTCACCTCCGCCAGACTGTTTAGAAAAGAGGTGTCAAAATTAATATAGCACACATTCTCATTGACCGATACATTCAGAAGCTTCACATCCGGCGGAACCACCGCGTAGCGTCCGTCCATCTGCGGCCCCTTAAGCACCTCCTCGACTACCAGTCTCTCAAGGGACGTATTGATGGAATGGACCACCTCCCGGTCCTCCATCACCAGCCTGCTGCCCGTCTCATCTGCAAAAAACAGCCTAAGCTGGCTTCTCTCAAACGTATTCACATCGCTGATGCTCTCGATAAAATCCGTGTCCGCCAGAAGCCCTACCGGATTGCCGTCTCCGTTCAGGAGCGGCTGGTCGCCCGTATAGATGGAAATGTAGTCGATGCCGTCGATCTGCGTCATCGTCTTCGCCAGCGCCGCCCTGCACAGGATCTCCCTGGTGGGGTCCATGACCGTAGGGTTGCCGTAACTGGCGTCAAAATACAGACTCAGGACCCGGTTCTCCTGTTTGTAACCCTGATAATTTACCGCGCTGGGAAGCGCCACCTGATTCTCCACGTCGTTGGGAGCCGTCAGAAACTGATCCATCAGCTCCTCGATCACCTGGTCGCCGATCACCGTGTTGGTTCCGTACTCCTGAGACGAAAGCGCCGTCATGCTGCTGTTCAGATAATAGATCCGGTATGTGGCGGCGTACTCTGCCTGTTCGTTCTCGTTCGCATGGCAGGCGGTCAGCCCGACTATCAGAAGAAGCCAGGCGGCGATTGATAACCTGTACCTCATAACCTTGCCTCCTCTAGTATATGTAGGTTAATGGAATCCTCATCGTAAATGTGGATCCTTCGCCTTCTTTGCTCAGCAGACGGATCGCCCCGTAATGCATGAGCACCACGTTCTTCGTGATCGACAGCCCCAGTCCGGTGCCGCCGGTCTCTCTGGAACGGGCCTTATCCACCCGGTAAAAGCGCTCAAACACGCTTTCCTGCGCGTCTTCCGGGATACCGATGCCTGAATCCGCAACCTTCACATAGAAATACTTGTGATCCGCGTCCAGCGTCACACGCACCCAGCCGCCGTCTATATTGTACTTGATCGCGTTCTCCACCAGATTGCTGATAGCCAGGGACAGCTTCGTCTCGTCCACATCGGCCGTCACCTCCCGGATACTCTCGTAGATCAGTTCGATCTCCCGTTTCTCCGCGATCGGCTGCAGGCGCTTTAATATCTGCTGCACCAGCACATTGATATCCACCTGCGCCACATTCAGCTCCGCCACCGATTTGTCCATCTTGACAAGAGACAGAAGATCGTCCACGATCTTGCTCTCCCGGTCGATCTCATCGGAAATGTCCGACATGAACTCCCGGTAAAGCTCCACCGGCGCGTCCTCCATGCTCATCAGCGAATCCGCCAGCACCCGGATCGACGTGATCGGCGTTTTCAGCTCATGGGACACATTCGCCACGAACTCCTCCCTCGAACGATCCATGGTCTGCAGCTTCGTCTTGGTCTTCTGGATCGCCTCGGAGATCCGCTCCGTCTCCCGGTATGTATTCTCGGAAACCGCCTCATCCAGACTGCCGTCCGCCATCCTGTCCAGAGACACCTGAAGCCGGTCAAACGGTCTTATAAACAGCATCGTCAGCAGGATCCCGGCCAGGATCAGCACCATCGCCGCTACCACGACGAAGAGCCTCGACGTCTCTTCCACGCTGTGCACATTGGAAAGAATATTCTCCGTGGACGCGATAGTCAGCAGAACGCCGATGATATTGCGGTTCTCCGTATTGTCATAGATCGGCGCGGTCACCGCGAAATACTGCTTCTCGTCCTCCCGCAGGATACTGTTCTCCCCCTTGAAGCACCGAAGCACCGGCTCCGATACATTGATCCTGCCCACGGACAGCTTGAACGTGTCTTTGATAATGCGGAAATTCCGGTCTACCACCACGATCCTTCCGTTGAAAATGTCCGCGATCGTGTCCAGTTCCTTATCCAGCAGCACATCCCGGCTGGGCGCCGCCATGTACTCGGCCCTGGTCAGCCGGTCGCTGGTGATCAGGCTCTGGTTCTGCACCTCAATGATGCGCCCCTCGATCTGGGTACGCCGGAAGGAACGCCCCATAACCAGTCCCTGCAGCATCATGGGCGTCAGCCCCATCAGCAGGAACATGACAAATAACGGCAGGCGCATACTGACTGTCCGCCGCTTTATCTCATTAGAATCCAGTTTCCAAAACCGCAGTGCCAACGCTTACACACTCCCCCGCGGGACTTTCCGCCCTTATTCTTCCTTACTCCGCCAGACATTACCGCTTATATTCCCAGTCAGCTGCACGGCCGTTCCAGCGACATTTCCATACATCCATATGACCGCAGTATCCCGGCCAGCCATCCGGCCGCCCGGCCGTCGCCTGCCGCTCTTTGCCCGGTTCCGCCCGGCCGTCGCCCGCGGCTCTTTGCCCGGTTCCGCCCGGCCGCCACCCACGGCTCTTTGCCCGGTTCCGCCCGGCCGCCACCCGCGGCTCTTCGCCCGGTTCCACCGCCGTCACTTCGTCTCTTCCAAGATCTTCTCCGCCGTGACTGCCAGAGAACCCGGCCCGATATGGCAGCTTACGCTTAAGGACAGACAGTCGATATGAATGTCCCCCGTCTTCGGGAACTTCGCCCTGATCTCGTCGCGCAGTTCTTCCGCCGCCGCCCGGTTCTCCGTGTGCACCACGCAAATACGGGTGTTCTCGCCGGTCGTATCGCCGAACCGCTCCTCCATGTCCCGGGTGATCGCCGCGATCATCGTGGACTTGGCCTGTTTGATCGTGCGGGCCTTGGAGAACGCGTCCAGCTTCTCACCCTGGATCGTCAGGACCGGTTTCAGCCGCAGAAGCGTTCCCAGCGCCGCGGCCGCCGGCGTGATCCGGCCGCCCTTTCTCAGATACTTAAGCGTATCCAGCATGATATAGATCGTGGAATCAAACTTGGTTCTGAGCAGAATCTCCTTAATCTGCGCCGCGCCCATACCCTTCTTCGCCAGCGTCAGCGCGTCGATGGCCGACTGGCGCTGGGTTACGGAAATCCTCTGGTTATCCACCACCTGAACCCTGCCGTCGTAGTCCTCCGCCAGCATCATCGCCGTCTCGCAGGAACTGCTTAAGCCGCTGGACATAGGAATATGGACGATCTCATCATACTCCTTCAGGATCCGGTCCCAGAGCCCCATGACAGACTCCGGCGTCGGCTGCGAAGTAGAAATATCGCTGTCATTTTTCAGCTTTTCATAGAACTGCTCCTGCGTCAGATTGATGTCCTCGAAATACTCGGCTCCGTCGATCATAAACGGCATCGGAAGGACGAAAATGCCCAGCTCCTT
>CANPZZ010000054.1 GCA_947589125.1 uncultured Lachnospiraceae bacterium
AAGATACTTGGCAGATCCTCCGCCGAAATGCCGCGGCCGTTGTCCTCGATCTCCACCTCGATGAAATCACCCACATCTTTGATTCGGATATTGATGATGCCTTTCTTCTTGTCCAGATATTTCACCGAATTGCCGATGATGTTGTTGATCACCCGCTTCATCTGCTCCGCGTCGGCGACGACCACCACATCCTCGTCCACATAATTAAAATATCCCAGCTCGATGTTGTTCGTATCCAGATCCAGTCCTACCTCTTCCACGCAGTCGCGGAAATAGTTGGCCACATTGATCTTGGAAAATGTATACGGGATCTTATTTGTATCGATCTTCGTATAAAATGTCAGCTCGTCCACCAGCCTGTCCATATCGTTAGCCTTGTTGTAGATCGTGCGAATATACCGGCTCAGCATCTCCGGAGACGACGCCACACCGTCCATGATACCTTCCGCGTAGCCCTTGATGGCTGTAACGGGAGTCTTCAGATCATGGGAAATGTTCATCAGCAGCGCCTTGCTCTCCTCATCGTACTGCAGCTTCTCCTCCGTGGATTCCTTCAGACGCACGCGCATTTCTTCGAAATCCTGACACAGCTTGCCGATCTCGTCGTCGCTGTCGATATCCATCGTGAAGTCCAGATTGCCGTTCTGGATCTCATGGGTCGCTTTCTGCAGCTCGCTCAGCGGCTTTAAGATCGACTGGTAGACCCAGGCCACCATAATCACAGCCGCCGCTACGAGGATCACGATGCCCACAAGAATCCCCTGCGCGATCAGATCTCGCAGCTCCGGAAAATAATCCTCAAAACCGGATATGATGAAGACGCTTCCCTCTGTTCCGTCGCTGAACAGGAAATCATCCTGCTTCACCAGATGCTGAACCTCTCCATCCATATAGACGCCCACATCCACATCCGGATCGGCGCTTCCGTAGGCAGGCAGGTTCCCCGTCAGATCCTCTCCCCCGTCCTCCAGTCCGGAGAAAATGATCTCGTCTCCCTTCCGGACGATCAGATAGGCGTATTTCTCCTGTAGGTTATTATTCAATTCCCGCAGATATTCCTGATCCTCAAGGCGGTCCGGATCACTGGCCAGCGTCCGCTGGATCCCTTCGTGGTCGCCTCTGGTCAGACGGCTGAAAACCTGCACGGAGTTGCTGGACAGCAGATCCAGCCTCTCGCTTAAGCCGTAGGAACGGCTGAACACTGTCGTTCGATAGTCAGCCAGCACGGAGAACGCCAGAAAGAATACGCACAACGGCACTACCGTAACCGTCAGAAATGCAATCACAAGCCGCGTCCTGATCTTCATGCTCCGCTCCGTTCCGCCGTCGCCCCCGATCGGCCTTTGACACCGGCGAAGGCTCTCCAACCTTCACCTGACACCCCATTATTCAAGCTAAGTATACCACATTTGGCCCCAAGTGCTTATAAAATAATTATTAAAATCATTAAAGGTATACAAAAAGGCGGTCACTGGAAGCCTTTTTGCATGGAAATACAAAAAGGCACCTGCCGCGGGAGGATTCCGCCTCCGGACAAGTGCCCGTTTCCATGAAAAGCAGACAAACCGCTCTGTCAGGCTTGCGCTCTGTCGCGCCTCGCGTAAAAGGTGAGCAGATAAAGTCCGCCCAAACCTACGAGGGCGTATACGATGCGGGACAGCCAGGTCATGCTTCCGAAGAGGAACGCGACCAGATTGAAATCAAAGAATCCGATCAGGCCCCAGTTGACGGCGCCGATGATGCTGATCGTCAGCGCAGTGTAATCCAACACTTTGTTATCCATAGCATATGCCTCCTTTTCTATGGCTAGTATGGACGGCAAGCCCGAAAATATACGGAGGCATTTTAAAATTTATACACTAACCCGGAATGCAGTTCCTGCCGCTCCTGCTCCGCATTATTCTCACGCGTTCCGTTTCGGGATCCGCGACAGAATATCGCGCTCTTCCGCGTCGAAAAGCAGCGTTTTATTATAGCGGAAATAGCGCTCGCACTCATACTGCTGCAGAAAATGGACGCTATAGAAGCCCGTGTTCAGGGACGTAACAAAGATCACGAGCTCCTGACCGGTTCCGAACGCGGCTTCCAGAAAATCAAAAACATGCTCCAGCATCCGGGCGCAGTTTTCAAAATGCGCTTCATATGCGACGTTTTCACGCTCAAAAATCTCCTGAATCCGCTGCCAGACCGGCCCTTCCTCCTGCAGATGATCCGCCTTCAGGGACTGGACTGTCTCTTCGAGAACCTTTTCCACATCCCGGCTGATATGATCCTCGCCGCGGCTTAAGAGCCCCGCTTCCTGTTTATATTTCCGCTCGGCGGCAGCGCCGGCGGCCAGACTTTCCAGATGTTCAAGGGCAGATGTGTATATCCCGGTTCCCCGCCAGGAGATGCTTCTGTCGATACCGCGGCCGGCCCCGGCCGCCGGTTTTGCGTTCACCAGCATCTCCTCCATTTCTGCTCCTCCGGCTGCCACGCAGGAAGCTGCTTCCGCCGTCTTCCCATCTGCCGCCGGGACCAACGGTTTCATCTCCGCGAATATCGCCTGCAGCCGTTCCAGCCGGTCTTCCATGTCCACCGCGGCACGGAAACCGCCGTTCAGCCTGACCAGCAGAAGGCTGACTACACTGAGACGCTCGTCAAACGGCGCCTTCGCCAGCTTATCGCAGACTCCCTCCCGGATCACGCCGGACACGATCTCATCGACCCGGTAGTCATTTTCATATTTATAATAAAGCTCCAGATAATTGGCGAAATCTTTGGCAATCGCGGGATGCTGGATATACTGGACGACCACGTCCCGGTCCGCCTTCATGTTCAGCCGCTCATAGACCTCGATCAGCCGCGACAGGTCTTCCCAGCCGCGGGGCGTAGCGAACCGCTTGCCATCCACGGTAGTCTCGATCCGGCAGAAATTCTCCTGCTTCACATTCAGATAGGCGGTGATGGCCGGATGGATATTCACGGATTCCGCGTATTCCTTCCACACGGAATAATCCGCCTCGACCTCGATCATCTTGATACGGTCCAGCGTGACCACATCGAAATCGCGGACCGATTTGTTGTACTCCGGCGGATTGCCGGCGGCCACAATGATCCAGCCTTCGGGGATCTTATGGCTGCCGAAGGTTTTGGCCTGCAGAAACTGAAGCATAGTAGGCGCCAGCGTCTCTGAAACGCAGTTAATCTCGTCAATGAACAGGATCCCTTCCCGCAGTCCGGTCGCCTCGATCTTATCATAAATGGACGCCACGATCTCGCTCATCGTATATTCCGTGACCGACATACGGACGCCGTCGTACACTTTCTCCGTAATATACGGCAGGCCGATGGCGCTCTGGCGTGTATGATGAGTGATCGTATAAGCGACCAGGCCGATCCGGCATTCCTGGGAAATCTGCTCCATGATCTGGGTCTTGCCGATGCCGGGCGGGCCGATCAGCAGCACCGGCCGCTGGCGGATCGCCGGAATCGCATAGGCTCCGTATTCATCCCTGGCCAGATAGGCAGCGATCGTATTCCTGATTTCTTCCTTCGCCCGCTTGATATTCAATTCATACACCTCCCGCGCAGCTTTGTTTCTGGTATATCGTATCCGAAAAAACATGTTATAATCTCGACAAAAATTATATCAAATCACAAGCAAAAAACAAGTTTTTTTGTGAAGTGTTTAACAAATAGTTAACGTATTCATTTTTGTGCATACCCTTATGAAAATACTTGTATTGGCATTTCTATTCTGAAAATGTTATACTCTAGGTACAAAATGACAAATTGCTTTAACTGGGTTACGTTGCAAGTATCCTGCTCTATTGCAGAGTGTTCTTCTCCCTTCCGGATATGTTTTGCAGCGCTCCCCTATTTCTTTTTCCACTAGGGAAAACCCGCCGAACCGTCCCCCCACTGGTTCGGCGGGTTTTGTTTTGCGTAAATATGCAGGAGGGGAACCGCCGTCATTCATTTCACAGGATAAAAAATCTGAAAATTTGTTTCAATTTGCTATATATCATATTGAAAATATATCTAAATTGTGCTATAGTAGACGCAGGGGGATGGTATGAATATGAATGATAAATTATTTAACGGGTACGGCTATGTATACGAGGTCTACAAGACCCGGAGTTTTTCAAAGGCAGCCGAGAATCTGTTCATCAGTCAATCTTCACTAAGCGCAACGATCAAGAAAATAGAAAACCGCATCGGTGTGGAGATCTTTGACCGCAGTACGATACCCATCGGCCTTACAGAAGACGGCATCGAATACATCGAAGCCGTAGAAAAGATCATGGACATCGAGCATCATTTTACGTCCCATGTCCAGCAGCTGGACGAGCTGATCACCGGCCATCTGGCCGTCGGCGGCAACGGAATCTATTTAAGCCATGTGCTGCTGCCGGTGATCTCGGAGTTCTCCCGGCTCTATCCGGGCGTGCAGATCCGGCTCGTGGAAGGCACCAGCCAGGATCTGGAGAAGCAGCTTTCGGACAGTCTCCTGGACCTGATGGTCGACAACCGGGTGCTCCCGCGGGAAGATTACCACGGCATTCCGCTGATCGACGAAGACGTCCTCCTGGCGGTTCCCAGCCAGTGGCCCATCAACGAGAAGCTGGCCGCCTATCAGCTGAGCGCCCAGGATATCCTGTCCAACCGCCACCGGACTGAAGAGGTGCCTGTCGTCCCGTTTGAAGAATTCACGGGGCTGCCTTTCATGCTCCTGCATGTGGGCAACGACACCCGCCAGAGATCGGAGCAGATGTTCTTCCATTATAACATCATGCCGCAGGTGGTTATTAAGGTAGATCAGCAAGGCACCGCCCTGACGCTGGCAAGCCACGGGATCGCAGCCACATTTATCAGCGACTGCGTAGCGCGGAACGCGCAGGCCGAGAAGGGCGTGATTTATTACCGCCTGCCGCCGGAGTTCGTCCGGAGGAATGTATATATGTTCTATAAGAAGAACCGGCTGCGTACAAGATGTATGGAGGAATTTATCAAGATCACGGAGAATACCGCTTTCTGATGAACTTTGCTTACAAATCTGCCGCCGCATGGGAGATATCTTCCGTGCGGCGGCTGTTTTCATGCCATTGTAACTGCAGGCGCCGCTTCCTTCCGCGCCGCCGCTCCCTGCTTCTCCTCTGCCAGATCCTCCGCGTCCAGAACCAGTTTCATAGCCCAGGCAGGCACGGATTCGTCCCGATACTGGTCCTTGATGAATACAAACGCCGTGTCGTAGGGAGGCATTTTCACCGGATAAATGCCTTTGCCGTCGGTGAAATACAGAAGTCCGCGAAGCTTCGTAAACTCGCCCCGGGCCCGCAGGCCGTTCACGTATTCGAACGCCGGCCGGAAATCGGTACCGCCTTTGCCCTGGATCGTAAAATCACGCATGTACTGCTCCATCTGCTCCCGGCTGGTGATCCGCTCATCGGAGCGGACCTGGTCGTCGCACTGGATAATATGGATATTGATCTTCTTAAAATAACTCTCCGATTCGCTTAGAACCGCATACGTCTCATCGAGGAACCGACGTACCAGTTCGCCGGAGCAGGACATGGACGTGTCGACGACAATGACAAAATCCTCTACCCGAAAGATCTCTTTGGATTCCAATGGCTCGATCAGCGGCATATTTCCATAATGCTCCATGCCGTAGGTATAATAGGCGTAATCGAACGCGTCGTCATCGACTCGGGTCTCCTCCTTCAGCACCGCGAATTTCCGCAGAAATCTCTTATAATCATAGTGTTCCCGGTTCTCCGCACGGACCTGCTCCATCAGGTTCCCCTCGTCCTCCGACTGAGACTCCTCCTGCGACATAGACTCCATCCGGGTCTGCAGCTTCTCCCGGTTATCATTCCATCGGTTCTGGCGGGGAACCGCCTGCTTCCGCGTCTTCTCCTCATACCACAGGTCGTGGCTGTCCACCAGGAATTCAGCCGCCATGCGCCGGTACTGCGCCTCTGTCAGTTCCATTTCCTGCAGCCGCCTGTAAATGCCCTCCGCGGTCAGAACCTCCAGCTTCTTCTGAAGTCGCAGATAAACGTCCCGGCGGAACGGCGGCGACGGAACGTGAACACATTTCCGGTACAGTCCGTCAATAATAAACTCCATCGCGATGTCGCAGGCCAGGTTCCAGTAACCAGCAGCCCGCTCGCCGCGGGTGTCCATGTGGCAGAACAGACAGTGGAACACCATATGTAGATACGCCCGGTTTACATAAACTCTCCCGCGGCGGTACAGATCAAATAAATGATCCGGGTTATAGCGGATCACAAAACCATCCGTCCCGATCGTGGGCATAGCCGGATCAGCCTCATAGCCGAGGCTGTGAAGAGACAGATCCAGAAAATGCATATTCAGATAGAGTTCATTGCGCGCCGATGTGAGGATGCGGACACAGAGGTTTACCGTGTCCAGCTCGTCAAGCTGGCGCGCGCGGGTTGGATCAGTCATGAGAATGTCTCCTGTCTATAAAGAAAAACGCTTCCGCGTTACGGCGCCCGCCTCGCGTCTTCTGTTCATCAGAAAGCTGACCGCTGCGCCGTTATGGCACGCTCCGGCGACGTCCAGAAGGCCCGCGATCATTTCTCCGTCGCAGGAAACGCGGGCGAAGATCCACTCCAGCGCCTGCATATCGCCGTTTTCCACCGCCCATCCGGCGGCGGCCGCCGCGTGTTCCTCCAGATACTCCCGGTAGCGCTCCGCGTACCGCTCTTCCAGGCGATACGGATACATGAGCCGCCCCAGAGCCAGCCTGGCCACCAGCGCTTCCGGCTCCTGAACCTGAACGTGAGGGAACAGACTGTCATATTCCCTGAACTGGAACTGGGTACTGACGAAGGCGTTGCGGTATTTCTGACCGCAGCCGTGGGTCTCCGTCACCAGGATCCGGGCGGGCGTGTTCTCTACGGCCTCCTCGAAGAACTCCGGGAAAATGAGACGCGCAGACAACGCCGTGGCAGCCGGTAATGATTCTCGCTGCTGTACCTCCGTCTCATCAGCCGCCTTTTCCAGCAGATACAACACCCCCAGCGTCTGCCGCAGTTCCGCCAGAACCTCCCGCATACAGGATTTCCGGCTCTCATCCGCATGGATGATCACCTGTTCCACGCCATAGCAGCCGGCGAATACTCCCGCGCCCCAGTCAAGCGTCGTGCTGTAAAGTTCCAGCTTCTTCAGTTTCTCACAGTTATACAGCGCGTACGCACCGACTTTCTCAAGACGGGCCGGGAGCCGCAGTTCCTCCAGTCGGCCGCCGCGGAGCGCGGGGATATCGCGCCAGAGATTCTGGGCTGCCAGGTTGGCTGCCGGTTCTGCCGACGGCTCCATCGGCTGTCCTGCTGCTGATTCTTCTGGCTGTTCTGCTGCCGCCCCTTTTATCTCTGCCGGCGGCTTCTCCAACTCCGTTTCCGACCACCAGAACGTTCCGGCCGCCGCATCATCCCCGCAACCTCCATGCACCGAAAACAAATACGGCGCAAGTTCAACCACCGGAAGTCCATTAATCTCATCCGGCAGCACTGCCAGACTGTCCAGGCTGCGGCATTCCAGGATACGAACGCCATACGCATTTTCCGGGGCAATTGCACTTTGCGCGTTTGTCCGCGCAAACTGCCGTTCTGCCACAGGCATTTTCTCCGCCACCGGCTTTTCCGCTCCCGGCATACCGCCGGCCGAAGCCGCGCAGCCCGCGGGCCGCGCATACTTGGCCCGCGTCAGATATTCACACAGGCAAATCATTTCCGATCCGGCTCCATCCCGGCAGCCCGGCGGTAGATTGCCTCCATATCCGCCTTCTGCAGTACCCGCACCGTACCCAGATGATCCTTCGCGGTGATGCTGCATTTCTCAGCCAGTTCCCCGACCTGCGCCGGAGTCGGATCGATGCCCAGTTCACGCATATTCGTCGGCATTCCGATCGACCGGTAAAACTCCTCCATTGCCTCGATACCAGCGAGGATCGTCGCTTCCTGGCTCTCCCGCGGCTCGATGCCCAGCACGCGCACCGCCAGCTTCTCAAACCGGTCCGGACTGTAACTGTATACATATCTGGCCCAGCTTCCCCAGATGGCCGTCAGCCCCGCGCCGTGGGCCACATCGAACATGCCGCCGATCTCGTGCTCGAGCCGGTGGCAGGCCCAGTCGCCGCCGTCGGTTCCGCAGCCGGTCAGACCATTATGAGACAGGCTGCTGGCCCACATGACCTCAGCGCGGGCCTCATAATCGTCCGGCCGTTCCATCAAAATATGGGCGTTGCGGATCACCGTCCGCATCAGCCCCTCCGCCAGCGCGTCCGTCAGTTCCATGCTGTCGCCATGGTTCAGATACCTCTCCATCGTGTGCATCAGGATATCCGCGCATCCGCAGGCTGTCTGATAGGCCGGAAGAGTCATCGTCAGCTCCGGATCCATGATGGCGAACTTCGGCCGGGCGATGTCAAAATTGCTGCCCCGCTTGATACCGCCCTCATCCTTCGTGATCACCGCGGAATTGCTCATCTCGCTTCCCGCCGCGGCAATCGTCACGATCGCGCCCACCGGCAGGCACGCCGCCGGCTTCGCTTTGAAATCATAAATATCCCAGACGTCGAAATCATTGGCGACGCCGTAGCCGATGGCCTTTGCCGAATCAATCACACTGCCGCCGCCCACGGCCAGCAGGAAATCCACACCTTCCGCCTTACACAGTTCAATCCCTTTATAGACCAGGGACAGCCGCGGGTTCGGCACTACGCCGCCCAGTTCCACATAGGCGATTCCTTCCGTATCCAGGATCCGGCGCACCCGTCCCAGAAGGCCGGACCGCTCCGCGCTGCCCCCGCCGTAATGCAGAAGCACTTTCGTCGCTCCCTGCTCCTTAAGAAGTTCGCCCAACCTGTCCACACAGCCCTTTCCGAACGCCACTTTCGTCGGCGTAAAGTACGTAAAATTAAGCATGATCCCTGTCTCCTTTCCATATTTATCCGCGGCAGAAGAACCATCATTCAGATATCCGCCATCCGGATATCTTCGTTCTCTATAGGCTCCATGCCGAAACCTTTTACTGCATTCAGTATACAACGCTCACGCCCGTTTGTCATCGGAAAATGCAGATAAAATGCGGCGCCCTGCATTACAATGCCTGCATAAATACAAATGCTCTGCATCACAACGCCTGCATAAATACAAACGCCCTGTATCACAATTCCTGTATAAAAATGAACGCCGCATCGGAAAATTCCTTTCTCACACGATGCGGCGCCCGTCAGATAAGAGCAGGTGATGGGAATCGAACCCACGTATCCAGCTTGGAAGGCTAGTGTTCTACCATTGAACCACACCTGCGTCTGCCTTGGACCGGAATCGAACCAGTGACACGAGGATTTTCAGTCCTCTGCTCTACCAACTGAGCTACCAAGGCATTTCTTCGAACAGGTTGTATTTTACAATATTTTGGAATGGGTGTCAATGGGTTTCATCCGGCTGCGGGCAGATTTTTCGGGAATTTCAATCGGCTGCCGCCGCATATACTCCGGCTTCTCTCGCGACAGCTCACTCCGCCCTGCCGCCAGTCTCATTCCGTGCGCGCGGCCGACGGGGTCATAGTCTCGTGTTCTTTCTTAATCTCTTCATACAAATGATAAAACGTCCAGTGACTGTTGTGTTCCGTGACGACCGCCTTCAGCGCGATCCGCGGGACGCCTGCCTTTCTCAGGTTCAGAAGAAGCTCGTCGATGCGGCGGCTGGTGAAATTATGCATGACGAGGATCTCGCAGGGAATGGGCACCGTGGCCGTGCTCTCTGCCTCCGGCTGCTTTGTCTCCTCAAATCCCGGAAGACCGGCCAGATATCCGATCGTCTGCCCGGTCTGCTCCGCGGAAATATTTTTGATCCGCACGCCCATGCGCACGAGAACGCCTTTCAGTTTCGCCACATTCGGCGTGTCCGCCGGCGTGTAATATAAAACCATCTCTCTGCTCATCGGAGACGCCTCCTCGAATTATCCTTTGCAATTTATTCACGAAATGAATTTGTTTCAGCTTCCGGCACCATCTGCCGCCGCAGCTTTCACCGCAGCAGAATTTTCACAACGCCGCGTCCGTCACCGCGTCGGGAATTTCCCTTCCGCCGCGATCCGCTTATTCAGCTCCGCCAGATAAAGATCCTCATCCACCGGATTGTCCACTTCCTGGCCAAGCCAGGATGACAGAAGGATCGCGTTGGCCAGATTCACGCCGTTGATCCCATCGGAGCCCGGCGCCAGAAGCGGCTCGCCTTCCAGGATGTGCTTCGCGAAATTCTCCATCACGATGATATGCTGCTGCCCCCAGCCTTCGCCGCTCTCAATGGTCTCTGTCGTGTACATATCTCCCGCGCCGGCGGAATTGCCCGCCATCAGCTTGGACATCTGCATCATGGTCACCGTGGCGTTCAGTTCGTCTTCCGACTTGTGAAGCCGGTACACCGTGGCCTTCGAACTGCCTTCCACCACGATCTTTCCTTTGTCCAGATCGACCTCCAGCCGGTCGGTGCCCAGCGGATCATGGGTGCAGGCGATAAAGCTTCCCGTAGCGCCGTTGGGATATTCCGTCACCACCGTGACGTCATTTTCCACCACAATGTCCCGGTGGCAGCCGTAGAGGCACTTGGCGTAGACCCGGCTGGGAACGCCGCAGATCCACTGCCACAGATCCAGCTGGTGCGGCGCCTGATTCACCAGGACGCCTCCGCCCTCGCCGCCCCAGGTCGCGCGCCACGCGCTCTGACGGTAATAGCTGTCGGGACGCCACCAGGAATTAATGATCCAGTTGGTGCGCCGCATCTGCCCCAGCTCGCCGGATGCCACGATCCCTCGGAGCTTCTGGTACAGTGAATTGGTCCGCTGATTGAACATGATCCCGAAGGTCACCTCCGGATGCGCCGCCGCGCACTCGTTCATTTCCCGGACCGCCCTGGCGTAGACGCCGGCCGGTTTCTCCACCAGCACGTTCATGCGGTGCTCCATGCAGTAAACGGCGATTTCCGGGTGCAGGTAATGAGGCACCGTCGTAATGACCGCGTCCACATCGCCGGAGCCCACCATTTCCTTCCAGTCCCTGTAAAACGGCACATCCGGAAATGTCTCCCGGCAGAACGCCTCCCGGGCCGGATCGATGTCGCAGACCGCGCCCAGAGCGCTGTGGGGCATGGGCTGCGCGCCGGAAACGCCCAGCAAATGCCGGCAATATGTGGTCCCCTGATTTCCTATGCCAATGATGCCGTAACGGATCTTCTTTGCCATTTCTGTATCCCCTTTCCAAATTCTTTCTATCTTTCCTGTCTTGCCGCAAGTCTGCGCCGCCATGCAAATAGCGAGTGATCATCAATCATGCGGCCGCAGGAATACTGTCTACTTCCATTTGATTTGGCCGGTCCGGCCTTTATTTCGATTCGACCTTCATTTCAATTCTACCTTTGTTTCGATTCTGTCCTTATTTCGAATCTGCCCTTGTTTCGATTTCCCCTCTATTTCGATCCATCTTTTCATACAGCGCCGGATGTCTGTCATTCATGGTCTTCACAACCGATCCCGATCTCCTCCAGAATCCCGCAGAGCGCACGGTACTGGGCGCCGTACGCCTCGGCCCCGGTTCGGAAGCGGTTCTTCAGCGAATTATTTCCCGCGTCCTTCTCCAGGGACGCAAATGTGGAAAATATCGCCAGATGGGGCTCCAGCGTCAGAAACCCCTCATAGCCGTCCCGATTAACGGCCTGGTCCAGAATCTCACGGATCCTCCCGTCGCCGGTACCGCACAGCACGTTCTCATGGGTGGAATACAGCGCGTCTTTCACATGGACATAGGAAATGTACGGCTTCAGCATGTTCCAGCACGCCGCCGTATCCTCGCCGCACTGGACAAAATTGGCGAAATCATAGGCGCTTCTCATGCCCTCAGGCGCGAACCGCTCCATGATCTCCACACAGCGGCTGCCGACGTCGCCATAAATGCCTTTCTCATTTTCATGGATCAGGGTCACGCCGTACCGGCGGCCGATCTCCATGAACTTCTCCATCTTCTCAAAGACCGCGTCCCTGTAAACCGCCGTTTTCTCGTCCTTCGGCATAAAGAAGCTGAAGATCCGCACATACCGGCAGCCGAAAATCCCGCACATCCGGCAGATCTCGTCCATCTGCGCCAGCTGCCGCCGGAATCCCTCCTCGTCCCCGATGCCCACCTTGCCGATGGGCGAACCGATGGACGACACCTTCACGCCCGCCTTCTGAAGCTTCGGAAGAAGTTTCTCCCGCGCCTCCTCCGCCGTATACTCCGCGATGCCGCGGCCGTCCGCGGCCCGCAGGCAGATATAGTTCATGCCAAGCGCCATTACCGTCTTCAGCTGCTCTTCGAAATCCGCGCAGATCTCGTCGGCGAAGCCGGAAATGATGATGTTATTCTTCATTGTTGTCACACTCCTTGTATATGGACTATTTATATTCTTAAATAGTTTCCCCGGCCGCGTGGCGAGCATAGGGCCGCACGAATTGCATACCTGCAGAATGCAGCCCGATTCGCGTACCCGCTAAGCGCCGCCCGGCTTCACGACGTATAGTCGGCCTACGATTTCGGCCGCTCGCCGGTCAGCCGCTCCGCCAACGCCAGACAACCTTCCAGCACATCCGCATAGGTCGTCTCAAAATCCCCGGTATACCACGGATCCGCGATATCCCGCGGATGATCCGTGAAATCCAGCAGCTTAAAAATCTTCCCATCCGAGTCTCCGCCCGCGATCCGCAGCATATTGCGGATGTTCCACTGATCCATTCCGATCAGATAATCATACTCCTGATAATCCCGCCGCGTCATCTGCCGCGCATACTTGCCTGCGGTGGAAATGCCCTTCCGCCTGAGCAGGTCGCGGGTCCCATAATGGACCGGATTGCCGATTTCCTCAGTGCTGGTCGCCGCTGACGCGATCTGGAACTGAGACGAACGGTGGAGGCGGTCGATGATGTCTTTGAAGACGAACTCGGCCATGGGGCTTCGGCAGATGTTGCCATGGCAGACGAATAGTATTTTTACCATCCTAAACATATCCCTTCATAAGCCTGCAAATCACGATATTTCGTGCTTTTCGGCGCTTTTCGCTGCTTTTCTGTTTTGCCCTGAATCCACGTAATTCTACACAAAACTGCGCAGATTCACGGGCAAATGGTGTAAAAAATGGTGTAGTAAACCGGTATTGAATTAACTTGATTTTCTCAGCTGTTCCGGCATGTCCAGCTGCTTAAAATCAACAATATTTGCCATCTGCTCAGCGGCCCGGTCATAACTGGCATGGGTGTAAACATTCAGTGTAACCCCCACATCAGAATGTCCCATTAGATACTGCAAGGTCTTGATGTCCATTCCGGCATTTGCCATATTCGTACAAAAAGTGTGCCGGAACACATGCGGGGTGATATTCGGCAGAGGCTGGTCCGGATGCAGCTTTTTATACTTCTTCATCGCCCACCGCATCTCATTCTCAATGTGCAGCGCCACTTTTGGATGACCATTCTTGTCCATCAGCAAAAAACCGCTATATCCGTCCACAATCATTTCTGTTTTTAATTTTGGACGGTTAGCAAGGATATTCTTCAAGCTCCGATACACATCATTCGTCATGGGAATAAAACGGACGCCGCACTCTGTCTTGGTTTTCTCTACATAATACTTTCCGCCCCGTTCTCTAACAAGCTGCTTGTCAACCTTAATTCTCCGATTTTGGAAATCAAGATCACTTTTCGTTAAACCGCAAAATTCACTGACCCGCATACCAGTTCCCAATAGGCCAGCAAATTCATCATAGTACTTTTTATAGGTTTTATCCTCACGGATAAATCCCATCCATATTTTTTGCTGCTCGTCAGTCATAGCAATGCGTTTTTGCGAATCGTTTGGCACAACGTCGGCCAGCTTGAAGTCAAATGGATTCTTACGGATAATATCCTCATTATATGCCATTTGAAATGCCGGCTTGATAACGCCCCTGACGCTGGTGATCGTGCTATAGCCTTTCCCGTCATCATGGAGTTTCATAATCCACTTTTGAGCATCTGATACTTTTATATCCCGAATCTGAAGATATCCAAAATCTTCTTTCTTTACCAAATTCATCACAAAATTATATCCAACTTTAGTGTTATAACGCACACCCTGCTTCAAACTGATATAGCGCTCCAACAGCTTTATTACGGTAATCTTTCCGGCTGCATAATCGACTCCATCGTCAAGCTGCCTCTGGATTTCTTTTTCTTTCTCCCGCAGTTCTCTTAAATCGGAAGCATAAACAGTACGCCGCTTTTTCTGAATATCAGTATACCGGTATTGATAACTCAGATCCTTTCTCTGGCTCTCTCCTGTCCGCAGGATTCTTCCTTTATTATCTTTACGTTTTTCGGACATTGTCAAACTCCTTTCCGTGATGGAAAGAGCCTTGATATGACACCTCCATTGTATCATATCCAAGCCACTTTTACATCACAAACTTCCTATAATTGCCCAAAATAGTTGTGGCTCCATCGGCGAACGAGTAATAACGGAGCCATGGAGCCACCGTAAGTCAAATAGAATACGAATTTTCAAGGAATTCATCCAGCTTTTTTCTTTTCAGCAGACGCTTATTTCCGACCCAAAGAACGAACGGGCATCCTTCGTCATCAGAGATCTGCCGCAGCTTGTTTATTCCGACGCCGCTGTATGCTGCAGCTTCTTCCAGTGTGAGATTGCTCTTTTCCCACAGCGGAACCATATTATCTCTCATAACTCGCTCCTCCTTTCGCTATTTCTACGGAAAGTATGTGCGATGATGAGAGAACTTGCGTTCGACTACATTGAACCTGTCGGATAGAGTTTTTTTGCAAAAAACCTGCTGTTCTCCTTGGTTTTTATCTGCTAATATTTGTTTCAGATTATGATTTTCCTAATTTTTTCTGGAAATAGTCACTTTATCAGAATTTATCATTTTCTTACGGATAGCTTTTTTTGCTATATTTCTCTCACCTCGCCCGATTAAGACGAGGGGGGGATGAAATCTCTCTGCCGTGCCTTAACCAACACTGCCCTCTCGTTCTGACAACATATCCATCAGCACCTCAACCGCTCGTTCCTCGACTAAATTGGATACCGAGTGATATATCTTCAGCATCCAATCGAACGGTGCAAGCCGAAGCAGGTCATCGCCGGTCTTGCCCGTCCGCATCACCAGATACGAATATGCGAATCCGATCCACTCTGCAGCGTCAGCATCATACCCGGCATCATCGCTGCGGCGCGGCAGCGCATCAACCGTGCTCCAGTCAGGACGATCAGGATCCATATTCAGGTACCATCTCGTAAAGGCCTCCATATCATAGCCCTCGTCTGCATAGCTCCTAAATACGTCACCCTGTAGATCGCAAATATACAGGTCGCTCATACTTATAACCATTGTTTCAGCCATAGCGCATTGCCCTCCTTTATTAATAGAAAGAATCTGTCTTCTCCGTTCTGTCGCACCATCTCGCTGACAGCCAAGAATTCATCGTTGCTCCGGAGCTGTTTCGAATACTTATACAAGAGTCTTTTTGCAGCCGTCATATCATTGTCCAGAGACAAGAGCTCCTGCAGAAACTCCGCGGGCATAAGACGATGCGGGTTGGACTCCTGTTGAAGCCACTTAACCACTTTTTCGTCTGTGATCTCGCCGCTAACTACCTTGTCCCACATATCGACGCAAGCTCTGAGGTAGTCTACTATGCCCTTATCGCGGTAGT
>CANPZZ010000055.1 GCA_947589125.1 uncultured Lachnospiraceae bacterium
ACAAAAAAAGCAAGGAAAACCTTGCAAAATGAGGAAATTTTTTATTTAATAGGTTTTAGCAAGTGGCAAACTCGGGATGCTCTGTCCGTTGAATTCCATAGTAAAAGCGGACAGCATACGTACCCTCAGTCCCTGATATACAAGGTTTGCGGCGCTGTCCGTATTCTCCGGTTCCGCATGACCGGCTGGCTGCCCTGTCGGTTCCTCCCCCAATATTCTGCTGTCTTTCACATCCTGGCCGTCCATCATCTTATCTCCCGCCCGAATGGCATCCCGCATGTAAATTCATTTTTTATTGTAGTCAATGCTATTTGGAATGTCAATCAAATTTTCTCGAACGCACTTGAAATATACTTATGTTCTTTAAATAAAATGAAAAAAACGCAAAAAACTTATCGGATAGCACTTGATTTTCATAAAAAGATGTGATAGAATAAAACCCGTCGCTGAAAGAAAGCGGCAGGAATCATTAAGCGCGAGTGGCTCAGGGGTGGAGCACCACCTTGCCAAGGTGGGGGCCGCGGGTTCGAATCCCGTCTCGCGCTCTTTCTTTTTGCCCGGATTCTCAGGTTTTTCCTATGATTTCCGGGCTTCGGTTTTAAGGAAACGTTGAGGACAGTTGAGGACGGCGCCAGGGGCCGGCGCGTCTGTAAGATACAGAATAAGGCTCTTTGTATTTATAACACAAAATCTCTATAAAATAGTAATTGCAAAATCCTCAGAAATATCATATAATATACTTAACAAGACAGTCGGTAAGGAAGGTCAGGTCTTCCCGCTCCGGCGATTGATTGACTCAGTAGAGCCGCTCATCTTTCCAGTGACAGAGCGGCTCTACTTATTTTTCATATTCAGAATTGCAACGATCAGAAGACCGATGGTGAGGATCACCATAAATTCTTCGTATGTACTCATAAGCATTCCCCTTTCCGTAAGACTCGGAACGGGAAAGCAGCCGCCCTACCGGCTGCCTGGGTAAACATATTATATTCTCGATGTTCAGGCTTCATCGGATGTATCGTTTCCCGATTTCTCCATTATACTGCTTGCTTCACCTTATACCAGAATCCGCAGCATCGGAAACATAAGATATATCTACCCTGACAGAATGCCGAGTAAAGATCATGCTCTCAGTATAAATAATAACTCGTTCTATGTCAAGGAATTTTGAGAACCTTACAGGATCAATCCAATGTCCCCGACTTAAATGAATTGCCATTCCGTTGTTTTTGTGATACATTTTTATAAGCATACCATCACGAAACGAAAGAGGTAGTTTATCCATGAATAAGAAAGAAATCGCGGAGATCCGCCGCCAGTATACCCCCGACCGCTGCACGATCACCCGCATCTGCGGCTGCTATGTGGACGCGGAGAAGAACATCCGGACGACACTTAAGGAGGCGTTTCTCTCCCTGCCGGAGGATGACGCATACAAATATCTGGCTATTTTCAAAAAGACACTGTCCGGAACCGTGGGGAAGAACCTGATCAATCTGGATTTCCCGCTGGAGGAAGAGCGGGAAGGCGGCCGGCAGGAATTCCTGCTGAAGCTGCGCGACAGCAGGCTGAAGGACGATGAACTGACGGAGCAGTTCTATAACCGTGTCATCGAGAATTTCAACTACGGCGAGAATTATTATATCATCCTGATCCATGTGGCCTACGACGTGCCGGGCAAGGCCAGCGACGGCACGCAGATGTACGACGCTTCGGACAATGTCTACGAGTACATCCTGGGCAGCATCTGCCCCGTGAAGCTTTCCAAGCCCGGCCTGGGCTATAACGCGGAGAAGAACTGCATCGAGAACCGGATCCAGGACTGGGTCGTGGATATGCCGATGAAGGGTTTTCTGTTCCCGGCCTTCAATGACCGCTACACCGACATCCACAGCCTGCTCTACTATACGAAGGACGCGGCCCGGCTGCAGGAAGATTTTATCCGGGAAATGTTCGGCTGCGGACAGATCCCGCTGCCGGCGAAAGCGCAGAAGGAGACCTTCCAGTCGCTGATCGCGGATACGCTGGGCGAAGAGTGCGACTACAGCGTAGTCCGCAGTATCCATGAGACGCTGAACGAGAAGCTGGAAGAATATAAGGACGAACCGGAGCCGCTGGAACTGGGGAAGCAGGAGGTCCGCCGAATCTTCGAGGAGAGCGGCGTGTCCGATGATCTGCTGGAGGAATTCGATTACCACTATGACGAACGGGCCGGGGAGAAGACGTCTTTCCTGGCGGCCAACGTGGCCAGCACGAAATCATTTCAGATCGAGACCCCGGATGTGGTCATTCGCGTGAAGCCGGAGGCCGCCGGCATGGTGGAGACCCGCGTCATCGACGGCAGGCAGTGCGTCGTGATCGCGGTCAGCGACAAGGTGGAGGTGAATGGGGTCAGTATCCACTGCAAATGAGATCTCGTAAATGATGCTGCGGCCCGGTGCCATAGCGGCGAGAATTAATTCGCTGCGGAGCCGGGCTCTTTCTATGCAAAATGACTTGCAGCATGAAAATGCAAGCAGGGCGTTACTGGCACCCTGCTTGCATGGAAATGAAAAAGCACCGTAAATACGGCACTTTTAGAATGCGGGTAGCCGGACTTGAACCGGCACGGGGTCGCCCCCGAGAGATTTTAAGTCTCTTGTGTCTGCCTATTCCACCATACCCGCGTTATACGCCGGCTCTTCACAGAGCCGGTTTTGTCTTCATGCAGAAAGGGTGCCAGTGGTACGCTTTCTGTATTTCCATACGAGCGGAACGCCAGTAGCGCTCTGCTCATATTTCTGAATGGATGGAGGTGGATTCGAACCACCGAAAGCACTGCTAACAGATTTACAGTCTGCCCCCTTTGGCCACTCGGGAACCCATCCATGACCGCCGTCTGCGCTGCCGCGCGGTCTCCCGCATTCCAGCAGGAAATCCGCTGTACGCGGCGTTTCCCGCACACCTGCTGCGTGTACGCGGCCCGTATGCTTTGCGCTTTCCGGCGAAATTCAGTGTATCACAGCCCCGCCAAAAAATCAAGGGGTTTTCTCCACATTGTAACCGCTCTTATTGGATACCATCAGCACGGCGCTGTTGCCGTCCATTTCCAGTTCCACGCAGCCGTCTTCCACCGGCAGATCGACGGCGCCCACATTGTAGCCGTCGGCGTCGGTCCTGATCACGCGGGTCAGCCGGTCGCTGTCCTCGATTCCGATCTGCCAGACCGGAATACTTACGGTCTGGGAGCCGGCGCTGTTGTTCACCGCCACCACGCAGCGATTGTCCGCATCGAACCGGCCATAGGCGATCATCTGCCGGCCGGCTGCCAGCTGCTTTAAGGAACCGTGGCGCAGGGAGCCGTTCATCTTATGCAGGCCGATCATGTAGCGGTGGAACTCGATCATTTCCTGATCTTCCCGCCCCCAGGGATAGGTCCTGCGGTTATCCGGATCCGTCCAGCCGCACAGCCCCGTCTCATCGCCGTAGTAGATCGTGGGCGCGCCAGGCCAGGTCATCTGGACCACCACAGCCTCGCGGAAGATGCCTTTGTGGATACCTTCTTCCGCCGCTGCCGGCCCCTTCGTCGAGATGCGCCCCGGCGTCCGGTTGGTGCGGGTCATGAACCGGGAATGGTCATGGTTAGACAGTTCATTCATGGATGTCAGAATCGACGGCATCTGCATCCGGCTCATATAGTAGTACATGGAGCGGAAAAATGCCTCGCCGTCGCCGTACAGGTTCGGATTGTACTCGTCGCTGTGCTTCTCCATGCCGGTCAGGAACCAGGTCAGCGGCTCCATGAAGGCGTCGTAGTTCATGATCGTGTCCCACTGGTCGCCTTCCAGCCACGGCGTCGGATCGCCGTAATGCTCCGCCAGGATCAGTGCCTCCGGATTAGCCTCCTTCACGGCTTTGCGGAAATCCCGCCAGAACCGGTGGTTAAACTCGCTGCTATGTCCCAGATCCGCGGCCACATCCAGCCTCCAGCCGTCCACACTATACGGCGGAGAGACCCATTTGCGGGCGATCTGAAGAATATATTCATAAAGCTTCGGCGATTCCTCATAGTTCAGCTTCGGCAGCGTCTCATAGTCCCACCAGCCCTCGTAGGAAGCGTTATCCGGCCAGTCATCTGCCCGGCGGAACTTGAAAAACGTGCGGTAGGGACTGTCCTTCGACGCGTAAGCCCCCGGCGCATACTGCCCCGTACTTCCGTAAATATTCTCCCGGTCCAGCCATTTGTTGAAGGAACCGCAGTGATTGAACACGCCGTCAATGATGACGCGCAGACCTTTCTCATGGGCCTCATGCACGAAATCCGCAAAGAACCGGTCGCTGGCCGCCAGATTCTCCGGCGACGCGGTGCGCACGCGGTACCTGGACGCGTCCCGGTTGCCATGGGACCGGCTCGCCACCGCCTCTCCGCCGTCCTTCACGATCCTGCCATAATGGGGATCGATATGGTCGTAATCCTGGGTATCGTACTTATGGTTGGACGGCGAGACAAAGAGCGGATTAAAATAAATGGCATCCACGCCCAATCCCCTGATGTAATCCAGCTTATCCCGCACTCCCTGCAGATCGCCGCCGTAGAAGCGGCCGATATCTACATCAGCCGGATAAGAATACCAATCCTCCACATGCCTGACCGGCGCGCCCACATAGATATACTCATCGTCCGTCACGTCATTGGTCTCATCGCCCCGGCAGAACCGGTCCACGAAGATCTGGTACATCACCGCTCCCTTGGCCCACTGGGGCGTATGGAATCCGGGAGTCAGGCAGAAATCAAACTGCCGGCGGCTATCCTTGTCAGCCCCCAGCCGGTTATAATGGCAGACCTTATCCTCTTTCACAACCAGAAAATGGTAATTCACCGGATAATCCGGTACGATCATATGATATTCAAAATAATCGAATAACGCGTCCGAGCCCCCGCGCCACATCCGCCTCGGCTCCTCATCCTGCTCCGCGAAATAAACCTCATTCACATCATTGCGGGCCGTCCGGAACCGAAACGTCACCTGCTGCCCCGCGTCCGCCTCCGCCGGCGTCCGGAAGTCCTGGGTCTCATCTGTAAACAGGGCCTCTTTATTCATAAAATCATTCTCCTGTCGTCCTCTTACTGCTAGATTCCATTCTATATGATTCCCCCAAAATAGGCAAGGGTCTATTTTCGGAAACTCCGCCCTCCCAAACATTACTCCCGCCAAAAAACAGCGCAAAGACCGCAGTCCGCAGAAGGTGAATTTTGTGAGCGGCTGAAAATTCGAGACGAACAGCGATTTGTGTTATCACGAAAAATGGACTTGTCTGAGCGAAGCGAGTTGTCCATTTTTCGTGATGCTCTTAACAAATCGCTGTGAATCCGAATTTTCCCGCGAGCAAACCTGAACCTTCAGCGGACTGCGGTCTTTGCGCGTAACTTCCGCGACCAACATAATACAGGAAGAGCGTCGCTCGCTCTCTTCCTGCATGGAAACAAAGTGAAAGAACCGGTGGGGTAACCGGTTCTTTCAGGAGAAGGTATTTCGTTTCTTATGGGGTGTAGCAAAAACTAAATGTATTGGGGGGTACGTCATTATACTATCACACGCCCTCATTTTTGAAAAGCGGTACGATTCACAAAATTCACAAAACCATTTCGCAATTTTTGTGCATTCCGCACAGCCGCATTTTCTCGTCCGACACCATCCCCGGTCTCTAACTGCAATACTGACGGAGAAGTTAACGCATTTTACACAAAGAGCGCCTCGAACTCCTCCTGCCCGATCTTCTCTTTCTCCATAAGGATCTCCGTACACCTGTGAAGCACATCCATATGCTCCTCAATGATCCCCTTCGCCTTCGCGTAGCACTCGTCAATGATCCGCTTCACTTCACTGTCGATCACCGACGCCACCTGCTCGCCATAGCTCTTAGCGTGGCCCAGTTCCCGGCCGATAAAGACTTCCTCGCTGTCGGTCTCATAGTTGATGGTACCCACCTTCTCGGACATACCGTACTTAACGACCATAGCGCGGGCGATAGACGTCGCCTGCTTGATATCCTGGGACGCCCCGGTCGTGATATCGTCGAAGACCAGCTCCTCAGCGATCCGTCCGCCCAGCGATACCATGATATTCTGCAGCATCTTGCCCTTTGTATTGAACATCTCGTCCTTCTCCGGCAGCGGCATCGTGTATCCGGCCGCTCCCTGCCCTGTCGGGATGATGGAAATCGTATGCACCGGCCCCACATCAGGAAGCAGATGGAACAGGATCGCGTGACCGGTCTCGTGATAAGCGGTGATCCTCTTCTCCTTCTCGGAGATCACGCGGCTGTGCTTCTCCGCGCCAATGCCCACTTTGATAAACGACCGGTCAATGTCGCCCTGGGTAATGAACTTACGGTTTTCCCGCGCCGTCAGGATCGCGGACTCATTCAGAAGGCTTTCCAGATCCGCGCCGGTAAATCCGGCCGTCGTCCGGGCCACCCGCTCCAGATCCACGTCGTCGCTTAACGGCTTATCCTTAGCGTGGACCTTCAGGATCTCCTCGCGGCCCCGCACATCCGGACGTCCCACCACGATCTTCCGGTCGAAACGGCCGGGGCGCAGGATCGCGGGGTCCAGAATATCCACGCGGTTGGTCGCCGCCATCACGATGATCCCCTCATTGACGCCGAAACCGTCCATCTCCACCAGAAGCTGGTTCAGCGTCTGCTCGCGCTCGTCATGGCCGCCACCCAGGCCGGTGCCTCTCTGGCGGGCCACGGCGTCGATCTCATCGATGAATACGATGCAGGGAGCATTCTTCTTCGCGTCCTCGAACAGATCGCGGACACGGGACGCGCCCACGCCCACGAACATTTCCACGAAATCCGATCCGGAGATGCTGAAGAACGGTACGCCGGACTCCCCTGCCACGGCCTTGGCCAGAAGCGTCTTACCGGTTCCGGGCGGGCCCACTAACAGTACGCCCTTGGGAATCCTGGCGCCCACGGAGGTGTATTTCTGGGGATTCTTAAGGAAATCGACCAGCTCTTCCAGGTCTTCTTTCTCCTCCCGCAGGCCGGCCACGTTCTTAAAGCTGAACTTGCCGGCGTCCTCGCAGAGCTTTGCCCGGCTCTTGCCGAAATTCATCATCTTGGCGTTGGCCCCGCCGCCCCCGGCCGCCCTGGCGTTCATCATCATGAAAAGCACCACAAGAACGATGCCCGACACGGCCACCGGGACCACCAGGGACAGAAGATAGCTCTCGTGGGGCACATCCTCCCGGGCAAATTCCACATTATGTTCCAGCAGGTAAGCCTCCTCCGCGGTCACATCCGACACATAGAGGGTATATACCGCTCCGTCCTTCATGGTCAGCAGAAGCTGGCCGGTCGGCGTCTCCTTGTTCTGGACGATCGTGGCAAATATCACATCACCCGATTCCACCTGACGCATGTACGCCTGCTGGGTCAGTTCCTCCGGGTAGCTGCGCCGGTTAAACGCATTAGCCACAAAAAGCACGATTAAAATAATCAGGACAAGGCCCAGCCCATTGCCCATTGTCTGTCGCTGTCTCAAATCTGACTGCCTCCTTAAAATTCCACTACTCCGATATACGGGAGATTCCGGTACTTCTGGTCATAATCCAGACCATAGCCCACGACAAACTCATCCGGGATCGAAAAGCAGGTATAATCTACCTTCACCTGCTTCTTCACACGCCGTTCCGGCTTGTCAAGCAGAGTACACAGATGAATGCTCGCAGGCCCCCGCTGCTTCAGGATCTCGATCAGATAGGCCAGTGTCCGGCCGGAATCGATAATATCCTCCACGATCAGGACGTCCTTGCCCTCCAGAGGCTCATCCAGGTCCTTGACGATCCGGACCACGCCGCTGGACTCGGTGCCGCCGCCGTAGCTGGACACAGACATGAAATCCAGGGACACCGGAACCGTCAGCCTCTTGGCCAGCTCACAGGTGAAGAACACTCCCCCTTTCAGCACGCAGACCAAATGGATCGGTCTGCCCTCGTAATCACGGCTGATCTGGGCAGCTATCTCGCTGATCTTCTTATTCACATCCTCTTCCGGAATCAAAACCCGTACCTTCTCTGCCATATTCTTCTCCTCCGTATGCCCGCGCCTGCAGGATCTCCTTCGTCTCTTCCGTTACTTTATAGTATTCGCTGATCCGGTATCCGACAATCCACAATACGTGGCTCCCCTCCGCAAGAAGCAAAATCCGGTCCCGCTCCTGGCGCGGGATCTTCTCGTCGATCATGTACGACTTCACGCTCTTGCGGCTGCCGCCTTTCAAAGTAATATAATCGCCGGTCTGCCGGGTCCTTACCGATAGCACGCCTTTTATTTTATCATAATCAAACCATTTCGTATACCGATTTTCAGGAATTTTCTGGTTTTTTTCATAGGGGAAGCGGGAAAATGTGATCGCGGCCGCGGGGTCTTTGGCGGCGGGCCGGCCCTTTCGCGGCTCCGTCCCGCCTGCCTCAGGCCGCTCTGCCCTTTCTACCCAGATCATCTCATATTCCCGGACCGCCCGCAGGCCGTACGGAAGGCTCGTCTGCTTCCCTGTTCCCATACGGGCCAGACCGCAGATCTGCTCCGCGTGGATTGAAGTGATATCCTTCACCGAGCCGGTCATCCGCTTTATCATCTTCATCGCAAGATAGCCCGCCAGGATCTCCGGCTGACTGCCCAGAACCTCCGCGGGGATTCCGCAGCGGTTCGCTGGAGATTCTGTCATAAGCCTGCTTTGCCCGTCCGGAGTCACCGCCGAAAGTCCGCTTCGTTCTCCTGGAGCTTCTCCCGAAAGCTCACACTGCTCTCTCGGAACTGCAGCCGTCAATCCACCCTGTTCTTCCGACGTCACCGCCGGTCCGCTCTGCTTTTCCGCAGTCTCCGCCGGTCCGCTCTGCTTTTCCGCAGTCTCCGCCGGTCCGCTCTGCTTTTCCGCAGTCTCCTCCGCTGATCCAGCCTCTGCTTCCTCGACCACTCCGTATTCTTCCCAGATTCTTGCCGCTTCTTTCTCAAAATATGCGTCCGCCTGGGCCATCCGCTCTCCTGCCGCAAGAATATGCTCTACCGCCTGCGCGTTTACATCATGGCGGATCACGGGCAGAAGACGGCGGATCCGGTTGCGGGTGTAATCGGCCGTATCGTTGGTGGAGTCTTCGCAGAAGCTGAGACCATTTTCCGCCAGATAAGAACGGATCTCCGCGCGGCTTACGCCAAGCAGCGGGCGGATGATGCAGATCCCGCCGTCCATCGCCGCGGACGGCGCCATTCCTGCCAGCCCTTTCAATGCGCTGCCGCGGAAAAGGTTATGCAGGATCGTCTCCGCCTGATCCTCCTTCTGGTGTCCGACGGCGATCTTCACGCCGACGCCCCCCATCCGTTCCGCTTCCTCACGCAGCGCCCGGTACCGAAGAAGCCTTCCCGCTTCTTCCTCGGACAGGCCGTTCCCGGCCGCGTATCCCCGCACGTCCGCATATACCACCCGGCATGGCACGTCCCACTCCGCCGCCAGCTTCTCCACAAAAGCCGCGTCCCGGTCCGCCTCTTCTCCCCGCAGTCCGTGATGGACATGGACCGCGCGAACCGACAGACCCAGCTCCTCCCTGAGACCCACAAGCACATGAAGCAGGCAGACTGAGTCCGCGCCGCCGGACACGCCCGCGACGACCCTGTCCCCTGCTCTTAAGAGATCGTATTTTTTGATATATGATGCCGCTTTCGCGAACATGGCACGCCCTCCCGTGCGGCTCCCGGCCCGCGGCATGCGCCGCGCACCATGGGAAATTCTTCTTTCAGATATCATACTAGGATTTCTAATTCTATGCAATCACTTTCCCGTATTCACCCTTAAAAACCAATTATATTGCTCCTATAAACTTATTCATGCTATTGACTGTCGATAACAAATATGTTATCATATATTAAAAAGAAGGTGGTTATTTGTATGATGTCGAATTCTACTACGATAAAAGCGGGAAATCAGAAATCGTTGATTTTCTCGATGACTTACAAGCGAAGGCACAAACAAGTAAAACAGCCCGGATAAATAGAGAGAAAATCCTTACCTATATTGGAGCCCTGAGCCAGTATGGAACACGAATAGGCAAACCCTATGTGAAGCATATCGACGGCGACCTATGGGAGTTACGTCCTTTAAGGAACCGAATATTTTTCTTCTGCTGGAAAGATAATAAATATGTCCTCCTGCACCATTTTATCAAGAAAACACAAAAGACACCTCCGAAAGAAATCGCAAAAGCAAAAAGCAATCTCAAAGATTTTCTGGAAAGGAATGAGAATATATGAAGAAAGTAAAAACATTTTCCGAGTACATGAGTGATGAAACAAGAGTTTCTTCTGCTGAAAGAGAGAAAATCAACTTTGAAATTGAACTGATCGGCAAAATGATCGAGGCTCGTGAAGCAAAAGGGTTGTCCCAGCGTGAACTCGCGCGGATCAGCGGAGTAAAGCAACCCGCAATAGCAAGACTGGAAAGCATGAAAACGACGCCTCAGATCGACACTTTATTTAAAATATTAAATCCTCTTGGCTACACTATTTCCATTGTCCCTCTTAATTCTAAAAAATAACGGGTCATTAATTCTCTCTCAAATAAATTTAACCAGAAAAGCAAAAACGTCGACAACCTGCACTAACACTATGTTCCTGTACGTTCTCGACGTTTTTACTTTCATGCTCTTTCGTTCGCCTTATTTCGTCCATATTCCCGCTGCCAGCACCGTCATATCGTCCCTCGCCCCGTCCGCGCAGGCACCGGCGAATTCCAGCACCATTTCCGCCAGTTCCTGCGGATTCCTGCGTCCGATACTCTCCAGATATTCTTTCAGGAACTGCTCCTTATCCTCGCCGGGCAGCGCTTCCAATACGCCGTCGCTGACCATGACGATCCGGTCGTCCTCCCACAGCTTCCGGGTCAAAAGCACCGGTTCCACCGGAATCAGCACGCCCGCGGGAGCGTCCTGGGCCTGCAGAAGCTCGACACCGGCATCGCCGGCCACAAATGTAGCCGCGGCGCCCAGCTTCATCGCTTCCAGCACGCCGGTATACAGATCCACGCAGCACAGGTCGATCGTGGCCGGATGCTGTTCTTCTCCCGTCAGAAGAAGCACCGTATTCACCAGCTTCAGAGCGGAGCGGGGCGTATAGCCTGCAGCCAGAAGCTGTTCCGTCAGTTCCACGACCCGCCGGCTCTCCTCGCCGGCCCCTTCGCCGCTTCCCATGCCGTCGGACAGGCTTATGACCACCTGTCCCGGCGTTTCCCGGCTGAATGTATAGCTGTCGCCGGAAACCGTCTCCCCGTCCTTCGGCCGACGGGCGACGCCGAAGAGCATTTCATAGGTCCCTTCTTCCAGGAAACGGATCGTCGCCGCCTTCCGTCCCACGATGCTCTTCGAATCTCTGGCCACAGTCCAGTCCCGTCCTCCCATGGCCTGTCCGAGGCAGATCGCCGCGTCGGCGGAGGTAATGCACCGGCCGTGGTTCGTCCGTACCGTCAGAAACACCTCGCGCCGCTTCGCCTCGTATTCCAGAACAAGCATCCGTTCCACGACCATATGATGAAGCAGAAATGTTCTCCGCACCGCCCGTTCCCAGCCTTCAGTCACATCCCGTGCCTGCTCCATCTGCCGGGAGAACTCCTCCAATATCACCGCCAGTTCCCGGAACTGGGAGATCACCGCGTCCCGGCTCTCAAGGAAACGGTTCTTCCAGGTAAGATTCATGGCAGCCCGTCCCAGATTCCGGTTCAAATGTCCCACAAACTGTTCCCTGTGCCGGCAGCTGTCCAGAAATGGCCCCGGCATGTCCTCATAATCCACAGAACCTTTCTTCTCAAAAGACCGCAGCAGATAATACAGATAATATCCGTCCTTTTTCCGGCCCTCTTCCCGCATGCCGCAGCGCTCACATTCGCCGCAGACCATGGCGGCCGCCATCTGCATGGCCGCCGCGGCGTCTTCGCGGCTCAAGCCCTTTCCGCAGCTGTTGTCAAGATCGAAGGTCCTCGCAAGCCTTTCCAGGGATTCCGCCATATCGCTCAGCTTTCTGGCCGTATATACATGAATTTCCGCCATATCTTTATGGCCGCTTTTCTTTCCAAACACAAAAATCCCTCCCGACTCCGCCGTCTGCCGCCATGTGGCGGTATGCCACTAGCATTATAGCGAGTCAAAAGGGAAATATTTGTCAAAATCGCTCCAGCTTTTCAGAAAAATCTTCGACAACAAACTTACTTCGCAGGCTTCAGAAGAATCTCGTCCGGATTCACCAGGCCCAGCTTCTCCTTCGCGACCTGCTCGATATACTGCTTAGTCTGAACAAAGATGCGGCGCTCTTCCAGCTCCTCGGAGCGGTCCTGCTCCTCTTCCACCTGACGGATCAAATTGGCTTCCTTTACCTGATACTCCAGATCTTTGGCCTTCAGGGATGTTCCGCGCAGATTAATGGCTACGGCCAGGCTGACCACCACCAGCGTGATGCCCACAAGGGTCATCCGGTTTACCGCCTTGTCGTGTCTGGATCTGTCTTTCCTGGCTCTGTGTTTTCCGCTCATCTTATCACCTTTTCTTCCTGCGTCTGTGAATCTTCATTCTTATTCTAAGATATTCCTGTCCTTTTTTCAAGTACTTTAATAAAATACTGCCGATCAGCCGCTGATAAAGCAGCATGCCCAGCACCGTTCCCGCTATCACATAGGCCCGAAGGGCGCCGTCATTCTGCACATACAGCAGGCCGAAGGTGATCACCGCGCTGTAGACGCCGTAAGCCAGATCCTCGATCCCCGTGGCCAGGCGGCCGTGGGGAATGACCATACGCAGGACGCAGACAAGATCATACACGATCATCAGTCCCGCGCCGGTCAGCAGACTCAGGAGCGCCAGATGGAATTCATAACGGATCGACGCAGTCACAGGCACCTTCCCCGGTCATTTGAATAAACGCGCAAACAGTGATTCCCCGGACCGGCGGTACGCCTCATTGGAAGAATAGACCAGACTGTCCACCGTGCCGTCCATCTCCGCCTCGCCCTTTTCCAGTGTCAGCCGGCTCAGATGCAGGTCCTTTCCCTTGACGGTCAGAAGACCCATATCCGTATCCAGAATCACCTGGTTCTCATCAAAGGAGACCACATCCCGGATACCGGTCAGGCTTCCGGCCTGACGGTTATTCAATATGATCCTGTGCGCTGCGGTTCCGGTTTTTTCTTCCATAAGAAAACCCCCATCCATACCCGAATCTGTAATTCAAGTATATGATGAGGGCGGTTTCCGTATGCCTTACAGATAACGGTACAATTCCTTCGCGTCATCCTTCTTAACGGTCTCCTGAACGTCAAGGACTTCTGCTTTCACGCTGTTCGTCCCGAACTGGATCTCTATAATGTCCCCAGCCTTCACATTCAGAGACGCTTTGGCAGGGCGGCCGTTCACCAGAACGCGTCCCGCGTCGCAGGCTTCGTTCGCCACAGTCCTGCGCTTGATCAGGCGCGAAACCTTCAGGAACTTGTCAAGTCTCATATCTGAATTATTTCACAGCATCCTTTAAAGCGTTGCCCACTTTGAACTTCGGAGCCTTGGTAGCAGCTACCTTCATGGGCTCGCCGGTTCTCGGATTGCGTGCCTCTCTCGCGGATCTCTCAACAGTCTCAAATGTACCAAAGCCAACAAGCTGTACTTTGTCACCCTTTACCAGAGCCTCTGTTACGGTCTCTGTAAACGCCTTAACGGCCTTCTCGGCATCTTTCTTGGAAATCTCTGCTTTTGCCGCAACGGCTGCGATCAGTTCTGTCTTGTTCATTGATATTTTCCTCCTAAAATTGATTCATAGGGTTCTGACGCCGTCCCCCGGCGCCGTCGTACTCTATCATTTATATCCCTTTTACTGGTATTTGTCAAGATTTTTCAGCCTTTTCCTGCATTTTTATCGCGTTCCACAAGGCCAGGCTTTCCTCCGGGGAACTGACCTTCACATCCCCGAAAACATGGGGATGACGGCGGATCATCTTCCGGCAGATCCCGTCCACCACATCCTCGATCGTAAACGCCCCCTGCTCAGAAGCGATCTGGCTGTTTAAGATCACCTGCAGAAGAACGTCCCCCAGTTCCTCGCACAGATTCTCCATATCGTTGTTGTCTACAGCCTCAAATACTTCCTGCGCCTCGTCGGCCAGATACTTTTTCATGGTTTCGAGGGTCTGCTCCCGGTCCCAGGGGCAGCCGTGGTCAGACCGAAGCTCGGCCACGATTTGGACCAGATCGTCAAATGTGTACATGGAATATCCTCCTTCCCGCGTTTCGCTTACCAGTTTTTCCGGCAAACGGATACAGGAATATCTTACCACAGAATCCGGATATTTGCCATGTAAATCTGATCTCTGGCCTGCCGGCTCTTTGTCCCGCAGGCGAGGGGCTTCGGCCTCTTCATTATCTGCCAATGGAAATTATCCTCTAAGCCTGCCGGTCAGCTCTCCATCTGCCTTCCCAGAAATCCCGCAGCCGTCGTGACCAGCTTCATCTCCGGGTCCCCCAGCTTCGCCTTCGCGTCGCGGCTTAGAAGCGCCACGCTTCCGATGGCGTCCCCCTCGCAGATGATCGACGCCATCGCCATGGCGGTGATCCCTTCCATATCGTCGGCGGTCATGAAGAAAAACGCCTTCTCCTCGCGCCCGGCAAGAACCGTCTCCCTTTCCCCGATAGCGGTCTCCAGCTGCTTGCTGATGGGCTTGCCGATCACGTCCTTCTTCGGGCCGCCGGCCACGGCGATGACCTGGTCCCGGTCCGTGATGCAGACCATAAGGCCGGTGGACTGGGCCATGGCCTCCGCGTACTGGGACGCAAACGCGGTCAGTTCCACCATCGGCGAATATTTCTTCAGAATGATCTCCCCCTCGCGATCGGTAAAAATTTCCAATGGAGTTCCTTCTCTCAATCTTAGCGTTCTCCGGATCTCCTTCGGTATCACCACGCGTCCCAGATCATCAATTCTTCTCACAATCCCTGTAGCTTTCATATCTTTATTCCTCCATTTTGCAGTCTGTCATACGCCTGTTTTCCATCTTCCGGCCCTGCTGACGCTTTTTACGGCGCGGCTGATAGGCGTTTACTGTTATTGTAGTATCTGTCAAATGGGGGAATTTATACTTTCCATATTTTATTCTGAAAATAGCGAAACAGCGGCACGGCTGTCTGACTCCAAAGCCGGTTCCCGACCGTCTACTGTACTGCCGCGCAGTTCGGCTCCGCCAGCTCGCCCAGCTTTTTCAGCAGTTCCTCCGCGGCCTTCATCATCTCACGGCTGTCCTTGTACGCTTTTTTCTGCTCCTGGTAGAGGAAACCTGGCGTCTCGCCGGTCAGCATTTTCAGGCGTCCGCCGTAGGAACGGATCAGCTCCGGGATGCGGAGCGTGTCAAGCCGCGCCTTCGGAAACATCGTCAGACGAACCTCCTGACGGTTGATATCCACCTCCGTCACATAGGCCCGGTGGGCCATGGATTTCAGCTGCGCCACCAGCAGAAGATTATCCACTGCCCGCGGGATCTCGCCGAAGCGGTCCATCAGTTCATCCTGCATATCCATGGATTCTTCTTCATTCTCAATGGCCGAGATCCGCTTGTAAATATCCAGCTT
>CANPZZ010000056.1 GCA_947589125.1 uncultured Lachnospiraceae bacterium
CTTCTGCCCTTCGCAGCCATGCAGAACGTGGCCCTGCGGATCTACAGCGGAAGTATGAGCGGTCCGGAAATGCTTAAAGCCGTGACGCTGCAGCTGTTCTGGCTCGCCGCCGTCACGGCGGCCGGGAAAATGCTCTGCCGGATGGCAGTGCGGCGCGTGGTAGTACAGGGCGGGTGAACAGCATCGAACATGAGCCGCCTGACAGTGGACAATGACAACAGACAACAACCATAGGAATGTGTCAGCGATACTCCTATCGCAGGCATGCCGCACCGTAATCGTGGCTTAGGAAGCCATAATTGTAACCTATAGAATTCCAATCCGCACTCTGAAATATATCCGGTGCAGATTTTCAATCACAAAAAGATCGTAGTACAGCCAACAGAAAGGAATATAACCTCATGCGTAACCTTTCAAGTGCAATCAAGCTCTACAGACACTATATCTCCATAAACATCCGCTCCATGATGCAGTACAAGATGTCGTTCTTCCTCACCGCAATAGGGCAGTTCCTGGTGTCCTTCAATGTATTTCTGGGCATTTTTTTCATGTTCAGGCGCTTCTCCGCGGTGGATGGCTTCTCCTACAGCGAGGTTCTCCTCTGCTACTCCATCGTCCTGCTGGAATTCTCCCTGGCCGAGATGTTCGTCCGCGGCTTCGATACCTTTTCCGGCATGGTACGCACCGGCGAATTCGACCGCGTTCTGGTCCGCCCCCGCAATGAGATCCTGCAGGTTCTCGGAAGCAAATTCGAGCTGACCCGCATCGGCCGCATGCTTCAGGCTGTCGTCATGTTCATCTACGGCATCGCAAAAAGCGGCGTCGTCTGGACATTTCCGAAGATTCTGACCGTGGTCTTCATGCTGGCCGGCGGCACCGCCGTCTTCTCCGGCCTGTTCATCATCTACGCCGCCCTCTGCTTCTTCACGCTGGACGGTCTGGAGTTCATGAACATTTTCACCGACGGGGCCCGCGAATTCGGCAAGTACCCCGTCGGCGTCTATGGTGAGAAAATGCTTCTGTTTGCGACATTTTTCGTGCCTTACGCGCTGATCCAGTATTACCCGCTGCTGTTCATTCTCGGACGCCGCACGGCTCCGTTTTATATTCTGCTGCCGCTGGCCGCCTTCTGGTTCCTGATCCCGGCGCTGGCGCTGTGGAAATTCGGGGTGCGGCACTATACATCCAGCGGGTCATGAGGAGCAGGGGGCGGCAGGCATAACGCGCCGGTCATGATTTCTTCTTTCCCATCGCCTTCTTCACGAGCTTCTTCATCGCTCCGCTGCTTAAGAACGGCGCAAGCGCCATGATATTCGACATATCGGCGTCCGCAGCCTTAAGCGCCAGCCGGTCCAGCGTCTCGTCCTCCAGAAACGGCGCAAGCGCCGGCAGCTGCGAGATATCCACCTCAGCCACCTTATCCGCCAGCCGGTTCAGCGTCTCATCCTCCAGAAACGGTGCAAGCTCTGCTAACTGCGAAATATCTGTCTCAGCCACCTTATCCGCCAGCCGGTCAAGCGTCTCATCCTCCAGAAATGGAGCCAGCTCTGACAACTGCGAAATATCTACCTCAGCTACCTTATCCGCCAGTCGATTCAGCGTCTCATCCTCCAGAAACGGCGCAAGCTTCGTCATCAGCGACAGATCCACGTCCATTATCCGATCCGCCAGCCGGTCAAGTGTCTCGTCACACAGAAACGGCGCAAGTTCCGGCAGCCTGGACATCTCCGTATCCATCAGCCGATCTGCCAGTCGGTCAAGTGTCTCGTCGCTCAGAAACGGTGCGAGCGCCACCATCTGTGACACATCGACATCCGCCAGCCGGTCCGCCAGATGATCCAGCGTATCATCGTCCAGGAACGGCGCAAGCGCTGCGATTCGCTCTACAGTTACTTCGGAATCTTCCATCTCCTCCACTAATTCATCCAGATCCTCATCATCCATAAATGGGGCCAGCTGCAGCAGAAGATCCCAATCGATTCCGCCGTCCGGCTTCTCAGCCTCGCCTGCGAACCGAAGAATTTCATCCGGCTGCAGCAGCGGAACCACTGCGGCCAGTTCCTCCGCGGTTATGCGATCCGACGATGACGGCGACATCGAAGAGGTCGGCGGTGCCGGCGATACAGGAGAACCCAGCGGCTCCGGTGGTGTAGGAGGAATCGACGGTCCTGACGGTTTCGGCGGTTTCAGAGGAACCGGCGGTCTCGGCGGAACTGGCGGCGCTGGCGGCACCGGCGGCACCGGCGGCACTGGCGGCACCGGCGGCACTGGTGGCACTGGTGGCACTGGTGGCACTGGTGGCACTGGCGGCACCGACGGCATCCTTGAGAGCTTAGGAAACCTGGCGAATCTTCCAAACCGCGGGCTTTTCGCCGTCTCTTTTCCCTGCAGTGACTCCTGGCTGTGCGCCGTCTCCTGCTGGTTGTCCGCGGGTCCGACTCCGCCTTCTGTCTCTCCCGGCTTCTCCGCCGTTTCCGCCAGACTGTCCTCCTGATTTCTTCCCGGCTCCTCCGAGCTATTTTTCATTTCCTCTTCCGTTTCCCCCGCGCTTCCGTTCCCTTTCTGAGGCCTTTCCGCCACGGCTTCCATTTCCGCTACGCCTGCCTCCGCTCTTTTCTCCGAACCGGCTGTTCCCGCCTCCAGCCGCCGTTCCACCTTCCGGATCACGCCGGCCATCTCGCCGCCCAGCAGTTCATCCACGCTCATATCAAGCACCGCGCACAGTTCGCCAAGTTTCGAGATATCGGGCATCGAATTACCTCTCTCCCAGTTGGAAACCGCCTGATAGCTGACTCCCATTTCGTCCGCCAGCTGCATCTGTGTCATATTTTTGGCGATCCGCCTTCCGCGGATCCGTCTCGCGACTTCTCTTGTATCGAATGTCATTTCCGTTCCTCGCTTTCTCAAGTTTTCTTCATGCTGCTGCATGTTATCACTCCGGTTTCTTCGCAGGCAATGCGCCGGCTGCCGCCTGCATATCCCTACACTACCACGCAATTCTCCCAAAGCAAAGCAAGCAGCGCTTGAGATACAAACAACTCTATTATCACTTGAGTCCGCTTCCGCCCGACCAAGACATCTCAGCACACAATCTCCGCCCGGCTGCCGCCGCTCTTCTCCTTCGTCACGACGATCTGCTTATCGATCTTCTCCCGCAGTTCCGCCACATGGGAAATGATACCCACCAGACGGTTACCCTCCGTGAGCCCCGCCAGCGCGTTCATGGCCTGTCCCAGGGACTCCTCGTCAAGCGAGCCGAAGCCCTCATCCACGAACATCGTGTCAAGCCGCACGCCGCCGGCCGACGACTGGATCTCATCGGAAAGCCCCAGCGCCAGGGACAGGGACGCCTTAAAGGATTCGCCGCCGGACAATGTCTTCACGCTGCGCTCCGTGCCGTTGTAATGGTCGATCACGTCCAGCTCCAGACCGCTCTGACTCTTATTGTTCTCCGCCTCACGGCGGCGTTTCAGCTCGTACTGCCCGCCGGACATCACAAGGAAACGCCGGTTGGCCCTCGCGATGATCCGGTCGAAATACGTCATCTGGATATAGGTCTCCAGCATGATCTTCTCCCTGCCTGTGATATTGCCGTTGGCCGTGTTGGACAGGGCGCGGATCCAGGCATAGCGCTTCTCAAGCGTTTCCAGATCTCCGGCCTTCTCCCGAATGTTCTTAAGGGCATCGCGATTGGCTTCCAGACGCACAGCGATCCTTCGGGAATTCTCGATCCGGCTGCTCCTCTGACCGGCAAGCGACTGCTTTCTCTCCGTCTCCGCCGCCCGGTCGAGACCGGTATCTCCTTCCAGCTGCTTTTTAAGCTGCTCCGTCCCGGCCTGATATCCGGCGATCTTCTGAGCCGAATCATGATAATTCTTCTCCGCGTTTGCCAGAGTCTTTTTCATCTGCGCAAACTGATCGCCCAGTTCCTTCACCTTCGCTTCAGCAGTTCTTCTGCTGTCGTACTGCAGGTTCTTTCTGCGCTCCGCGATCTGTTCCTCGCGGGAACGCCGGGTAGCCGTGTCGGACGCCAGTTCGGTCTCAAGACCGGCCGCCTGCTGCTTAAGCGCCGCCAGCGCAGTCTCCTTCTGCGGCACCTCCTGTTCCAATGCTTCCTTCCGCCGGACATTCCTCAACTCGGCGGCAATATCTTTCTCCAGTTCGTGAAGCTCCGCCGCGGCGGCAAGCATCTCGCTTCCGATCTGCTTCTCCGCAGCGGATCGCCGACCGGCGGCGTCCTGCACCGCCGCTGCGTTTTCCGCACTGCCGCCGTATGTTCCAACAGCTTCTCCGGACACGCTGCCTGCGTCCTTCTCCTCCGCGGTCATGCCCCGCAATTCGGCGTTTCCCCGTCCTGCCTCCGCTTTATCTCCGCTGGAAAGCAGCAATTCCCCGATCTGCCTGTCCAGACTTTCTTCTCTGGCCTCGATCGCCGAACGCATCCCAGCGCACCGCTCGCTCGCGGCCCGGGCCGTCTCCCGCGCGTTCTCCGCAATTTCACGCGCCTTCTTAAGCTGCGCCTCGGAAGGCGCCTTCTCTGATTTTCCCGCCGGATGCGGATGACTTACGGACCCACAGACCGGACAAGGCTGCCCTTCGATCAGATTCTCCGCCAGGATCCCCGCCTGCTCATCGAGAAACGCCCGGTTTTTCGCCTCATAATCATCCACAGCAGTTCTCTCTGACGCCACAGCTCTCCGGTAATCCTGCTGCCGCTGCGCAAGCGCCTGCCGCCGCGAATCCAGATCCTTAAAGCCTTCCTGCAGATCTCTAAGCCCCTTCTGCCGCTCGGCCACACGCGCCTTCCGCGCTTCCAGCCTTTCCCGCTTCTCCCCCGCTCCGGCTAACGCCGCCAGCTCCTGCTTCATTTCTCCCAGCCGCCGCTCTTCCTGCTGAGCCGCCTGCCGCTTCTGCTCAAGCGCTCCTTCTTTCTCACGGATACCGGCCGCCAGCCGGGCGGCTTCCTTTTCCAGATTCGCCAGTTCCTCGTACCTCGGCAGCTCCGCCTCGATCTCCGCTTTCCGCGCGGCCAGCACGTCTCCTTCTGCACTCCGTGCCTTCTCAGCCTCCCACGCAGCCCTGAAGCCGTCGTAACGCGCCCTTTCCTCCTCAAGAGCCTCGCGCGTCCGCTCCAGCTCCCGCCGCGCCTTCTCCTGCATTTCCAGCTTTCCCAGATTGGCGTTCACCTGCTCCAGCTGTTCATCCAGCCCTTCGATCTCCTGGGAAATAAGCCGGCTCCGCTCTTCATCCTTCTCAATCAGCCGCCCGATCAGCTCCGTCACCTCCGCCGCCGGCAGCTCGTCGTTCTTCGCCTTCCGCACATCGATGGACAGCACGTCGTCTTCCCCGCACATAATCCCGCCGACATACTGCTTCAGGCTCTTTCTGGCGTCGGCGCACGCGTCGTTCATCGCGCCGGACTCCCGCTTCAGCCGCTCCTGCAGATCCGCGAACAGCCGCGTCTTAAAGATCTGCCGGAAGATCTTCTTCCTCTCCTCCGTCGGCGCCAGCAGAAGTTTTAAGAAATCCCCCTGAGCGATCATGGCGATCTGCAGAAACTGGTTTCGGTCGATCCCCATGATCTCCCGGACAGCCGCGTCCACCTCTCTCTGTTTCGTGATAATGCGCCCATCCGGATAGGTAAGCTCCGCGTCCGCCCTCTGCAGCGTGACCCCCTCGCCTCTGGCCTTCGGCCGCTCATATTCCGGGTTCCGTCTCACTGTATACGTCTTTCCGGCGTAGGAAAATACCAGTTCCACCTCCGTCGGTGTCTCCGGCGCCGCGTATTTGGAACGGAACATCCCCGGCTCCCGCATGTCGCCGCTGGCCTCCCCATAGAGGGCAAATGTGATCGCGTCGAAGATTGTCGTCTTGCCCGCTCCGGTATCTCCCGTGATCAGATAAAGCCCGCTCTCCCCCAGCCGGTCCAGAGGCAGCACCATTTTCCCGGCATACGGCCCGAAGGCGGACATCGTCAATGTGATCGGTCTCATAGCTCCTCCTCCCACGTCTTCTCGATCAGCCGCTCCATGAACGCGGCCTGCTCTTCACTCATAGGCTGGTTATTCTGCAGTTCATAGAACTCCGCGAATAATTCCAAAGGCGTCCTGCTCTCCACATCCTCCGCGCCCGTAACCTGTACCCCAGCACGCGTTCTTCTATTGTCATAATCCAGTTTCATGAGGTTATGGTAAATGATCCGCAGCTTGCCGATGGCGTCCGGCACGTCCTCCTCGTCCGTAAGCGTGATATGGACGTAATCCTCCTGCCAGTTCGTATTTTCATAAAATGACCTAAGCGTCAGCTGCTCATAGGTACCCCTAAGCTCCACCAGATCCCGCTTCGGCACAAGCTCCGCGGTACGGACCTTAAGGCTGCCTTTTTCCGCCAGCTCCACGACCGTCACCGATTTATGGTCGCCTGCCTCGGAGAACGAGTATTTAAGCGGCGTCCCGCAGTAGCGGATCCGCTCCGAGCCGCAGTTCTGGGGCGAATGGATATGCCCCAGGGCCACATAATCGAAATCCTTAAATACCTCTGCGTCCACATTGTCGGAACCGCCCACCGAGATCTCCTCCGACTCAGAACGGGCGGCGCCGGTGACGAACTGGTGGGTAACAAGCACATTGCGCCGGGACAGATCCGGACGCATATCCGCGATGGCGCAGGCGACGGCGTCCGTGTAAGAGACGATCTCCTGATCCTCGTGAAACCGCCGCACATGGGCCGGCTTTATAAACGGCAGCATATAAATATCTACCGGCCCGTACGCATCGTTCAGGGAAATGGGCGCAATATGCCCGTCATAGACCGGCGACATATGGATCCCGCCCGCATCCATGATCCTCGACCCAAAGGCGATCCGCTCCGGCGAATCGTGGTTCCCGCTGATTACGAACGCCTCAAGTTTCCGTCTCGCCAGACTCACGAGAAATTCATCAAAAAGCTGCACCGCCTCCGCCGACGGAACGGATTTATCGTAGACGTCGCCCGCAATGATCACGCCGTCCGGCTGTTCCTCATCGATGACGGCGAGAACCTTCTTCAGTATGTACTCCTGGTCCTCCAGCATCGAATATTCATTGACACGCTTTCCCAGATGCAGGTCGGACAGATGGATCAGTTTCATGGCGTTCCCTCCTGTATTTTCCGCTGCATCCATTATAAACTGCGGCCGGATACTATGCAAGCTGAAAGCGCCGGCAGAATGACACAGTCCTGCAGGCATAGCGCCGGCAGAATGACAGGCGCTGCATCAGCCACCTGACAGACACTGCGCAGACAGCCCAACAGACACAGCGCCGACAGGCCGTAAGACACACATCTCCTGCTGCCTGCATGAGATACGCCGTTTCTGTGCAAACTATGATATCCGTTACATCGGATCCTTCGAAATGCCCCCGGCTGTCCTCGCGATAAGATAAATTTCATTATAAATGCTTGGCTGTCCGCGGTTTTCGCGCTATACTATAACAGGCGCCATAAGATGCCACAGAACAGAATACAAGCAGGGCGTCACTGGCGCCCTGCCTGCATGGAACTACGAGCAGAGCGTCGCCGGCACCCTGCCCGCATGGAACTACGAGCAGAGCGCCGCCGGCGTCCTGCCCGCATGGAAATCCAGAGGAATATAACTCTATGAACCGTATCATATCCTGGCTGCGGATGACCGACTGGAATATGGACACACCCGCGCCGTATTCATTATTTCATATATCCGTATCCGTCGCCGGCATCGCCGCAGCTCTGTGGCTGGCCTGGCGGCTGACCCGACCCGCGCCGGACAGGACATCCGATGTCTCTCAGCGCATCTCACGCGTCCTGTTCCTCTGCGGTCTCTTTCTGGCCGCTGGAGAGCTGTATAAACAGCTTTTCTTATACTACGTGATCTTCGGCGCCTACAACTGGTGGTACTTCCCGTTCCAGCTCTGCAGCATCCCCATGTACCTCTGCCTGCTGCTGCCCCTCCTCCGCAGACATGAGAAAATGTTCCGCATTGTCTGCACCTTTCTGCAGGATTTCAGCCTGCTGGGCGGCATTATGGCGCTGGCGGAACCGTCCGGCCTTCTGCACCCTTACTGGACGCTGACCATGCACGGACTTATCTGGCATATCCTGCTGGTCTTTATCGGACTGGTACTGGCGTTCTCACAGATCCCATACCGAACGAATGCCGGCTATCTTTGGACGCTTCCGATGCTGGCCGCCTTCTGCGCAGTCGCCACCGCGATCAACATCGCCACCGGCGGCGCGGCGGACATGTTCTACATTTCCCCTTACTATCCGGTGACGCAGGTCGTTTTCTACCAGATATCCCTTCGTCTTGGAACCGGGGCCGGTATCTGCATCTATGTTCTCTGTCTCTGTGCCGGCGGATTCCTCTGCCATTTGCTGGCAGGATGGCTGAACCGGCTTCATTTCAGCAAGAATTAACAAATACAGGCGGGGCGTCACTGGCGCCCTGCCTGCATGGTTTTCTATTTCCGGACGCTGCCGCCCGATCTTACTCTGCTCCGGCTTCTCCTGCCAGAAAGCATTCCCTGGCTCCCGGCTTACCGGAAATTATAATATAACTGCCCCGGCTGAAGCTGCACGCCCTTGGCCTGCGCCATCTCGCTGACGGTCACCAGCTGATATCCCCTGGCGATCAGCTCCGGCACGATCGTCTCCGTGGCCGTCGCCGTGGCATCATAAAGCTCATGCATCAGAACGATATCTCCATCGCGGACCTTGCTCAGAACTTCATCGATCGTCTTCTGCGCGTTCCTGTGCTCCCAGTCCCTGGTATCGATGCTCCACTGGATCATGGGATAATTCACATTCGCCAGAACCGTCGAGTTCTTATTGCCGCCGGGCAGACGTACCAGCGCCGGCGTTACGCCTCCGGCAGCCGCGATAGCCGCACTGCCCTGATCGATCTGATTCCGGATCTGTTCCGCACCCAGCTTGTTCAGATATTTGTGCTGGTATGTATGGTTGCCCACCTCATGGCCTTCCGCCACCATACGCTGTACCTCAGCGGCACGGGACGCGCAGCGGTCGCCTACCAGGAAAAAGGTGGCTTTCGCGCCATAGCTTGCCAGTGTGTCCAGGATCCGGTTTCCGGCTCCCGTCTGCGGACCGTCGTCGTAGGTCAGCGCTACCATCGGTTTCGTCGGATCGATATATCGAGCTGTTTCTTCTTCCGGTTTCGTCTCCACCATCTCCGCGTCATTCTGAGTCCCGGAAATGTCCGCTGTCGCAGCCGTTCCCTGAGGTCCCATCGGACCCTGAACCTGCGTATTCTGCTGGCCGTTTCCCGCCATAACCCCGGTCTGCGGCGTCTGAGCGTTTGCTACCGGGCCGAACGCCGCCCTTGACTGCACATTCCCCGCATCGTCGATCCAGGCGCCGTTCGCATTCACGCGGTAATTATCCGGCGTCACCGTATTCGCCAGCATATAGCCGTCTGCGTTGAAATAATAGCATTCGGACACGCCATCATTGTCTCCGTCCAGCCAATACCAGCCGCTGCTCAGCCATGATCCGCCATTGTCATCGCTTGCGTACCTCCAGCTGCCGTTCTCCGACACCCAGCCTTTCGCGTACGCGCTTCCCGCCGCCGCACAGGCAATCATTGCCGTCAGGACCGCAGCTGTCATAAATTTTCTCATTGGAATCTCCTCCTTCTGCGAGAAAGTCCCCCTCACCGGCTTTCGCAGTTGTTGTATTTGTATCAATATTTGATATTATAAGACAACTTTCGACAAATGTAAACAGCGTATCGTCTGCCAGTTCGCGCCATCGTGCCTGCTTCGACTGGCAGGCTACCATGCAGCGCCGATTTCAACTGGCAGACCGCCACGCAGCGCCGGTTTCAACTGTCAGGCCGCCGCATCACGCAGATTGCTGCTGCCAGCCGCCGCGCCGATGATACCGTCATTCCGCCGCGTTGAACACGTATCTGTCCAGCCGCTCAAACGCTTCCCGCACACGACTCAAAGGCAGCGCCAGGTTCATGCGGATATGACAGGGTCCATGGAACATCCGGCCGTCCTGCCACGCCACGCCCACGTCCCATCCGGCCTTCTCCAGCCAGTCGATGTCCCTGCCGTGGGCCCCGCACCATTTCGTACAGTCCAGGAAAAGCATATAGGTCCCCTCGGGTTTCACTACTTCCACTCCCTCAAAATGCTTCGCAATATAATCGCAGGCAAAGTCAATATTGCCGGTAATCACCTGGCAGAGCTCGTCCACCCACTCGTATCCCTCCGGTTTATACGCGCCGATCAGAGCGTGCATCGAGAAGACATTTAACGAATTGTAATGGGGCTTCTCGCTCTTGGCTGTCACCCGGTCCCGCAGATAGGAATTGTAAATGATATGGTAGCTGCCCACCAGTCCCGCCAGATTGAAGGTCTTGCTGGGCGCGTACAGGGCCACGGTCCGGTTCCTGGCGTCCTCGCTGACCATCTGGGTCGGCACATGCTCATGACCGGTCAAAATGATATCCGACCAGATCTCATCGGAGATCACCAGGCAGTCGTTGGCCTTATACACCTCCATGGCTTTCTCGATCTCCCACCGCTCCCAGACGCGTCCGCAGGGATTGTGGGGACTGCAGAAAACGGCCACATGGATCTTCTCCGCCTTCAGCTTCGCATCCATATCCTCATAGTCCATGCGCCAGACGCCATTTTCATCCTTCTTAAGCGGCGAATGGACGATGCGGAAGCCGTTGTTCCCGATGCAGCCGGTGAAGCCGATATAGGTCGGGCTGTGCAGAAGCACCGGATCCCCCGGCGCGGCGAACGCGGTCAGCGCCGAGACCACGCCGCCCAGAACGCCGTTCTCGTAGCCGATGCACTCCTTCGTAAGCCCCGTGGCGCCGTGGCGCTTCTCCTGCCAGCGGATGATGGAATCATAATACTCATCCGTCAGTTCGAAATACCCGTAAGCCGGGTGTTTCGCCCTCTCGATGATCGCCTCCGGTATCGTGGGACAGGTGGAAAAATTCATGTCCGCCACCCACATGGGGATCACGTCGAATCCCTCCCGCGGCTTCGCCGGCGCCATGCCCGTGCCAAGACCGTCTACCGCGATGGCATCCCGGCCGTGGCGGTCCATAATGGATGTAAAGTCGTATTTCATGTTGTGTCCTCCTTTGATGTCGGTATAAACTGCGTATATTTCCGGGTTTCTTTTCCGGTTTTCCAGGCTTTTCAGGACGGCAGGCACCCCGTACTCCGCCGCCGCGGCCATCAGAGCCGGACATTCCGGCAGATATTGTGGTCCGTCAACGCGACCGCATCCAGCGCCTTTAACATGGCCATTCCGGCGATGTCAGCCGGGGTCATGTCGGCAGCCGCCAGCCGCCGGAAAACGCCGTATAACTTGTAAACAGGCCTGTGAGTCTTTCCAAATTAAGAACCCACAGGCCTTGTGGTTATCCGTCTATTTCCCAAGCAGCGCCTCCAGCACGCCGCTGATGCTCTTCTCCCGCACCGAAAGCTGCAGGTCCGGCTCATTGATATGCTCCAGATAATGGGCATCCGAGTTGCTGATGATCCGGCAGCCCTCCAGATAAGGATTCTCCCTCTTAAGCCCGTGCAGCTTCTTAAGATCCTTCACCTCTGCCGTCGTAAACCGGCTGTCCGGCGGGATGAAGCCCAGATTCGCGATCAGGCTGTTAGCCGTCTTATCGATGTGGGCCGGGAACATGACGCCGCCGAAGCTGCGCACCAGCGGCCACAGCTCGTCGAAGGAAATAGTCGTCGCGTTGATCAGCAGGTTCGGCTCGGTGCCGCAGACCTCATCGTTCTCATTATAGATCTGCTGCTTGCCGAAGATCGCTTCATTGTTCGGGAACGGGATCAGCCGCTCGTACACATAAGCGTCGAAATCCAGCGCCGCCTCCAGCGTCTCGAAGAGGCAGACCGCATGGACTTCCTCGGACGTATTGATCTCCATACCGGGGATCGCCAGCACCCCGTACTCCGCCGCCGCGGCCATCAGGGCCGGGCAGTTCCGGCAGGTGTTGTGGTCCGTCAGCGCAATCACATCCAGCCCCTTTAACATAGCCATTCCGGCGATGTTGGCCGGCGTCATGTCGTCGTCTCCGCATGGGGAGAGGCAGGAATGGATGTGCAGGTCATAATACAGCTCCGCCATAACTCCCCTACAGAAGCTCATGGACCTGCAGGGCTGCCGTAAAGATCGGTTCGTCGGTGCTTAAGACCGTCACGCCCTGCTCCTTGGCCCGGGTACGCCCCACCTCATCCAAAGCCGCGCCCTCGGCGATGATCACACAGGCCACGTCCGCCAGCGTCGCCACCGCGATGGTATTTACATTGCCCATCACCGTCACCCATGCGCTGTCTGCCGGTGCTTTTCCCATGGCAATGCTCAAAAGGTCGCAGCAGAATACTCCTGTGACCGCACGGTCCGTATCGTCGCCCGCGTTGACCACATGGAACAGCTGCTTATCGATTAACTGCTGTACTGTCAAATCGCATACCTCCTTCTCTGCTTATGTCCGAATGTGTTATAGACATTCTTCTGACGACAGTCTGCCTTCTGCCGCGATCTCCGGCACCTGCCAAGTGCCCCTTCTGCAGACCGGCTGCTCTGCCGTTCAGAAATCTCCGCCGCAGATCACTTGTTCTCCGGATCCTTCACCTTGTCGTCCAGAAATTCCATCTCCTCGGCGATCCGCTTGATATAATCCTGCAGCACCGGGATCACCTCCCGGCCGCCCCGGGTGCCGTCGGCCATATCTCCGGCCAGCACCGACACCTCCTGGGACAATTTATGCAGATTCTCTCTCAGATAATAAATGCAGTCCCGCTCGCTGGCCTCGCCGCGAACGATGTCCTCCGCCAGCGCCTTGCAGGTCGGCGCGCCGCAGGAGCCGCAGTCTAGTCCCGGAAGGCGCTTGCAGAGGCGCTCCACCTGCTCCAGACGGAAGAAGCTCTCCATCACGTTGTCCCCCAGACGGAACACCGGCTCGAACTGGATCTCCGTGGTCCACGGCACGTACTCCTCCGCGCCGCTGTCCAGATGCCGCCGGGCCACCGGCATGTATTTGCGGAGCCGCTTTAACTTCACCTCGGCAACATACGGATTCTCCACCGTCAGCACGCCGCCGATGCAGCCGCCGTTGCAGGCGTTCAGTTCCACGAATTCCAGATTCGTGAACTTCTGGTCCTCCAGGTCCTCCAGCACACGGATCACGTTCTCGATACCATCCGCCGCCAGATAGCTCTCGGTAAAAAGCCCGCTGGCCTCGCCGCCGCTGCTGCCCCAGCTGATGCCGATCTTGCCGGAGGTACTGACCTCCTCCGCCTCAGCCCCCACCGCTTTCATGTAGGTAAGCAGCTGCGGATACACGTCCTTGATCGCCAGCACCCGGTCCACCTGGCTCTTCTCCGTGCCGAGCGGCGCCTGCACGTAGGTTACCTTCGACGGACACGGGGAGATGAAAATGATCCCTATCTTCTCTCTGGGAAGCCCGGTCTCCTTCATCGCCTTCTCCACCGCCATGCAGGCCGCCACCTCAATCGGCGGGTTGATCGGCAGTAGGTGTTCGATCAGGTTCGGGAACCTCACGCGGATCAGCCGCACCACCGACGGGCAGGCCGTGCTGATCAGCGGCAGGTCGCCCTGATGCTGCTTAATATAGGTTCTGGTCGCCTCGCTGACGATCTCCGCCGCCGCGCTCACCTCAAACACATCGTCAAAGCCCATCAGCTTCAGTCCGTTTAAGACAATGTTCACATCCTCCAGGTTATTGAACTGGCTGTACAGCGAGGGCGCCGGCAGCGCCACCGTATACTCATACTGTTTGATCGTATCCAGCTTATCATAGGTCGCCTTCTTCGCGTGGTGCGGACAGATCCGGATGCACTCGCCGCAGTCGATACAGAACTTGCTGTTGATCTGCGCCTTGCCGTTCCGCACCCGGATCGCCTGCGTCGGGCACCGCTTGATGCAGTTGATGCAGCCCTTGCAAAGCTCCGGATCCAGTCTCACAGAATGATAAAACTTATCCAAACGATCACCCCTCTACTTTTTCACACCCTGAAACATTCTCAGTTTTCGCAGCCGCACCGCCAGAGAAAGCACTGCCTGCCGAACCTCAGCTATACCAACGCTCACTCCCACGGTGAAAGCCGACAGAACCGGTTTCCCGGGAATCTTTCACGGCAAAAGCCGGCAAAGAACCTGCTCCCCAGGAATCTCACCGCTGCCAGGCGTTTCAGATATTCACCACCATCGTGATCGTCGTCCCCACTCCGATCACCGTATCGATCTTCATCTCGTCCGTATACTTCTTCATGTTCGGCAGTCCCATGCCTGCGCCGAAGCCCAGCGAGCGCACCTCGTCCGGCGCCGTGGACCACCCGGCCTGCATGGCCTGCTCGATATCCGGGATCCCGGGGCCCTTATCCGCCAGGATCATCAGGATCTTCTCCGGCGTGATCTCCACTGTGATCTCTCCGCCCTCGGCGTGGATCACCATGTTGATCTCCCCCTCGTACATGGCGATGGACACCTTGCGGATCGCCTCCGGCGGCACGCCCAGACGCTTTAACTTGCTCTTCACGTCGCTGCTTGCTTCGCCGGCCCTGGTGAAGTCATCCGGAGATATCTCATAGGTCAAACGAATCGCATCAGCCATTAAATCGCACCTCCATGAAGCCCCGCCTGATATAAAAGTCCGCAGGAAGAGAACATCCGGTGGCCCGTCTCAAGCACCACCAGATCCCGCTCTGCCGCCATATCCAGAATCGTCTGATCCGGCTTCTTGCCGCGCACGAAGATAATGCAGACGATATCCAGCATCTCCGCCGTGCGGATCACCTGCGGATTACAGAGTCCCGTAAGCAGGATCGAATGATCCTTCGAAAACGCGAGCACGTCGCTCATCATATCGGATCCGCAGGCGCTCTTCACCTCGCGGTCCAGATTCTCCTCGCCCACCAGCACCCTGGCGCCCAGTACATTCATCGCATCCCTGACTGTCATAAGATCCTCCTCCATCAAATTTAATAATCGATCCGTACACCAAAATGAAAACTTATACGAATAGAATACCATCTGCGGCCGGATTTTTCAACATATTTCACACATTTATGCGGCGCGTTCCGGAAAATTCCCGCCGATCATGCTTTTTTGAAAAGAATTCATTTTGGCAAATAATTTTTGTAGATTTTTTGTCAATTACATGATAAAATATTAACACGTTGTAAGGCATTACTATTTAGAGGAGGATTAAACATGGCTTCTAAGAAAGAAACTGTACCTTTCAGAGGCACGCCGGAGCAGGAAGCTGCTCTTAAGAAGGTCATCGCCGAGCTGAAAGATACAAAAGGCGCATTGATGCCCATCATGCAGCATGCGCAGGAGATCTACGGTTATCTCCCCATCGAAGTCCAGACCATGATTTCCGACGAGACCGGCAT
>CANPZZ010000057.1 GCA_947589125.1 uncultured Lachnospiraceae bacterium
GTGCATCTGTGCGGCCGCCGCTATGCGCAGCGGGCCGGAGAGACGACCCAGGTCCGCGTCTATTCCAACCAGCCGTCCGTCACGCTGTATATGAACGGCGAGAAAGTGGGCGAGCAGCAGGCGGAGAAGGTCTTTGTCTTCACGGTAGCCTTAAAGGACGGCTTCAATACGCTGGTGGCCGAGGCGGGACCGGTGAAGGACAGCATCACGCTGGAGAAGGTGGAGAAGGAGCCGTCGATCTATGTGCTTCCGGAGGTCACGGAGCGCGCGGAGGGCGTCGCCAACTGGTTCAAGCTGGCGGGCGACCTGGATCTGAAGGCGCCGATGGAGTTCCCGGAGGGCAAGTATAACGTGAAGGTTCCCATGGGCGAGATCGCCAAATCCGAAGAAGCCATGAGGGTAGTCTCTGAGGCGGTCAAACTGGCAACCAACATGAAGGTGGCGCCGGGCGAAGGCATGTGGGATATGATGAAGGGCATGGCGCCGCAGGCCATGGTGGAGATGGCCGGCTCCATGATGCCGGAAGGGTTCCTGGAGAGCCTGAACGCAAAGCTGATCAAGATCGACTTGGTATAACATTCCGAAGGAAGCGGATGAAGAAGGCAATATCTATGTATAAATGAAAACTGAAATTCCCAGAGGGCGGAGCCGTTTTTCCGGTTCTGCCCTCTGCTTGTATTTCCATGCGGGCAGGGCGCCAGTGACGCCCTGCTTGTATTTGCTGCCTTCCTGATGTATACATGACGTGTTTCTTATAAAATACTTGTCGGGATCGTTATTTCATATTATACTTAGAACGGTTCGATCATCGGACAGTCATGCGCGGATGTGTCCCGCGGCATGTTTTTAAAGTTTTAAGTCTGATCGTTCAAACAGTAAGAGGCGAAGGAGGACAACCCGTCGTATGGGTGACAGCCGCAGATGCGAGTGATAGCCGGAACAGCCAGAAGACTGCAGTTAAAAACTCCCGAAGGTCTGGACACGCGGCCTACCACGGACCGGATCAAGGAGACTTTATTCAATATGATCTGGCCGGACGTGGTTCAGACGCGCTTCCTGGACTGCTTTGCCGGCAGCGGAGCCATCGGCATCGAGGCGCTGAGCCGCGGAGCCGCGGAAGCGGTATTTATCGAGAAGAACCCGAAAGCCGCGGCCTGTATCCGGGAGAATCTGAGAACCACTCATCTGGAAGAGCGGGGCCGGATCCTGACCTGCGATATTATAAGCGGCCTGCGCCGGATCGAAGGACAGAGCGGGGCGTTCGGCGTTATTTTCATGGATCCGCCGTATGATCATCAGTGGGAGCGGATGGTGCTGGAGTATCTTAAGGATTCGCGGCTGGCGGACGGAGATACGCTGATCATCGTCGAGGCGTCCCTGGATACCGGTTTTTCTTATGCGGCCGCGCTTGGATTTGAGGTCGTCAGGGAGAAGATCTATAAGACCAACAAGCATATTTTCTTAAAAAAACAGACAGAACAGGAGCAGTAACCATGGCAGTTGCCGTTTATCCGGGCAGTTTTGATCCGGTCACATATGGACATTTCGATATTATTGAGCGCAGTTCAGCGATTATGGACCGTCTGATCGTGGCAGTTTTGAATAATTCTTCAAAATCGCCGTTGTTTTCTGTGGAAGAACGTGTTAATATGTTAATAGATGTTACAAAACATCTGCCCAATGTGGAGGTAAGGTCCTTTAACGGGCTTTTGGTGGATTTTGTACAGGCCAATCATGCAGACGTTATCATCAGAGGACTGCGCGCCGTAACGGATTTTGAATATGAATTACAGCTTTCCCAGACAAACCGCGTGATCGCGCCGCGGGTCGATACGGTATTTTTGACGACGAATTTGAAATATTCATATTTGAGCTCCAGCATCGTGAAAGAGATCGCCATGTACGGCGGCGATATCAGCGCGTTTGTCCATCCATCCATAGCTGAGAAAATACGGGCCAAATTCGCGGGGGACTAACGAATAGAAGGGAGAGTACATAATAATGAGCAGGATCGAACAGCTGATCGAGGAGATTGAGGAGTATATTGACGGGTGCAAGCCGGCCCCGCTTTCGAATAATAAGATTCTTGTGAACAGGGAAGAACTGGAGGAGCTTCTGGTGGAGCTCCGGCTCCGCGTGCCGGATGAGATCAAGCAGTATCAGAGGGTCATCAGCAATCAGGAAGCCATCATGAATGACGCCCGCACCCAGGCGGACGCCATGCTTCAGGAGGCGAAGAGCCAGACCAATGAGATGGTGAATGAGCACGAGATCACCCAGGCGGCTTATCAGGCGGCCAATCAGATCATCGATGACGCCAATGTGCAGGCGCAGGCGATCCTGGACGCCGCGGTCAATGACGCCAACAGCATCCGCCAGGGCGCTATGCAGTATACGGATGACGCTCTGCATAATCTTCAGAATATCATCGCCCATTCCGTGGATACGGCCCAGAACCGTTTCGAGGCGTATATGAATTCCATGAAGAACGCGTTTGATGTGGTGACCAACAACCGCAACGAGCTTCATATGCCCGCCCAGCCCCAGGACGCGTCCGATCCTACAGGCGGAGAAGGCCAGGAAGGCTTTGGAGGAGACTATACAGAAGACATGATGTAATCATATGCAGCAGTTTCCACAGAACATAATGCCGGATGGACAATCCGGCATTTTTCGCGGGCAACGAGCCGAGCGGAGACGCTTGCGTCTCCATTCGGCGACTGCCGCGAAAGCGATCGAGCCCGGCGGAGCAGGGGTCGATCGGATGTGCGGGCAACGAGCCGGGCGGAGACAAGACGCTGCGAGTCTGGAAGATCCCGGAGAGCCCGCCGAATGCCGTGACCGCCGTCAGCCAGAAGCCCTGCCGGGAGCCGCTGAACACCTGTGAAATGGCTCGTATCCCGGTCGTGATCTCCGCGGCGCCGAGAAAGAGCGCCTTCGGGGCGGCGGGAAGAGTTGGGATCTGCTGAATGAAAGCGGCAAGAATGGAAAACAGCATGATGTAGCCGCCGATTCGAACCATCACCTCGATCGAGCGCATCATAGTTGTGTCGAAATTATCATCCGCAGTCTGCGCAGCAGACGGCTGTCTGCCTTCGCCCGAGACAGACACTGACCTGAACAAACAGCCTTCGCGGCCAGGCAGATCATTTTCACTGCTATATCTATAAATCTTCCGGGCCAGCATGGACAGCGGCAGAACAGGCAGATAGAGGCATGCGATGATCGTCCCGACGGGAACATCGGGACTGAGATTGGCGGCCAGATATCCCAGCACGAACATGGGGCTGGGATGGTTGCTGATCGCCAGGAGATAGCTGGCTTCCTCACAGGAAATTCTTCCCTGCGCCAGAAATTCCGCGCAGGTTTTGGCGCCCATGGGATAACCGCAGAGCAGGCCGGAAACCAGCACATAGCCGCCGTCGTCGGAGAGCGAAAACAGTTTTCGCAGGATCGGACGCAGCGGCGCCATGAGCAGGGGCAGTCCGCCGGCGGACACGATCACATTGGAGCAGATCATAAATGGAAGAAGCGTGGGAAGCACGGTATCGGCCCACAGTAAAAGACCGCGTTTGGCGCCTTCCAGCGCCAGCGGGGAATGCGTCAGCAGCAGAAACAGAATGAGAACGGATGCGGCGCCGGCTGCGGAAGGATGCAGCGCGGCGTTTTTTTTGCGGTAAAATGCAGCGGAATGTTCCATTTTCAACCGAATACAATGTCTTTATAGCAATGTATGAGACAGAGAGGAACAGATATGCGGATTCTTCTGCTGATCCTGCTGGCGCTTGTTAATGTGTGTCTGAGAGGGTATCTGACCGAAAATCCCGATTTCTATCAGTTAGACGCTTATACCTGGGAAAGCGACGAATTCCGGGCCATGCGTCTCGGCGAGGCCGCGGCGGAAGCGGAGCGCCTGGATGCGGACGGGATCGCGGCGGCCATGCTCCGTATGGAATATGATTTGAAGGAAGCGTCGGAAGAAGATTTGGAGCCGCCCGCTGTGAATCCGGCGCTTAAACGGCGCCCGGAGGAATACCGGAAGCTGAGAAACGCCTATGAAACAGTCTTCGAGGATCTTGAATATTTTCCGGTACCGGCCAGCAGCCGGGCGGAGACTCCGGAAGTGACATATGAAAATGACTGGATGAACCGGCGTACCTACGGCGGGGAGAGAGGGCATGAGGGCTGCGACATCATGGGAAATGCGCTTCCCCGCGGTTCCTATCCGGTGGTCAGCATCACCGACGGCGTCATAGAAAAAGCAGGCTGGCTGGAGAAGGGCGGATGGCGGATCGGGATCCGGGCGCCGTCTGGGCTCTATCTCTATTACGCCCATCTCTATGATTACGCCGCCGAATGGCAGGAAGGAGACGCGGTGCGGGCCGGACAGCTGCTTGGCTTCATGGGGGATTCCGGTTACTCTAAGGTGCCGGGAACCGTCGGCAATTTCGATGTGCACCTCCATATCGGCATGTATCTGCGGACGGATCATTATGAGGAGCTCAGCATCAATCCTTACTGGCTCCTTCGTTATCTGGAAAAATATCGTTTAAAGTACAACTATTGATTTTCAATGACGGATAAATGTGGTATACTTATTTCTGTGGGCAGTGCGGAAACCGCGTTTAAGCGCCGCGCTGCCGATTCATATCCGACGTGCGCAGTATATTTGATCAGGAGATCTCATGAGACAGGATTTACCGGAACCGTTCCGAATTCAGATGCAGGAGCTGCTGGGCGGGGAATATGACGCTTATCTGAGAAGCTTCGACGCCCCGCCGGCCGCCGGACTGCGTGTAAATACGGCCAAATGGACCCCGGCTGGAGCCGCGGGAAAGCTTGGCGTCCCGCTAAGGCCGGTGACCTGGACGGATAATGGTTTCTATTATAACAGCGGGCGTCTTTCGAAAGACCCGTATTATTACGCCGGACTTTACTATCTTCAGGAGCCGAGCGCCATGGCGCCGGCACGCTTCCTTCCGGTAAAGCCGGGGGACCGTGTGCTTGATCTGTGCGCGGCGCCGGGAGGCAAGAGTACCGAGCTGGGTGCCAGGCTGAAGGGGCGGGGGCTTCTGTGGGCCAATGATATCAGCAATTCCAGGGCGAAGGCGCTTCTTAAGAATCTGGAACTGTTCGGGATTGCCAATATCTGTGTGAGCAGCGAAGGCTCGGACAGGCTGGCGCAGTTTTATCCGGAGTATTTCGACAGCGTTCTTGTGGACGCTCCCTGTTCCGGCGAGGGAATGTTCCGGCGGGAACCGGATATGGTAAAGGACTGGACGGAGCGCGGGCCGGAGTATTACGCGCCGGTTCAGGCGGAGATCCTTATGCAGGCGGTGAAGCTTCTGCGGCCGGGCGGGTATCTGATGTATTCTACCTGTACATTTTCCAGGCTGGAGGATGAGGGGAATGTGCTCCGGCTTCTGGAGGAACATCCGGAGATGGAACTGGTGCCGCTTGAACGCTTTGCGGGAGCCTGCGGTGGGATCGGGCTGGAGGGCTGTCTGCGGCTGTTTCCCTATAAGGTGGAGGGAGAGGGACATTTCCTGGCGCTGATGCGGAAGAAAATGCCGGAAGCTGCGCGGGCGGAGACGCTGGAAACTGTGCGGGCAGAGACGGGAAATGCAGTGCTTGCGAAGACAGGGAATGCAGTGCGGGCGGAGATAAGCGGCCATGCGCCGGCAGAGACGCGCGGACATGCGAAAGCGCAGTCGAAAGCTGCGGAAGAGCCGTCCGGAAGAGAGAAACGGAACGGCCATGATGACCGCCAGAGCTCGGAACTTGCCGCTTTTCTTTCAAAATGCAGATCAGATTGGGATGAGCGGCGTTTCCTTATTAATGGCGAATCGGTGTATTATCTGCCTGATAATTTTACTCCCGCGAAGGGCATCCGTTATCTGCGGACAGGGCTTTTTGTCGGAAGTCTGAAGAACGGCAGGTTTGAGCCGTCCCAGGCGTTGGCTATGACATTAAATGCGGATACATTTGCGGACAGCATCTCATTTGAACATGAGGATGAGCGGGTGGTTCGGTATCTGAAAGGCGAGACGGTCTTCCTGCGGGAAGACGAGCCGGAACGGCAGGGATGGCAGCTGATCTGTGTGGACGGCTACGGGCTGGGATTTGTGAAAGCGGCCGGGCGTACGCTGAAGAATAAATATTATCCCGGCTGGCGGTGGATGTAGTACAGCGGATCTTGGCAGGAGATACGGCAGAACGCGGCGAGGCCGGTTTCTGGGAGAAAGCAATGAAGGAACGGAACGCAGTCTGTTACAGCAGGGAACCGGCAGAATGCGGTATGCCGTTCTCAGCAGAGAGCACGGCAGAATGTGGTGCAGCTGATAATGGTAAGTAACGCAGCAGAAAGGAGCGGCCCGGATGGCGGACAAAAACGGCGGAACGATGCGGCTTGACCGTTTTCTCGCGGAGATGGGCGAGGGAACGCGCAGCCAGATCAGGGATGCGGCGAAGAACGGCAGGATCGCGGTAAACGGTACTGTTGAGAAACGTTCGGACCGGAAGATCGACCCTGAAGCGGACCGTGTGACGGTCGATGGCCGGCTGGTTCAATATGCGGCGTACGAATATTATATGTTAAATAAGCCTCAGGGCGTGGTGTCCGCTACGGAGGATAAGCGGTACACGACCGTCGTGGAACTGATCGCAGAGCGGAGACGCACGGACCTGTTCCCGGTGGGACGGCTGGATATCGACACAGAAGGGCTTCTTCTGATCACCAATGACGGCGATCTGGCCCATCGTCTCCTGGCGCCGAAGAAGCATGTGGACAAGCGGTACCTGGCGGTGCTGGAGGGAACGCTTCCGGCGGACGCGGTGCAGAGGGTTAGGAAAGGCATCACGCTGGAGGACGGCACGGTGACGCTTCCGGCAGAACTGGAGGAGAACGCAGGGGCCATCGCCGAACCACAGCGGAGCGAATATATTCTCACGATCCGCGAGGGAAAGTTCCATCAGGTGAAGCGGATGTTCGAGGCGCTGGGCTGCCGGGTGATATATCTGAAACGTCTGTCCATGGGGGGCCTGGCGTTGGATGAGGATCTGGAGCCGGGACAATACCGGCCGCTTACGGAAGAGGAACTGAAGAAGCTGAAGGAAGGATGCACATGACATTAGAGAAGATCAAGGCGATCATTTTCGATCTGGACGGTACGCTGGTGGATTCCATGTGGATGTGGAAAGCCATCGATATCGAGTTTCTGGGGCGGTACGGTTACGAATGTCCGGACGATCTGCAGAGAGCCATTGAAGGAATGAGTTTTACGGAGACGGCGTCGTATTTTATCAGGCGTTTTCATCTTCCGCTGACCGAGGATGAGATCAAGGGGATCTGGACAGAGATGTCCATTGACAAATACCGCCGCGAGGTGCCGGTAAAGCCGGGCGTCATGCGGCTTTTGGAGTATGCGAAGACCCATGGCATCCGCTGCGGCATCGCTACCAGCAACGGTTCGGACATGGTGGATGCGGTACTGAGTTCGCAGGGGCTGAAGCCGTATTTCCAGGTGGTTACGACAGCCTGTGAGGTGAAGGAGGGCAAGCCCAGCCCGGATATTTATCTGAAGGTGGCCGAGACGCTGGGAGTCCGGCCGGAAGAGTGTCTGGTCTTTGAGGATGTTCCGGCGGGAGCGACGGCCGGAAAGAGGGCCGGTATGACCGTGTGCGGCGTCGCTGACGCGGATGCCGACGCCAGGAACCTGCGGGGAGAGATGCGGGAGCTGACCGATTATTTTATTGAAGATTTCCGGCAGCTGTTTGATGAGAACGGAGAGGTATGTCTATGAAGATTGCGATCGTATCCGGCGCGTCGTCGGGGATGGGCCGCGAGGCGGTCTTTCAGATCGGCGACCGTTTCCCCGGGATCGATGAGGTGTGGGTGATTGCCCGAAGAAAAGAACGGCTTCTGGAACTGGCCGGAAAGGCCGTGCCGGAAGGAAGCGGAGGCAAAAAGTGGCCGGCATCCAGTATCCCCGCGAGGGTCCGCTGCTTTGCAGCGGATGTGACGGATCCGGCGGGGAGAGAAATGATCGGCGCAGCCCTGCGGGAAGAAAAACCAGAGGTAAAGATCCTGGTGAACGCGGCCGGAGCCGGTGTAATCGGCCGTGTCGGTTCGCAGCCGGAGGAGACGGAGTGCGGCATGGTGCGGCTTAACTGCGAGGCGCTTTGCGCGATGACAGCCATGGTTCTGCCTTACATGGGACGGAACAGCCGGATCATCCAGTTTGCGTCCGCGGCGGCATTTTTGCCGCAGCCGGATTTTGCGATCTATGCGGCTTCGAAGGCATTTGTGCTGAGCTACAGCCGGGCGCTGGGGATGGAGCTTAAGGACCGGGGGATCTGCGTGACGGCGGTATGTCCGGGCCCGGTGAAGACAGAATTTCTTGAGATCGCGCAGAAGGAGCACGAGATTCCGTTTTATAAAAAGCTGGTGATGGCGGATCCGAAAAAGGTAGTTAATAAAGCGATTAAGGACAGTATGGCCGGCCGGCCGGTTTCGGTATATGGGATCGTGATGAAGTTGTTCTGGATTGTCTCCAAGATCCTGCCCCACGGCCTGATCCTGGAAATGATGGGAAGGTTTGGCGGCTGAGACTGTTTGCAGTACATGGCCGGCATTCGCGTAAAGCAGGAACAGAACGTCATCGGCGCTCTGCTCGTGCGGAAATAAAAGCATGCGGTCAATGTGCGGCCACCGATAGATTCAGCGTATGCAGGCGAGAACTATCTGTGATTGCTGTGACTGCCGGCAAGGTTAGGGCTTTTCGTCCAACAAGCCGAAAGAAAAATGGAGGAACGAATGCGATGAGAAAACAGAAAGGCGAATACGGCTATCGGAACTATCGGAAGGCGGTGCAGTTCGGGGAAGTCCTCTTCGGAGCCGTCGCCATTATCATCCAGCTGCTTGCCAGAAATTTCACGGACAATCAGGCTGCCAGGAATGTGCTGACGCTGATGGCGATCTTATCCGTGCTGCCTACTGCCAATGTGGCGTCGCCGTTTCTGGCTTCGCTGCGCTACCGGACGCCGGGCGAGGATTTCCATCGGAGGGCGGCCGAATATGAGCCGAAGGGAATCCTTTTGTACGATCTGGTGGTGACGACGAAGGAACAGATTCTGCCGTTTGACGCGGTGATGGTGCATCCCATGGGGGTGTTTGCCTACTGCATCGCGGAGAAGACGGATGTGAAAAAAGCGGAGAAGACGCTGAACGATTCTTTCAAGAGCCAGAAGCTGGATCCGAATATCAGGATCATCACGGATGAGCGGCAGTTTTTTAACCGTTTAAAGGGACTGAAGCCCGCGTCGGAATATGAGGACGACGGAAGCGCCGATTACGCGGCCGGAGTACTCAAGAGCATGTCGATGTGAGGCAGAACGCTGAAACCATTTGGGAAAAGAGAAATTCCGTGTTCGCCCATGCGGTACTTACAGGCTGACGCTGTATGGGAAGAACCGGCGAGCTGAAAAGAGGGGCAAAGTTCGTGAAAAGTCTGATCGTTTCGGAAAACGAAGCCGGGCAGCGTCTGGATAAGCTGCTGGCGAAATACATGAATCTCGCGCCGAAAGGCTTTCTGTATAAAATGATGCGCAAGAAGAACATCACGCTTAACGGAAAGCGCTGCGACGGCTCTGAACGCCTGACAGTCGGGGATGAGGTGAAGCTGTTCCTGGCGGAGGAGACGATTGAAAAATTTTCCAGGCCTGTTTATGCGAATGGCCGGACTGGTGCGGCCGGAAACGTTGATCGGAATACGCGGAATGAATCTGAAAAATGTGATCAGAATGCCGGTAGTCATGAAATAAAAAAAGGCGTTAGCCAATCCGGCAGCTTCGGAACGGATAGAAGAATTAACGTCTCATCTGTCGGATCCCGTGAAAACAGGTTGGATATCATTTATGAAGACGATCACATCCTGCTGGTCAGCAAACCTGCGGGTATGCTGTCCCAGAAGGCGAAGGACAGCGATATTTCTCTTGTGGAATATGTGACAGACTATCTTCTGGACAAAGGCGAACTGACAGAGGAGTCGCTGCGGACCTTCCGCCCGGCGGTCTGCAACCGTCTGGACCGCAATACCAGCGGCCTTGTCGTGGCCGGGAAATCCCTGGCGGGGCTGCAGATCATGTCCGAGGTATTCCGAGACCGAAGTATTCACAAATATTATCTGTGTGTGGTGAAGGGAACGGTTGCATCTGCGCAGACAATCACGGGTTATCTGGTAAAAGATGAAAAGACAAATCAGGTGACGGTCAGTGACAGTCTGCTTCCGGAAAGCGCGCCGATCAGGACGGAGTATGAACCGGTTCGATACGGCAGGGACGCTTCTGCGGGAGCGTATACGCTTCTGCGGGTAACCCTGATCACCGGCCGGACGCATCAGATCCGGGCGCATCTGGCGTCGGTTGGCCATCCGCTGGCCGGAGATCTCAAGTACGGAGATCCAAAATGGAACGAACGTCTGCGGAGGGAGTATGGAATCCGTCATCAGATGCTGCATTCATATCAGATCGTTTTCCCGCAGCTTTCGGATCCGTTGGCATATCTGAGCGGGAGAAGTTATACGGCGCCAGTGCCGGAAGAATTTGCAAGGCTGCCGTGGGAGACGGCCATTGCCCTATAAAAGCCGGAACCGCGGAGGAGGACACGCATGGGAACCTGGAATTCCAGAGGCCTTCGGGGCTCGACCCTGGAGGATATGATCAACCATACCAACGAGGTATATCGGGAGAAGAAGCTGGCGCTGATCCAGAAGGTGCCGACGCCGATCACGCCTATGACCATCGATAAAGAGACCCGCCATATCACGCTGGCGTATTTTGACCAGAAGAGTACGGTGGATTACATCGGTGCGGTCCAGGGGATCCCGGTGTGCTTCGACGCCAAGGAATGCGCGGTAAGTACATTTCCGCTGCAGAACGTCCACGAGCATCAGGTGCGGTTCATGAAGGAATTTGAAGAGCAGGGCGGCGTGGCGTTTATCATTCTGCATTGGACGGCTATCGATGAGATCTATTACATTCCGTTTGACGAGCTGTACGGTTTCTGGCAGCGGATGCAGGAAGGCGGAAGAAAGAGCTTCACCTATGAAGAGATCGACCGTTCCTGGCGGATCGGTCAGCACAGGGATGTATTAGTTCACTATCTTGAAATGATCCAGAAGGATCTGGATCGGAGGCATTAATATATGTAGTCGGTCGGTGCCGGACTTTGCATAAATCTTTGCATTACAAGAAAAAAACTGTAATTTCATGCGGCCTTTTTGTAAATTTCGTTAGAAAAATCAAAAGTTCATGATTAAATATAGAAATTTTTACGTATTCTAAGATTCGTACCGGGAGAAAATCGGATCGGAAAATATCATGATTTTTCGCAATTACAATTAAAAAGCTGTGATTATCACATATATAACATTGTTTTATGCCTTGACAAATTCATTTTTATCCCGTATAATGCGATACATCACAGTGATGAAGTCATTTCCCGCCGGATACAGGAACATGAATATTTATAACTTTTCCTGTATACGGACAGATTCAGGGGGATTGGGGAGACCGGGAGATGGACTGTCAAGAAGGAGGATATCATTATGGCAGACAACAACACTAAGAAGAAAAGCGGCGGCGGAGCATTGCTGGGAGCGGCGTTTATCATGGCGACATCGGCCATCGGCCCCGGCTTTCTGACACAGACAGCAAGTTTTACCGGCACACATCAGGCCAGCTTCGGTTTCGTAATTCTGGCATCCATCGTCCTGGCGGCTATCGCCCAGATCAATATCTGGAGAGTGCTGTGCGTGTCGGGACTGCGCGGGCAGGACGTGGCGAATAAGATCCTTCCGGGTCTCGGCTATGTCGTATCGCTCCTGGTCGCCTTCGGCGGACTGGTATTCAACATCGGCAACGTCGGCGGCGGCGGACTGGGCTTCAATACGCTCTTAGGCCTTCCGACCAAGGTGGGCTGCGCGCTGGCGAGCGCAATCGCGATCGCGGTATTCCTGATCAAGGATGCCAAGGCGGCCATGGATAATCTGGCGAAGGTTCTGGGCGGCATCATGATCGTAGTTATTTTCATTATCATTCTCGTTGTGAAGCCTCCGGTTGGCGACGCTCTGGTTAACACCGTGGTTCCTTCCACCGGATACGCTGCACTGGTCCCGGCCATCATCACCCTGCTGGGCGGCACGGTCGGCGGCTACATCACATTCTCCGGTGCGCACCGTCTGATCGACGCGGGAATCACCGGAGAGAAGAACCTGAAAGAGATCAATAAGAGTTCCGTTATGGGTATCGGAATCGCGACCCTTGTCCGGATCTTCCTGTTCCTGGCGATTCTGGGCGTTGTTGTGAAGCTGACCGGCGGTGAGACGCTGGATGCTTCGAACCCGGCGGCGGATGCGTTCCGTCGCGGAGCCGGTGAGATCGGCTACCGTTTCGCGGGTCTGGTGATCCTGTGCGCGGCTGTTACCTCCATCATCGGCGCGGCCTATACATCGGTTTCGTTCCTGAAGACGTTCCATCCGGCGATCGCAAAATATGAGAACTGGGTCGTGATCGGATTCATCGTTGTTTCCGCGATCATCATGCTGGCGATCGGAACTACGCCGGCGACGATGCTGATCCTGGCGGGCGCGGTGAACGGCCTGATCCTGCCGATCACCCTGGGCATCTGCCTGATCGCGTCGAAGAGCAAGAAGATCATGGGCGACGACTACAAACATCCGACGGTTCTGCTGGTACTGGGCGTGATCGTGGTCATCATCTCCGCTTACCTGGGGATCACGACGTTCATGTCCAACATGGGGAACCTGCTGGGATAATAAAGAAAAACATTTCATATCACCAAAGAAGGTGCAATCTATGTTCGATCCGGTTGCACCTTTCTTCCTATATATGGTTCGGAAGCTGAGTTACGGCTTGAACATAAAGAAATTATAAGCAGGAATACCGCGGTATCCGCGCAGGCGGCTATCGGCGGCGGGAGAGGAGCAAAGCGACTTTTTATGCAGAACATTAAGATCCTGACAGCGGGAGACAGTTCCCTGCTGGTCGAATTCGGTTCGGAGATCAGCCCGCAGATCAACCAGAAGATCGCGGCCACCGTGAAGCTCATGCACGAGCAGAACATCGAGGGCGTGGTGGACGTGATCCCGGCATTCTGCTCCCTGCTGATCAATTACGATCCCCGTGTCATCCGCTACGAGCAGATGAAGAAGCGGATCGAGGGCATTCTGAAGGTGGATGTCCGTACCGGGGCGCAGACGAAGAAGATCTTCGAGATCCCGGTCCTTTACGGCGGGGAATACGGCCCGGATCTGCCCTATATCGCGGAGCACGCGGGTCTTACGCAGGAGGAGGTCATAAAGATCCATTCCTCCAGCGATTATCTGATCTATATGCTGGGATTTCTGCCCGGCTTCTGTTACTTAGGCGGTCTGGACGAGCGCATTCACACGCCGCGCCTTGCCAATCCGCGGCTTAAGATCCCGGCGGGAAGCGTCGGCATCGGCGGATCCCAGACAGGCATCTATCCGCTGGATTCTCCGGGCGGATGGCAGTTAATGGGAATGACTCCGGTGAAGACCTACGATCCGGCGCGTGAGACGCCGATCCTGGTGCAGGTCGGCGAATATATCCGATTTGTTCCCATTGACGAGGCGGAATATAAGCGGATCGCAGAACTGGTGGATCGTGGCGAGTATGAGTGTCCGGTCCGCAGAGAGGAGGCGTAGTATGGGCATCCGAATCATCAAGGCAGGCATGATGACCACCGTGCAGGACCTGGGCCGCACCGGCTACCAGAGCCAGGGCTTCCCGGTGGCCGGCGTTATGGATGTGCGTTCCTTTAAGATCGCGAACCTCCTTCTGGATAATCCGGAAAATGAGGCCGTTCTGGAATTTACGTTGATCGGCCCGACGCTGGAATTCACGGCGGATACGCTGATCGCGATCACCGGCGGCGATTTTCAGCCGACGATCAACGGGGAACCGGCGCCGATGTACACGGCTATTTACATCAATAAGGGCGACGTGCTGAAATTCTCCAGCGCCCGCACCGGAAGCCGGGGCTATGTGGCATTTTCCAGCTACTTAAAGATCCCGGTGGTCATGGGCAGCCGCTGTACGAACATGAAGAGCTCCATCGGGGGCTTTAAGGGACGCAAGCTTCAGGACGGCGACTATATCGAATTCCGTATCAAGAGACGTTATCTGCCGTTCTTCCTGTCCAGGACGCTGGATCTGGATGAATTTGACCAGGAAGACGCGACGCTTCGTGTGGTCATGGGACCGCAGGACTATCTGTTCAGCAAACAGGGTATCGATACGTTCTTAAACAGCGAATACAAGGTGACCAGCGATTTCGACCGCATGGGCTGCCGGCTGGAGGGACCGTTCATTTCCCGCAAGGAAGACAAGGACATGATCTCCGACGGCATCGCCTTTGGCTCCATCCAGGTGCCGGCTCACGGCAAGCCGATCATTCTTCTGGCTGACCGGCAGACCACCGGCGGGTATCCGAAGATCGCCACGGTGGCGTCGGTGGATATTCCGAAGCTGGTGCAGAGAAAGACCGATCATTCGATCCGGTTTAAGGCCATTTCCGTGGAGGAGGCCCAGAGGCTTTATCTGGCGGAGCTGGAAGAACTGAACGAGATGCGCAAGAAGATTCACAGGCCGTGCAAAGAGGTTCTGGAGTGCCGTCAGACGGCGAAGCGGCTGAGGAGGCTTTTTGAGGCGCAGATGTAGGGACAAATTTGCAGGCATCGGTATACCGGACGCGAAAGCGGAACGACAGCTGTTACGCTGCTTACAAAGAAACGCAGGGTCAAGATGACCATATGAACAGATATAAGCATGAGAAAGGGGAACAAGACGATGGATCTTGAGAAGATTGCAGGATTAGTGAAAATGATCGAAGAATCCGGACTGACGGAGTTTACGTATAAAGAGGGCGACGTGAAGATCACGATGAGCAAGCTGGAGCATCCGCCGGTGGTTGCGGCCGGAATGCCGGCCATGCCGGTAGGCGGTCCGGCTCCGGCCGGCGCGGCGCCTGCCCCTGCGGCAGCACCTGCGGAGGAGGACGAGGTTCTCTTTATCACGGCGCCGATCGTAGGAACCTTCTACTCGGCGGCGGGACCGGACATCCCGGCCTATGTGCGCGTGGGCGACCGGATCAAGGAAGGCCAGACAGTCTGCATCCTGGAGGCCATGAAGCTGATGAATGAGATCCAGTGCGAATTCGACTGCGAGATCGAGGCGGTCCTGGT
>CANPZZ010000058.1 GCA_947589125.1 uncultured Lachnospiraceae bacterium
GGGCAAGGTCCTGCTGGTAGGCGGTTCCACCCGTATGATCTCCGCGCAGGATAAGGTGAAGCAGCTGACCAACCATGAGCCCAGCAAGACCCTGAATCCGGACGAGTGCGTGGCGATCGGCGCGGCTATCCAGGGCGGCAAGCTGGCGGGCGACGCCGGCGCCGGAGACATCCTTCTGCTGGATGTGACTCCGCTGTCCCTGTCCATCGAGACCCTGGGCGGCGTAGCTACCAGGCTGATCGAGCGCAACACCACGATCCCGACCAAGAAGAGCCAGATCTTCTCCACGGCCGCGGATAACCAGGAAGCAGTCGATATCCATGTGGTACAGGGCGAGAGACAGTTCGCCCGCGACAACAAGACCCTCGGCCAGTTCCGTCTGGACGGAATCCCGCCCGCAAGGAGAGGCATGCCGCAGATCGAGGTTACCTTCGATATCGATGCCAACGGTATCGTAAATGTATCCGCTAAGGATCTGGGCACCGGCAAGGAGCAGCACATCACCATCACTTCCGGTTCCAACATGTCCGATTCCGATATCGAGAAGGCCGTGAAGGAAGCCGCCGAGTACGAGGCGCAGGATAAGAAGCGCAAGGAAGCCATCGATACCCGTAACGAAGCCGATTCCATCGTGTTCCAGACCGAGAAGGCTCTGCAGGATGTCGGCGACAAGATCGCGGCCAGCGACAAGGCGTCGGTGGAAGCGGATCTGAACGCCCTGAAGGAAGCCATCAACCGGGCTCCGGTGGACCAGATGACCGACGCCCAGGTGGAGGACATCAAGGCCGGCAAGGAGAAGCTGATGGCCAGCGCCCAGGCTCTGTTCACGAAGATGTATGAGTCGATGCAGGGTGTCGGCGGCGCAGGCGCGGGAGCTGGTTCCGGAATGGGCGGCGGCATGGGCGCAGGCCCGCAGGGCGGCGCGTCCCAGCCGGACGACGACGTGATCGACGGCGACTTCAAGGAAGTATAATTCAGCAGACATTTCGATACAGACAGACCTATCCGCCAGCCGGGGCATTTCCCTGACTGGCGAATAGTGTGGAAAGGTAGCATGACATATGGCAGAGACCAAGAGAGATTATTACGAAGTCCTGGGCGTTCCCAAAGACGCGGACGACGCGGCATTGAAGAAAGCGTACCGGGTTCTTGCGAAGAAATACCATCCGGACGCCAACCCAGGCAACGCGGAGGCGGAGCAGAAATTTAAGGAGGCGTCCGAAGCCTACGCGGTCCTAAGCGACCCGGAAAAGCGCAGGCAGTACGACCAGTTCGGCCACGCGGCCTTTGACGGCGGCGCGGGCGGCGGTTACGGCGGCTTTGGCGGGTTCGGAGGCTTCGGCGGCGGGTTTGACAGCGCAGATATGGGAGACATTTTCGGTGATATCTTCGGCGATCTGTTCGGCGGCGGCCGCAGTTCCAGAAGCTCCGGTTACAATGGTCCCATGCGGGGCGCCAATGTCCAGACAAGCGTCCGCCTGACCTTCGAGGAGGCGGTGTTCGGCTGCGAGAAGGAGATTGAGATCAATTATAAAGAGGAATGCTCCTCCTGCCACGGAAGCGGCGCCAAGGCCGGTACCTCTAAGGAAACCTGCAGCAAGTGCAACGGCAAGGGCAAGATCATGTATACCCGCCAGACGCCTCTGGGAACCATGCAGAACGTGACCACCTGTCCGGACTGCGGCGGCGCGGGCCAAATCATTCGTGAGAAATGTCCGGACTGCCGGGGAACCGGTTACATTACCCGCAGGAAGAAGCTGAAGGTGACGATCCCGGCGGGCATCGACGACGGACAGAGCGTGAGAAGCGTGGGAGCCGGCGAGCCGGGCGTCAACGGCGGTGAGCGCGGCGATCTGCTGGTGCAGGCTGTGGTCTCCAAGCATCCGATCTTCATCCGCCGGGATATGGATATCTATTCGACGGTCCCGGTGTCATTTGCAAGAGCGGCCCTGGGCGGACCGATCCTCATAAAGACTGTGGACGGCCAGGTGGAGTACGAGGTGAAGCCCGGTACCCAGACCGATACCCGTGTGCGCCTGAAGGGCAAAGGCGTGCCGTCGGTGCGCAATAAGAACATTCGCGGCGATCACTATGTGACGCTGGTGGTTCAGGTGCCGGAGCGGATGAATGAGGAGCAGAGGCAGGCCCTGCGGCGGTTCGACGAGCTGATGACCGGCAAGATCGACGGCGGCGACGACGGAAGAAAGAAAAAGGGACTGTTCAAATAAATAACGGAGCAGATAAAATTAGGAGAAACCTCATATGAATATTGGTTTTATCGGTTTCGGAAATATGGCCCAGGCGATGGCCGACGGCCTGATTTTAATGAAGGCGGCAGAACCGCGGCAGATCTTCGCGTGCGCGAAGCACTGGGATAAGCTGGTTTCTGCGGCTGGAAGCCGCGGCGTAAATCCTTGCCATACGGCGGCGGAGGTGGCGGAGAAGTCCGATCTGGTGGTCGTGGCTGTAAAGCCGTATCTGGTGGAGGAAGTGCTTGCGCCTGTCGGCGGGCTTCTGCGCGGAAAGATCCTGATCAGTGTGGCGGCCGGCATTAGCTGCGACCGGCTGGAGGAGATCCTGCCGGAGGGGATCCATCATCTGACGGTCATGCCGAACACGCCGGTGTCTGTCGGTGAGGGAGTTATTCTCTGTGAGCAGAAACACACGCTTACGGAAGATGAATTTGAGAAGTTCACGAAATTGTTTTCGCGGCTTGGACTGGTGGAGACCCTGCCTGCTTCCCAGTTCGGGATCGCGGGAGATCTGACCGGTTGCGGTCCGGCGTTTACGGCTATGTATCTGGAGGCGCTGGCGGACGGTGCAGTGCTTTATGGACTTCCGCGGGAGACGGCGTACCGGCTGGCGAGCCAGATGATCGTGGGAACCGGAAAGCTCTGGCAGGCGTCGAAGGTTCATCCCGGAGCGATGAAGGACGCGGTCTGTTCGCCCGGCGGTCTGACGATCGCGGGCGTGGCGGCATTGGAACAGAAGGGATTCCGCGCGGCTGTGATTGAGGCGCTTGGCGCGATTCAGGAGAGAAGAAACTGATATATTATATTCGCATCTGCAAGGCAGCAGCGGGTGTAATGCCTGCAAAAAGAACACCAAAGAAGCTTTTGGAAGAGTGCCGTAATATAGAAAGACGCGCCGCGAATGAGCGGCGCGCCTTCTTTTCCTTCCTGCCAGCATTCTTTTGTACCTTATCGTCTTTTGTATGCTTCCTTCTTTGGTATCTCATCGTCATTAGTACCTTCCCGATTGGATACGGTTTTATATTAGCGGCAGCGCTGGGGGTACAGACGCTGCCGTTAGGTAAGCGTGATTGAGGTCGTAATGTAATGCATTCAGGATTTTATGCTTTGTTGTAAAATAAACTGCTTCTATATGAAATTTTCTGTCCGCCCGGCCATGACCGGGGTATCTTTCGTCCGTGAACTATCCTTTCATTGGTATTGTATTTCCGTTAACAGGAGCCGCCGGCAGGGCGGAATGTATATCACCCGTTCACTACATTAATGCTTGGACGGCGCGTTTTATTGCATTTTCAGAAAAAATAATTCTGGGAAATACTGGCAGATCAGAACACCGCTGCTAGGGCCGGATTTCCTGCCGGTAAACTGCAGTGAAAATACAGGTTACAAAAATACGGCGGATACGGTTGACAGTCAGGTTATATTAGGTTACAATGTTCGCAGAAGAAAAGGAGGTATTCTTATGGAGGCATGGAATACGACGGATAGAGAGAATGTTTCTGCGGAAATGACAGGGGCGGCCCCGGAGACCGGAACGGAACAGGCCGCTGCGGCGGTTACAGAGGAGAAGACCGATCAGCAGGTTATCGCGGAACTGGAGAAGCAGATCGCGAAACTGCCGATAGGTTATATTTCCAGAAAGATGATCCACGGGAAGCTGCGCTTCTACCGGCAGTGGACAGAGAACGGCAAGATCAAGAGCCAGTATATCAAGGACGGTCAGCTGGAGGCTCTGGAGGAAGGGATTGAGAAGCGGCGGGAACTGCAGAAGCAGTTGAAGGAAGTCAAATCCCGCCAGGCATCGAAAAGCGCCGCCAAAGGGCGCGCGGGCTTCAGCCGCGGCGGCAGGTACCAGGGACAGAAATTCCGCACCAATGTAGTTATAGGGGAAGCATTGGAAGGTCTGACGGCGGGGCTCACAGATGAGAAGACAAGGCTCTGTCACGGAAAGCTTAAGGACTATCTGGAGGGACGGATCGGAAATGACGGCAGAGTGTGCCTGATCACCGGCCTGAGAAGGACCGGAAAGACCACGATGATCCGGCAGGCGATCCGCAGTCTGACACCGGAGCAGGCTGCACAGGCGGCATACATCAAGGTTACCGCCGCGGATAACATGGAGAAGCTGAACCGCGACCTGAATCTGCTTTATGATATGGGGTATCGTTATGTGTTTATTGATGAGGTTACATTGATGAGTGATTTCATTGATGACGCGGCTCTGCTTTCGGACGTTCATGCGGCTCAGGGGATGCGGGTGGTTCTGACGGGAACGGATTCCCTGGCGTTCTGTCTGGCTCTCCGGCAGGAGCTCTATGACCGGGCAGTCACGATCAGCACCACATTTGTTCCGTTCCGGGAGCATAAGCAGCTTCTTGGCATCGACGACGTGGATGAATATATCCGTTACGGCGGAACCCTGCGGGCCGGTGAGATGACGCCGGAGGGCCTGAATACGGCGAACGCTACGTTCCGCGACGGCGGATCCATGAAGGAGTACATTGCCAGCGCCGTCTGCCGCAATATTGAGCGCTCCCTGGTAGGAAGCAAGGACTTGAGCCAGTTCCGGGGGCTTCGCGAGCTGCAGGCGGGCGGCGATCTGATGGAGATCGTGGACCGCGTCATGGTGAATATGAACCTGAATTTCCTGCTTCTGATCCTGTCGAAGAATCCGCAGTATCAGAACCTGCGGCTGGCCGCGTGGAATCTGAAGAATGACCGGGCCCGCGAGGAGCAGGCCGCCGGCATTACCAGGGCCCATGTATCCGAGATCAAACAGGCGCTGGTGGAGATGGATCTGGTGGTGGAGTGTCCCTCGGAGATGCCCCAGCCGGGCAGCGAACCCATTGAGCGCGTGATCTTTACCCAGCCGGGTATCCGTTACTGCCAGATCAGGAGCCTGCTGGAGGACCTGATGGGTACGGAGAAATTCATGGGCATGAGCGAACTCAATAAGCGAGATCTGGTAGAAAAGGTGCTGGCGGATGTGCGCGCCAGGATGCTGGAAGACATCATTCTGCTGGAGACAGAGAAAGCCGCCGAGGGACGCCATCAGGTGTATAAGCTGCAGATCAACGCGGGCGTGTTCGGCATGGTGGTCTACGATCCGGCGGAGAATGACTGCTTTATCTGCGAGCTGCGCAGCGGCGGGCGGATGGCGCCGGAGCAGTACCGCCGTCTGGCCGACGCCGACAAATACAACCAGATCGAGAAGCGGTTCGGAACCATACGGCAGAGATTTATTCTCTGCGACGACCCGCAGGCGCAGTCGGCGGACGGTATCACATTCTGCCGTCCGGAAGATTATCTGTGCGGACTGTAGAGAGGTGTTGGAGAGACGTTTATGAAATGGAGAAAATACACGCTGACCACCACCACGGAGGCGGTGGATCTGATCAGCAGCATGTTTGATGAGATCGGCATCGAGGGGATCGAGATCGAGGATAATGTACCCCTGACGGAAAATGAGACGAAAGGCATGTTCATTGATATCCTGCCGGAACTGCCGCCGGATGAGGGCGTGGCGAAGGTCAGCTTCTATCTGGAGGATATTTCCAGGGAGGAAGAGATCCTGAAAGCGGTGGAGGAAGGACTTGACGATCTGGCTGTGTTCGTGGATCTGGGCGAGAGGAAGATGGAGGTCTCGGAGACCGAGGACAAGGACTGGATCAATAACTGGAAACAGTATTTCAAGCCGTTTACGGTGGACGATATTTTGATCAAGCCGACGTGGGAGGAGATCCCGGAGGGGCAGGAGGACAAGCTTCTGATCCAGATCGATCCCGGCACGGCTTTCGGCACCGGCCAGCATGAGACGACCCAGTTATGTATCCGCCAGCTCCGCAAATATATGACGGAGGGGGCGAAGGTGCTGGATGTGGGTACCGGCAGCGGGATCCTGGGGATCACGGCGCTAAAGCTGGGGGCCGGAGAGGTCTGCGGCACGGATCTGGATGAGAACGCGATCACGGCCGTAGGCGAGAATATGGAAGCCAATGGCATCGGCGAAGAACAGTTTCATGTAGTCCAGGGCAACCTGATCAATGATAAGGTTATCAAGGATTGGACAGGTTACGAGCGCTATGATATCGTTGTGGCCAATATTCTGGCGGATGTGATCATCCTGCTGACGCCGGAGGTTCCGCCCCATCTGAAGCACGGAGGGATCTTTATCACATCCGGCATCATCGATATGAAAGAAGACGCGGTGAAGAAAGCGATCGAAGCCAATGGGGAACTGGAGATCATTGAGATCACGCGTCAGGGCGAGTGGGTCAGCGTGACGGCAAGGAGAAAGTAACGAGTCCGCTCTTGCCGGGAGAACGCGGCAAAGGGAGCGGCCGTAAGAGAGTGGAATGCAGTATGTATCATTTCTTTGTGAAACAGGAGCAGATTGACAGCAGCGCTGCCACGATCGCGATCGTTGGGCCGGATGTAAATCATATTCGGAACGTGCTGCGCATGAAGCCTGGCGAGGAAATTCTGGTGGGCAACGGAACCGATACGGATTATCTCTGCCGGATCGAGCAGATCGCGCCGGATCAGGTAACGGCCAGGATCGTGTCGCGGGCGGAGAGCACCGAACTGCCCGCGAGGATTTATCTGTTCCAGGGTCTTCCGAAGAGCGACAAGATGGAGTTGATCATCCAGAAGGCCGTGGAACTGGGCGTGTACCAGGTGGTCCCGGTAAATACTTTGCGGACGGTGGTGAAGCTGGACGCGAAGAAGGAGGAAGCCCGCGTCCGCCGCTGGAACGCCATCGCTGAGAGCGCCGCCAAGCAGTCCGGTCGCGTGCTGGTGCCGGAGGTGACACCGGTGATGGATTTTGGCAGGGCGCTTGCTTACGCGGCGGATATTGACGTGAAAATGATTCCTTATGAGAATGCCAGGGGGATGGAAACTGCCGTGCAGGCAGTGAGAGCGGTTCGCCCCGGGATGTCCGTGGGAGTGCTGATCGGCCCGGAGGGCGGCTTTGAGAGAGCCGAGGTGGAAGGGGCCTGTAACGCCGGATTTACGCCCATTTCTCTGGGACGGAGAATCCTGCGGACAGAAACCGCGGGGCTTGCCGTGCTGTCGGTCCTCATGTATCATCTGGAGGCCGATTCTGCCCTGGACACGACCAGAAGCACTGCGCATGGTTTTGGGGAACCCTGACAGAATGCCGGGCGGCGGCAGACAGCGTTCCTATACGGCATCGCATCATAAAGTTTTTGGAGGATTCCATGCAGGCATATTTTGATAATTCCGCCACCACGAAGGTATTCGACAGCGTGCGCGACATCGTGGTGAAAACAATGACTGAGGATTACGCCAATCCCTCGGCCAGGCACACGAAAGGGATGGAAGCGGAGAACTATATCCGCAATGCCCGCGCCGTGATCGCCAGATCCCTGAAGGTGCAGGAAAAGGAGATCCTTTTCACTTCCGGCGGTTCCGAATCCAACAATATGGCGCTGATCGGGACGGCCATGGCCAATAAGCGGGCCGGGAACCATATTATCAGCAGCAATATTGAGCATCCTTCGGTTTATAACCCGCTTGGATTTCTGGAAGAGCAGGGGTACGAGGTTACGTATCTGCCGGTGGATCATGCAGGTCATATCGACCTAAAGCAGCTTGAGGAGAGCATCCGCCCGGAGACGATCCTGGTCTCCGTCATGTATGTGAATAATGAGGTTGGCACGGTGGAGCCGGTGGAGGAGATCTCCCGGATCATCCGCCGGAAGAATCCGAATACATTGTTCCATGTGGACGCGATCCAGGCCTACGGCAAATACGAGATCCGGCCGAAACGCCAGGGCATCGATCTCTTAAGCGTCAGCGCCCACAAACTGCACGGCCCGAAAGGCGTCGGCTTCCTTTATATTGACAGCCGGGTGAAGATAAAACCTCTGATCTACGGCGGCGGCCAGCAGCAGGGCCTTCGTTCCGGCACAGAAAATGTACCGGGCGTGGCCGGTATGGGCGCGGCGGTGGAAGAGATGTTTAAGGATCACGCGCAGAAGATCGACCATTTGTACGAACTGAAAGAATATGCGGAAAGGAAGCTCTCGCAGCTTCCCGGTGTGACGCTCAACAACCCGCCGGGCCGGGAGGGCGCGCCGCAGATCGTAAGCGCCAGCTTTGAGGGCGTGAAGAGCGAGGTGCTGCTCCACGCGCTGGAGGAGAAGGGAATCTATGTGTCTTCCGGATCCGCCTGCTCCTCGAACCATCCGGGATTGAGCGGAACGCTGAAGGGCGTGGGCGTGCGGCAGGATCTGTTGGATTCCACCCTTCGCTTCAGCTTCGGGCTGTTCAATACGAAGGAGGAGATCGACTACGCGGCGCAGCAGCTGGAAGAGATCCTGCCGGTGTTACGGCGGTTCCGCAGGAAGTAGGGGAAGCGCGCTGGCGGTAAAACGGCGGCAGCGCCGGCAGTAGAATGGAAACATAGGCGTGTGTACAGTGCCGGATCGCATAATCGCCAGGAGCAGACAGCTGGGAACAGCAAGAAACTCAGGAGCGGACAGAGATAAGGCAGATGACAGCGCTTTGGAGAACAGCAGCGTACTGCCACAAAACCGCACCGGCGGTTATGCAGTGATGGAGAGCAACAGGCAAGGAGAGAAAACAACATGCTTTATCAGTCATTTTTAATAAAATACGCCGAGATCGGCACGAAAGGGAAGAACCGGTTCCTCTTCGAGGATGCGCTGGTCAGCCACATCTGCCACGCGTTAAAGCGCGTGGACGGCAAGTTCGACGTTACGAAGGACGCCGGCCGCATCTATGTAACCGCGCTGACGGAATACGATTACGAGGATGTGGTCGAGGCGCTTAAGAAGGTCTTCGGCATCGCCTGGATCTGTCCCATGTTCCAGACGGAGGAGAGGGAGTTCGAAGCCCTGAAGCGTCAGGTAGTCGATTATCTGGATCAGGTGTACCCGGATAAGCATCTGACCTTCAAGGTAGTGGCCCGCCGCGCTGATAAGCGCTACCCGGTCCCGTCGGAGCAGATGAATCGGGATCTGGGCGAGGCAATCCTCGATGCGTATCCGGAGATGACGGTCAACGTCCACGAGCCGGATGTGCTCCTGCGGGTGGAAGTGCGGAATAACGTCGTCAACATCTACTCGGAAATGATCCCCGGCCCCGGCGGCATGCCGGTAGGCACCAACGGCAAGGCCCTGCTTCTGCTTTCCGGCGGCATCGACAGCCCGGTGGCCGGTTACATGGTAGCGAAGCGCGGCGTGAAGATCGACGCGGTCTATTTCCATGCGCCGCCCTACACCAGCGAGCGGGCGAAGCAGAAGGTGGTGGATCTGGCGAAGCTGGTGGCACAGTATTCGGGCCCCATCGAGCTGCATGTGGTGAATTTTACGGATATCCAGATGACGATCTACGAGACCTGCCCCCATGAAGAACTGACGATCATCATGCGCCGGTACATGATGCGGATCGCGGAGCAGATCGCCGGAGAGATCGGAAGCCTGGCGCTTGTAACCGGCGAGAGCATCGGTCAGGTGGCGTCCCAGACGGTCCAGTCCCTGGCGGCCACCAACGACGTGTGTACTCTGCCGGTCTTCCGGCCGGTGATTGCCTTCGACAAGCAGGAAATCGTGGACATTTCCGAGAAGATTGGCACCTATGAGACGTCGATCCTGCCTTACGAGGACTGCTGTACGATCTTCGTGGCGAAGCATCCGGTGACGAAGCCGGTTCTGAAGGCGATCCGCAAGTCGGAAGCGAAGCTGGCCGGGAAGATCGAGGAACTGGTAGAGACGGCGGTTTCCACGCGGGAGGTCATCCGCTGCGGCTGAGACGGTGTGCGCTCTGTGCGCGATTATGTATGTGTCGGCTCGGTTGTCGGACCGAAGAGGGTACAAGATGCGGGAGTAATCATGAGACCAAATAAAAAGAACCTGCCATGATAGCAGGTTCTGTGCTTTACAGATTTAGCTTTGTCCGCGCCGCGCTTATTTGAGAAGATAGGGCGTCAGCACGCTCATGATCTCGCTGATGATCGGCTCCGCCTCCGCGTGGATATTCAGGTCGATGGGCTTGGAAAGATCCAGGCTGAAGATACCCATGATGGACTTGGCATCGATCACATAGCGGCCGGATACCAGGTCAAAATCCACGTCGAATTTAGAAAGATCGTTGACAAACGATTTTACTTTATCAATCGAATTAAGCGAAATACGTACGGTTTTCATGTAAAATGCCTCCTTGATTCTGTCAGGTGTTGTTGCTGTGATAGGCGCCCTCCGGCGTCTACCGTAATAGTAGCGATTGGCCGGAGAAAAGTCAATAGACAGATTGCATGAAAAAGTAAAAAGAATATAAAATGTAAGACAAACGTAAGGGCTTTAAACCGGGGAGAATATCAATGAGAAAGGCTGCTCTGCACAATCTGGGATGTAAGGTAAACGCATATGAGACAGAAGCAATGGCTCAGCTTCTTAAGGAAGCCGGTTACGAGATCGTGCCGTTCGAAGAAAAAGCCGATGTCTATGTGATCAACACCTGCACGGTGACTAATATCGCCGATAAAAAGTCCCGCCAGATGCTGCACCGGGCGAAAAAGCGGAATCCGAAAGCGGTAGTGGTGGCGGCCGGCTGCTATGTGCAGGTCGCCGCGGACAGGCTGCAGGGCGACGACGCAGTAGATGTGGTCATTGGCAATAACCGAAAAAAAGATCTGGTCAGGATCCTGGAAGAATACTTTGCGGCAGGGGCCTCCGATGCAGATGACCGGACCGTACAGACGGAAGAACGCCGGCATTTGTTTGGGGCGGATCGGCTCGGGCAGGCGCAGGAGAACCGGCATTTGTCTGAGGCAGACCGGATCGGACAGACCGAAGAGCGGTATAGGCTGCCCATGACAGACGGACAACCTGCGCAAGCAGAAGCGGAACAACCGTCACAAGCAGATTCCCAGTCCCGCAATACAGCCATAGAAGCAGAACCGGCGGTCAGAAGAACGCAGCCGGGCAGCGGAATCGCCAGCGTCATCGACATCGCGTCCGACCATGAATACGAGTCCCTCTCGATCAGCACCACCGCGGAACACACCAGGGCGTTCATCAAGATCCAGGACGGCTGCAACCAGTTCTGCAGCTACTGCATCATTCCCTACGCAAGGGGCCGTGTCCGCAGCCGCTCCGCGGCCGATATCCTGAAAGAGGCGGAAACGCTGGTAAGCGCCGGTTACCGGGAGATCGTGGTCACTGGCATCCATATCAGTTCCTACGGAATGGATATGCCTGAGGAGAAGCGGCTTAAACTGATCGATCTGCTGGAAATGCTGGACGGCATAGAGGAACTTTCGCGGCTGCGCCTGGGGTCCCTGGAGCCCCGGATCGTAACGGAGGATTTTGTGCGCCGTATCGCGGCGCTTCGGACCATCTGCCCCCATTTCCATCTGTCGCTGCAGAGCGGCTGCGACGCTACGCTGAAACGCATGAACCGCCATTACACGGCAGAGGAATACGCGGCTGGCTGCAGCCTCCTCCGGAGGTATTTCGACCGCCCGGCGATCACGACGGATGTGATCGTGGGATTCCCCGGAGAGACGGAGGAGGAGTTCGCACAGACGGTATCATTCATAAAGAAGATCGGTTTCTATGAACTGCATGTGTTCCCCTATTCCCGCAGGGAAGGCACCCGGGCGGCGGTGATGCCGGATCAGGTGGACGAGGCGGTGAAGAAGGAACGCAGCGCATGCCTTCTCAAAATGGACGCGGAGGCGTCTCTTGCCTACCGGAGATCATTTCTGGGGGAAGAGCGGGAAGTTCTTATGGAGGAGATGGTCACGGCGGAAGGCGCGGAATACCTGGTGGGCCGTACCCGCGAGTATGTGAAGGCGGTCATCCCCTGGGAGGAAAATATGCGCGGCCGTATCGTCCGGGGTCGGATGGAGAAGATGATAAATGAGGAGCTGGTGCTGCTGACGCAGGTGATGGAAACAGAAGTTTCGCCGCCCGCATTTCCATGCAGGACGAGCGCCGGTGATGATCTTCCTGTATTGTTATGAAGTTGTCAGAAAGAATTTATAAAATATTCCTTTACGAATGGCAAAATGTGGTATAGAATAAATTATGAACAGTAAAGGACGTGAGGACATATGGGCGATATTCAAAATACGAGACATTTTCGTGCTGTACAAGAGAACCAGCTGGATGTCAGCGAGGTCCTGGAACAAGTGTATGACGCGCTGACGGAAAAAGGATATAACCCTGTCAATCAGATAGTAGGATATATCATGTCTGGAGATCCAACCTACATTACCAGCCATAAGAGTGCCAGAAGTCTCATTATGAAGGTCGAGCGGGATGAGATCCTGGAACTGCTTCTGTCTGCGTATATCGAGGAACGGCTGAAGTAGCGGCGGATGCGGCCGCCGGCCGGAGTCATTTATACTGTGAGCGTGAGCGGGATTTAAGCGGAATCGGATTAAGGAAATCGGTGTTTCGGGAAGCAGAACTTTCAGGGGAAAGGGAGGCTTTCCGGGCATTGTTGTGTTTAAGTGTATGAGAATTCTGGGACTTGATTTCGGGACGAAGACGGTAGGCGTGGCAGTCTGCGATCCTACGGGGCTGATTGCCCAGGGGGTGGAGACCATCACCCGGAAGGAAGACAGTATGCTGCGGGCTACCCTTCGCAGAATTGAAGAGCTTGCCGCCGAATATCAGATTGAAACCATTGTTTTAGGTTATCCTAAGAATATGGACGATACGGTCGGAGAACGGGCGAAGAGGACGGAGGAGTTTGCGGCGGTGCTGAAGCGCAGGACCGGGCTTCCGGTGATCTTGTGGGACGAGCGGCTGACGACGGTGGCCGCGGACGAGATCCTGGCGGAGAGCGGCGTTCCGGCGGCGGAGCGGAAGAAAGTGATCGACAAGGTGGCTGCGGGGATCATTTTGCAGGATTATCTGGACAATGCGGCGCCGCGAACCGGGAAGGTGTAAGGAGTTTAACGGTATGGAAGATGAGAAGATGATCACGCTGGAGACGGACGACGGAGAGCGGATCGATCTGAGTATCCTGGAGGAGACCAGGATCAACGGTATGAATTACATCCTGGTGACGGATGCCGCCGGGGATGATGAGGACGGGCAGTGCTATATCTTAAAGGACCGGTCGAAGAAGGAAGACGCCGACGCGGTTTATGAGTTCGTGGACGACGAGGACGAGTTGGATTACCTGTTTAAGATCTTTTCCGAACTGGTGGCGGATCTGGATCTTGACCTGGAGAAGTAGGAGGACGGCAGTCTGCCGGAATCTTTAAGAGCCGCGGCGTGCCGGCGCAGAATACGCGTAAAGTAAAGGACTGCAGATGAACGAGGACCTGTTTAAGCAGATGCTGAAGGAAAAGGGCCTGAAGGTGACCAGACAGAGGCTTCTGGTCCTGGAACTGATGGCCGCCCATCCGGGCGAACACTTAACGGCGGAGGACATCTATGCCCTGGCGAAAGAGCAGTATCCGGAGATCGGGCTTGCGACTATTTATCGTACGGTGCAGGTACTTCTGGATCTGAAGCTTCTGGATCGGATTAGTTTCGACGACGGATTTGCCAGGTTTGAACTGGCCAAGCTTCCCGGTGAGGAGAGTAAGGGCCATCACCATCATCACGCGATCTGCCTTGGCTGCGGCAGGGTGTTTCCTTTTGAGGAGGACTTACTGGATACTTTGGAGCAGAGCCTTATGGAGCGGCTGGGCTTTGCGGTAACAGACCATGAAGTGAAATTATTCGGATACTGCCGCTCATGCAGAGAGAACAGAGAAGACGGACATTGGAACGGATAGAATTTGGAGGTTATTGAATTTGAAAGCATCAAAACAACAGAATAGACAGGTCTGCAGGGCGGACAAGGTGAGGATCATCCCTCTTGGCGGCCTGGAGCAGATCGGTATGAATATCACGGCGATCGAGTATGAGGACGAGATCATTGTCATTGACTGCGGCCTGGCGTTCCCGTCAGACGATATGCTGGGGATCGATCTGTGTATCCCTGATATTACCTATCTGAAGCAGAATCAGGAGAAAGTAAAAGGCTTTTTTATTACACACGGACATGAGGACCATATCGGCGCCCTGCCCTATGTGCTGCAGGAGATCAACGTGCCGGTCTACGGCACCAGGCTTACGATCGCGCTGATCGAGAATAAACTGAAAGAGCATAACCTGCTCAAGAATACGAAGAGAAAGGTTGTAAAACACGGACAGACGGTTACACTGGGCTGCTTCCGTGTGGAATTCATCAAGACGAATCACAGCATCGCCGACGCGTCGGCTCTGGCGATCTTCACGCCGGCCGGCGTACTTCTGCATACCGGCGATTTCAAGATCGATTACACGCCGGTCTTCGGCGAACCGGCGGATCTGCAGCGCTTCGCCGAACTGGGGAAGAAAGGCGTCCTGGCGCTGATGTGCGACAGCACCAACGCGATCCGGCCCGGCTTTACGGCATCGGAGCGGACTGTGGGCAAGACCTTTGACGCGATCTTCGCGGAGCATACGAATAACCGCATCATTGTGGCTACATTTTCATCTAATGTGGACCGGGTACAGCAGATCATCGATTCCGCCTACAAGTACGGGCGAAAGGTGGTGGTCGAAGGCCGCAGCATGGTGACGGTCATCGGCATCGCCAGCGAGCTTGGTTATATCAAGATCCCGGAAGGGACGCTGATCGATATTGACAATCTGAAGAATTATCCGGATGAGAAGACGGTTCTGATCACCACCGGGAGCCAGGGAGAGTCCATGGCCGCCCTGTCGCGGATGGCTTCCAGTATCCACAAAAAGGTCTCTATTAA
>CANPZZ010000059.1 GCA_947589125.1 uncultured Lachnospiraceae bacterium
TCGAAATCATTATACCTCAAGGAACCAATACTCTTTTCATTTATTTTTATCAACTGACTATTTTTTTACTCCAACCCGTGTCAGTGTATTCTATGCCTGAATTACTGCGGCATACCTTGTAAATTGTCAGATTTTGATGTATACTTTTTAAGAAAGGGGGACTTTTGTTATGGCAGGAATTGTGGATTATAAAACGTTTCTTCAGCAGGCCAAGGTAGAGGTGCTGACTCTGCGCGCCCTTGAAGCGCGCCGCGACCAGATGCAGGTGGAACAGCGTCAGAGCAATCGTTCCCTGGAGAACGAGAAAAAGGCGACGGAGGACGATATCCGCCTTACGATCAAAGCAAAGCGCGATGAGACAGCCGCCGGTTATGACCAGAAGATCGCGGAGACGGAGGCGAAGCTGAAGGAAGTCAAAAGCAGCCGCGGCGACGCGAAGGGGAAAGGCGTGACAGCGCGCATCGACGCGGAGACCGCCCAGCTTCAGTCGGAGAACCGCGAACTGAACGAGCAGATACAGGTTCTGTTTAAGAAATATTATGTGCCGTTTTTCTGTAATAACTGGTTTTATTACGCCGTTTACTGTCCGAAGTGGATCGAGGAATACCTGGTGCTGATCCTGTCAGCGGCGGTGGGACTGCTGGCGCTGCCGGGGCTCATTTACTGGCTTCTGCCGGTGCAGGGACTGCTCTGGGGCATTCTGGTCTATGTGGTCTTCGATGCGCTGTTTATTGGCGTGTTCGGACTGCTGGGCGGGTATATTCGGGAAGACAATAGTACGGCGCTCTCGGGCGGTCGTCAGCTTCGCGACGAGATGCGCGCGAACAGGAAACAGATCCGGGCCATTTCCAGGAAGATCCGCAGGGATAAGGATGAATCGGCCTATGACCTCAGCCATTACGACGACCAGATCGCGCAGCTGCAGCAGGAGATCAGCAATATAACGGCGCAGAAGGAGGAGGCGTTAAATACCTTCGATACTGTGACGAAGAATATCATCGCCGACGAGGTTTCGGCCGCCCACCAGGAGAAGCTTAAGGAACTGGAAGCTCTCTGCGGGCAGAAGGCGCAGGAACTTGCCGGTCTGGAAAGCTCCATTGCGGAGAAGAACCGGCTTCTGGACGACAGCTACGCGCCTCATATGGGGCGGGAGTTTCTGACGGAGGAACGGCTGGACGCGCTGATGGAGATCATGCAGAACCGCCATATTACCAGTCTGGGCGAGGCGCTCAGCGAATACAGGCAGACCCATGCGGAGTAGACTGCCGCATAATCCGCATCCTCCCTGTCTATAATAGAGGTAAGAATCGGACGGGGTGGAACGATCGATATGGAAATGAGAAAGCACAAAGCTCCCTTGACCCGAAGGGAGCTTTATTATTTTGACATGACAGGGGAATACGAGCCGGTGCGGCTGGCGGCCCGCCTCTATCTGATGATCCGGGAAGCGCTTAAGACGGAACAGAAGACGGAAGTCCTGGTCCTCTGCATCGGTACGGACCGGTCTACCGGGGACAGCCTGGGGCCGCTGATCGGTTATCATCTGCGGAAAAAGGGACTGAAGCATATCCAGGTACTGGGAACGATATACCGTCCTGTCCACGCGATGAATCTTCAGGAGACCACGGGACTTCTGAAACGGTATTATCCGAACCATCTGATCGTTGCGGTGGATGCTTCCGTAGGCGCAGGGGGCCAGGTGGGAAGCGTCACGCTGGGGCGCGGGGCTATAAAGCCGGGCCTGGGCGTCAGCAAGCAGCTGGCGCCGGTGGGAGATATTTTCATAACCGGAGTGGTCAGCGGCGGCTGCGCCGGCGATCCGATGATGCTGCAGAGCATCCGTCTGGGCACGGTCATGCAGATGGCGGAATGTATCAGCGAAAGCATCTGCCTTGTCGAAAAATTATGGGAGCGGAACGTGCTTGTTTGACAGATTCCGCACTGTCCCCGTGATATGATGGTTCAGGTATCAGAATGAACAGCGGGGTGATCAAGTATGGGAGACTTATATAATCCGTTCCCCAGACTGCCGAAGAATATCCGGCAGATCGGCGAGAGGGATCAGACAGTACGGTTGTATCTGGAGGACTATGTAAATACGTATCTGAAGCGGCTGTTTCCGAAAGGCGGACAAGACCTGCGGGCGGGAGTGCTTCTGGGAACGGCGGAAGAGCGGGACGGACTTCCGTTTCTGTTCGTGGACGGAGCAATGGAGGTCGAGGATATCACGGAGCCCGGCGAGAAGGTCCAGTTCACGGAGCAGGCCTGGCGGAAAACTTACCAGAGCATGGAGCAGATGTTTCCGAAACGGGTGGTCCTGGGGTGGTTCCTCTGTGGTGCGCCCGGGTGCGCGTTAAGTCCGCTGAATTACTGGAAAGAGCATGGAAAATATTTCGCCGGGAAGAACCAGCTTATGTATCTGAACAGCGGACTGGACGGCGAAGAGGCCATCTATGTGGCCGCCGAAGACGGCTTCTGCCGTCTGCGGGGATACAGCGTGTATTATGAGCGCAACCAGATGATGCAGGATTATATGATACTGCGCAAAGATGTGCGGCGCGTGGAGACAGGGACCGGCGATCCGGTGATCCGGGATTTCCGGCAGAGGATGGAGGAAAACAAGAGCCAGGTGACCGCCCGCCGGGGGACAGTGCGGGTGCTGGGAGGTCTCTGTACGGCTCTGGGTGTCCTGGTACTGGCCGGCGGTGTGACCATGGTGAACAATTATGAGAAGATGAAAGAAATGGAAGCGGTCCTGGCATCAGTCCTGCCGGCGGGAATGCTGAGCGAAGACGTTTCGGACAAGCTTTCCGGGGATGGGAAGGCCGGAGGAAAGGATGATGCAGATGATCTGCGGAAGACGGAGAGTCAGGACAGCCGGGTAGTCGTGGAAGAGATCGGCGGACAGATCGGACTGACGCTGGCAGATAGCGGAAATAATGGCGGCGGAACGGCCGGCAGCCTGGGAACGGATCAGCTGCCTGATGATGGCCCGGCGTCTGCCGGCGGGGATCAGGCGCTTTCCGCGGCCGGCGGCGCGGAAGCGGAGGCAAACAGCGCCGCGGGAACAGCAGCGGGAGACGCCGCGGGCGCCGCGTCCGGAACGGACGGGGGAGCGGGGCTGGCTGCAGGCAGCGCTTCCGGAACCGACAGCGGAGCGGAACCGGCCGGAGACAGTGCGTCTGACGGAACCGGCCCGGCGGAAGAGGCGTCTTCGGGGGATACGACGGAAAGCCATGCGCCCGTCCGGGAGGTTCTGGCCGGTCAGACGCTCTATCTGGTCCAGCCCGGCGACACTCTTTATGGGATCTGTCTTGATCATTACGGCAGCGGCGATATGATGGGGCAAATCTGTGAATTGAACGGATTGGAGGATGAAAATACAATTACCGCAGGAGAGAATTTAATTCTTCCTTAATTGGGAAATATGTGGTATACTGCACGTAGGCCACAGGCTTTCGAGCCTGCACTGCGGTTTCAGCCTGCCGAAGGAGACCAATGATGAGCAACTTTAACTCCACCAACCGCGAATTTAAGAAGAACCAGCTGCGCAGCCGGATGATCTCCGCCGGGCAGCCTGTTCCTGATACGATCTATTCGCGCGGTGCAGGTTCCGGTACATCCGCATCTGTCCGTCAGGTGTCCCGTGCCGCGGCGGATGAAGCGAGCCGCCAGCGGAAGGAGAGCGAGGCGACGATCCGTAAGGCCCACAACAGGACGGTCCGCCGCCGGGTGATCGTCGTTATGGTTATTTTGTGCATCGTGGCGGGCGTTCTGGGCGGTATTTTCTGGTACAGCCGTTTTGCGAAGCTGGAGAATACGACGGTCGTGTGGGAGCGGCAGATGGAACAGACGGAGGGTACATTTACCGGTTACGCAAGCTTCGGAGAGAATGTCCTCAAATATACCAGGGACGGCGCGTCTTATATCGACGCCTCCGGCAAGGATATCTGGATCCAGAGTTATGAGATGAACGCGCCTGTCGTGGCTGTCTGCGGCGGGTATGCCGCTATTGCCGATCAGCAGGGCAACAGTATTTACATATGCGATCAGACAGGGTGCCTCGGCGTAGCGACAACGGTACTGCCGATCTCCCGGATATCTATTTCGTCCAGAGGTATGGTGGCGGCGGTTGTGGAGGATCAGTTATCCAGCAATGTCTGCTACTACCAGAGGGACGGCTCGGAACTGGAGATCTATATCAAGGGCCTTTTAAGCAGCGAGGACAGCCAGAGTGATTCCGGCATCGGTTATGTGCTGGATGCAGACCTGACGCCGGACGGCAACGTCCTGATGGGTTCGTATTTCTATGTGCAGGGCGGACAGCTCCGGAACCGGGTTGCGTTCTATAATTTCTCCGAGGTGGGCAAGAACGCCGTGAACCGGATGGTGGGCGGATTCCATGAGATCTACGAGAACAGCATGGTGGCCAGAGTGGCCTGCTTAAGCGACAGCCGTGCCGTGGCGTTTGCGGACAACAGTCTGACCTTCTACAGTCTCCGCGACCAGATGTCGCCGGAGATGACCCTTCTGGTTCCGGTAGAGGAGGAGATCCGAAGCGTTTTCTATAATGAAAACTACGTGGGTATTATCGTTTATTCCGCATCCGGCGAAGACGAATACCGTATGGACGTATATGAGGCCGACGGCACGAAGGCATTTTCGGAAGAATTCAGCTACGACTATTCACAGGCGGCCGTAGAAGGAGATATGGTTTTTCTGTACAACGAGGATTCCTGCAGGATCTACAACCATTATGGCAATCTGAAGTATGAAGGGACGTTCGATTATACGATAGCCAAGATCACGAAGGGCAAGATTCCCAACCAGATCATCGTAACCGGGCCCCAGATCATGCAGGAGCTGTTACTACACTGAGAAGGAGACAAGAATATGGGAAAGTACTGTATCGGTATTGACGTGGGCGGTACCTCGGTGAAGCTTGGAATATTTGAGCAGACCGGGACGCTTCTGCGCAAATGGGAGATCCCCACGAGAACAGAGCATAACGGCTGCAATATTCTGACGGATGTGGCGATCTCTATCCGCCGTACGCTTGAGGAGATGGGAATTCATTTTAATGAAGTCGGCGGCGCCGGTATGGGAGTGCCCGGACCTGTGGCCCGCAACGGCTTTGTGCCCCGCTGCGTGAACCTGGGCTGGGGCGCCTGTTATCCGGCCCGTGATCTGAGCCTGATGCTGGACGGACTTCCGGTCCTGTGCGCCAATGACGCCAATATCGCCGCCCTGGGCGAGATGTGGCAGGGCGGCGGCAAGGGCTATGACGATATCGTTATGATCACGCTGGGTACCGGCGTGGGCGGCGGCGTAGTCGTGGATCAGAAGATCATTGCCGGCCGGCATGGTCTTGCCGGAGAGATCGGACATACCCATGCCCGTGATGATGAGACGGAGTACTGCAACTGCGGAAGCCGCGGCTGTCTGGAGCAGGTGGCGTCCGCTACGGGTATCGTCCGGGAGGCGAAGCGTTTCCTGGATTCTTCCGGGGATGAGTCGGTTCTGCGGGATATTGAGGAGAGCAGGCTGACGGCCAAGGATGTGATCGACGCGGCGAAAGCCGGAGACGGTCTGGCCATGGAGGTCGTCGAGTGCGTCGGCTACTATCTGGGCCGCGCTCTGTCGCAGCTTGCGCTGACGATCGATCCGGAGATCTTCGTCATCGGCGGAGGCGTGTCCAAGGCCGGGCAGTTCCTGATCGATATCATTCAGAAATATTATGAGGAGTATGAGACGCTGTCCGAGGACCGGCCGCTGATCGGTCTTGCCAAGCTGGGCAACGACGCCGGGATTTATGGTGCGGCGCGGATGGTGCTGGATTAAGGTTGGACGAGCATTATTATGCCGGTGTGCAAAACAGCGCCGGACGGAAACAAACGGGAATTATCTTAAGAATACAACCCATGAAATGAGGAGGCCCCGGCTGCTGTCAGCCGGGGCAATTATGAAAAAATCTATGTGCATAATGTCAAAGGAATAAGGAGTTAAAACTAAGTTTCTGTGCATTTCTTATAAAATGATTGTAGAGGGTTCATATGAATTAGGTATAAACAAACTGTAAACAAATTGTGAACGTAATCGTTTCCATATATATGGCGGACCGAAATCTTCTTCCCGCGAAAAGCGGTTTCTGATGTGATGATATTTAGCAGAAATATTTCTCTGTTTCTGCTTTTTTTCTTTCATGGAATATGATAGAATTGCAGAAAGGATGAGTAAACGGTCGGTTCTTACAGACTGGAGGAGTCATGGCGGAGTATAATAAAAAGAAGACCCTGGTGATCGGTCACAGGAACCCGGATACGGATTCCGTCTGTTCAGCGGTCTGCTACGCGGCGCTGAAGCGGAAGCTGACCGGCGACGACTATGAGGCGGCCAGGGTGGGTCATATGAATGAAGAGACTCTGTTCGTGCTGCGGTATTTTGGAGTGGAGAAGCCTACGCGGGTGCGGCATGTGCGGACGGAGGTGCGGGACATCGACATTCGGCAGGTGCCCGGTGTGAACCGGAACATTTCCCTGAAGAATGCCTGGAATATTATGCAGCGGGACAGTCTGGTGACACTGCCGGCGGTGACGGAGGACGGCACTCTGGAGGGCCTGATCACGGTCAGCGATATCGCGAAGACCTATCTGGACGTGCTGGACAGCAGCATTCTGTCGAAGGCATGTACGAAGTACTCCAATATCATCGAGACGCTGGAGGGGCTGCTGATCGTCGGCGACGAGAACGGCTATTTCTCCCAAGGGAAGGTGCTGATCGCGGCGGCGAACCCGGATATGATGGAGTATTACATCAGCGAGCATGATCTGGTGATCCTGGGCAACCGCTATGAGTCCCAGCTGTGCGCCATTGAGATGGGGGCGGACTGCATCATCGTCTGCGAGGGCGCGGCGGTGTCCATGACGATCCAGAAGCTGGCCCGCGAGAAGGGCTGCACCGTGATGACGACGCCCTACGACGCTTTTACGGCGGCGCGTCTCATCAACCAGAGCATGCCGATCGGATATTTCATGAAGAGCGACCATCTGATCACATTCCAGGAGACAGATGTGGTGGATGAGATCAAGGATGTGATGGCGAATAAGCGCCACCGGGATTTTCCGATCCTGGACGAGGACGGTAAGTATAAAGGCATGATCTCCCGCCGGAATCTCCTGGGCGCCCGGGGCAAGTCGGTGATCCTGGTGGATCACAACGAGAAGTCCCAGGCAGTGGACGGCATCGAGAACGCGCGGATCGTGGAGATCATCGACCATCACCGGATCGGCTCCGTCGAGACCATCGGGCCGGTGTATTTCCGGAATCAGCCGCTGGGCTGTACGGCCACCATCATCTATCAGATGTATCAGGAAAATGATGTCGCGATCGACCGGCAGACGGCGGGCCTTCTGTGCAGCGCGATCCTGTCGGACACGCTTCTGTTCCGGTCGCCGACCTGTACGGACATCGACCGGCGGGCGGCGGAGGATCTGGCGCGGATCGCCGGGATCGAAGTGGAGAAGTACGCCATGGAGATGTTCTCGGCGGGCAGCAATTTCGCCAGCAAGTCTGAAGAAGATATCATGTACCAGGATTTTAAGCTGTTCACAGTTGGGAAGACCACGCTGGGCGTGGGGCAGATCAATTCCCTCAGCGGGCAGGAGCTGGAGGAACTGGAGGCACGGATGCTTCCGTATCTGAAGGCGGAGCGGGCGCGCCGGGGGCTGGATATGATGTTTTTGATGCTGACGAATATATTGACGGAAACCACGGCGCTTCTGTGCGACGGACAGGGCGCGGAACGGATGATCCAGGACGCGTTCCAGATGGAAGAGGACGACAAAACGGGCCTGGTGCGTCTGCCCGGCGTGGTGTCGCGGAAGAAGCAGCTGGTGCCGGCGGTCATGGTGGCGCTGGAAGGATAGGACCGCGGTGCCGGCCGGACAGACGCAGAGAGAAGTGGCAGCCGGGAGGCCCGGGACGGGCGGAGCCGGCAGAGAAGGAGAAGCGAGATGACATTTACATACCCTGCGGTGGTTGTGCCGCATGACGGAGATAACGGATACCATGTATATTTCCCGGATCTGGAAAGCTGCGAGGCGGACGGACCGGATCTGGACGACGCGCTGCAGAACGCCCGCGAGGCGGCTTACGACTGGATCTGCGTAGAATTGGAAGAAGAAATGGTCCTGATGCCGGAGGTGTCCCACGAGGAGGACATTAAGCTGCCGGAGGGCGGGTTCCTGCGGAATATCATGGTGACGGTGAAATTGCTGCCGGATAACGACTGAGAGGAAGGCTGCTGCCGGCGCTTAAGACACGCGGCGGGCTGACGAAGTGTCCGCGGCCGGCATGAGTGCTGAGAGTGAAAAAGGAGTTCGATTATGGCGAAGCAGAATTGGAAACCGGGAAATCTTCTATATCCTCTGCCGGTGATCATGGCAAGCTGCCAGCGTCCCGGCGAGAAGCCGAACATTATCACGCTGGCGTGGGCCGGTACGGTCTGTTCGACCCCGCCGATGGTGTCCATTTCTATCCAGCGGGTACGGCACTCCTACGATATCATTAAGGAGACCGGCGAGTTTGTGATCAATCTGGTGACGAAGGATCTGACTTTTGCGACCGATTACTGCGGCGTCCGTTCCGGGCGCGACGCAGACAAATTCGCGGAGATGAATCTGACGCCCCTGCCGTCGCAGCATATCGCGGCGCCGGGCATTGCCGAGAGCCCGGTGAATCTGGAGTGTAAAGTGCAGCAGGTGATCCCGCTGGGCAGTCACGACATGTTCGTGGCGGAGATCGTGGGCGTGACGGTGGAAGACAGTTATATTGACGAGAACGGCAAGTTCCATCTGAACGACACTGATTTGACGGCGTACTCGCATGGAGAGTATTTCCGGCTGGGAGAGAAGCTGGGGAAATTCGGGTATTCGGTGGAGAAGAAGCCGAGCGCCGGGAAGAGAAAATAGGGGAGAAGCGGAACCGGGACGCGGCGGACCGCGGCGGGACCGACAGCCAGGCTGCCGCAGAATGTACAGACAAGGAGATCAACATAAATTTGGACAAGCAATACAATAATATTACCCTCATCGGCATGCCCGCCGCCGGCAAAAGCATGGTGGGCGTGCTTCTGGCCAAGCGCCTGGGGTATTCCTTCATAGATACAGATATCGTGATCCAGGAGCAGGAGGGCCGCCTCCTGAAGGAGATCATCGCCCAGGAAGGCCTGGACGGATTCCTGGCGATCGAGAACCGGGTAAACGCGTCTCTGACGCCCCGCTGTGCGGTGATCGCTCCCGGCGGAAGCGTAATTTATGGCCGGGAGGCCATGGAACATTTTAAGGAGATCGGCACCGTGATCTATCTGCGGGTCACTTACGATTCGCTTGAGAAGCGTCTGGGCAATCTGAAAGACCGGGGCGTAGCCCTGCGTGACGGTATGACGCTCCGCGATCTCTACGACGAGCGGACGCCGCTCTATGAGAAATACGCGGACATCACCATCGACGAGGCCGGCAAGTCTGCCGGCGATGTGGTGGATGAACTTCGGGAACTTCTGACCGGATGGAAGCGCTGACCAGCCTGAGAAGCTGATCGGGCAGAAGCCGGACGGCAGTCTTTCCGGAACAGGATAATTATCGCTCCGCCCGCATACTTGCGGCAGCGGGCTGAAAGAAAGGATGGATAAGATTATGAAGCGTTTACTGGCAATCGGAGAAGCACTCATTGACTGGATCCCGGCAGAGTCCGGCAGACCCATCCGCCATGTTACGGCGTTTCAGCCGAAGGTGGGCGGCGCGCCTGCCAACGTGGTCGGCGCGTATGTGAAGCTGGGCGGCAGCGGCTCCATGATCACCCAGTTGGGGGACGATCCCTTCGGCGACAAGATCGTGGAAGAACTGATGGACTGCGGTATCGACTGCGCATATATAAAGCGGACCAAAGAGGCGAATACATCTCTGGCGTTCGTGGCGCTGCAGGATGACGGCAACCGGGAGTTCTCATTTTACCGTAAGCCCGGAGCCGATATGCTGCTCCAGCCGGAAGCGGTGGAAGAAGCGTGGTTTAAGGACATTTTCGCTCTTCATTTCTGTTCGGTGTCTCTGGGCAACTGGCCCATGAAGGAGGCCCATCGGAAAGCGATCCGCTGTGCCCGCGAGGCAGGTGCTATTGTCAGCTTTGATCCGAATCTGCGTCTGGCTTTGTGGGACGACACGGACGAGCTTCGCCGGGTGGTACGGGAATTCGCGCCCATGGCGGATATTCTGAAGGTATCGGATGAGGAACTGGAATTCATCACCGGCAAGACCGACATCGCCGACGCGCTGCCGGAGCTTCTGGCCGGGAATACGAAGATGGTTATTTATACGAAAGGTTCCGACGGCGCAGAATGCTATACGAAGAATGCGAAGGGATTTGCCGCCAGTCAGAAGGTTTCCGCTGTGGATACCACCGGTGCGGGCGACGGGTTCATTGGATCCTTTCTTTACTGCCTGTCCCGTGACGGCGTGGACGCCGCGGGGATTCCGGCTCTGACGGCGGAGAAGATGGAAGAGTATCTGGCATTTTCCAACAAATTCTGCGGCATCAGCGTGACCAAGCTGGGAGCCATCGCGTCGTACCCGACGCTGGCGGAGATGGAATAAAGCACAGCTGCGGCATCATGTGGTGCGGCTGCGGCGCAGGATGCAGAGGGGAATGATTCAGAAACATCGCGGCTGCGATGGAAAACTGTCGCAGCCGGTGACAGAGAGTTTGCCGCTGATTTTATAGCGGACCGAATTAGTTGCGTGATCTTTACAAGAAGGATGATGGGAAACTCTCGGTTGACGGATCGGGAGTTTTCTTTGTGAGGTGAACGGTATGCCGGCACAGATTCCGGAATTTCTGAAAAATATGCTGACTGCCCAGTACGGAGCGGAGACGGCCGACCGGATCATGGACGGTTATACGCGGCGCCGTCCGGTGACGCTTCGGGCAAATACGCTTAAAACGGACGCGGCTCATGTGAGAGAGCGGCTGAATGCGGCCGGGATCGAATGGCATGGGGTATCATGGTATCCGGACGCGCTGATCCTTGATGAAGCACGGGAACCGGCAGTCCGCGGTCTGGATCTCTATGAGAACGGAGAGATATACCTGCAGAGTCTGTCGTCGATGATCCCGCCGCTGATCCTTGAGCCCCATGCCGGAGAGTGTATCCTTGACATGGCGGCGGCTCCCGGCGGGAAGACTACTCAGATGGCGGCTTTGTCCGGCGGTGCGGCGCAGATCACGGCCTGCGAGAAGAACTACGCCCGGTCGGAACGGCTTCGTTACAATCTGGACAGGCAGGGGGCCGGAAATGTTCTGGTGATGCATGAGGATGCCCGGAAGCTGGATCCGTTCTTCTCATTTGATAAGATCCTTCTGGATGCGCCGTGCAGCGGCAGCGGGACGATCTATGCACCGCCGGCGACCGGGGGAACGGCAAAGGACAATAGTTCGGTTATTACTATGGAGTTGATCGACCGCTCTGTTCGTACGCAGGAAACGCTTTTGCGTAAGGCGCTGGAGCTTCTGAAGCCGGGCCATGAGATGGTCTATTCCACATGCTCCGTGCTGGAGGCGGAGAATGAGCGGGTATTAAAGCGTATTCTGCCCGCCGTGAAGGCAAAGGTGGTTCCGATCGAGCATCCGATGCTTGAGACGCTGCCGCTTCTTCCGGTGAGGGCAGAGGGAACCGTCTGCGTCTGCCCGACAGAACTGTACGAAGGCTTTTTTGTGGCGAAGATCCGGAAATCGTAGGGTTTGCATTTTCATACGGATCCGTTATAATAATCTACCGGAACGGAGTCCCCGGCTTGAAATGCGGAAATGACGGCCGGGGACAGTATTTCCGAAAATATTCACGCGGAATTATATCCGCGCGGTTCAGAGGTAAGATACATATGAATCGAAATCTTCTCAAACAGGTCGTTATTAAGACGATCCCGGTAATGACCGGCTATGTGGTGCTGGGCTTCGGCTTCGGCATTCTTTCGGAGAATGCCGGATATGGTTTCTGGTGGGTGCTGGCTATGAGCGTGTTTATTTATGCCGGATCCATGCAGTATCTGATGGTCAGCCTGCTGACCTCCGGGGCGTCTGTTATTTCCACGGCGCTGGCTACGCTGATGGTCAATGCCCGGCACCTGTTCTATGGAATCTCCATGATCGACCGCTATAAGGGCGCGGGCGCGAAGAAACCGTATCTGATCTTTGCTTTGACGGATGAGACCTATTCCCTGGTATGCCACGGCGACACGCCGGAGGGAGTGAATCCGCACCTTTACTATTTTCTGGTATCGCTTTTCAATCAGATCTATTGGATCATAGGCAGTCTTTTGGGTGCCGTCGTTGGATCAGCGGTTACGTTCAACTCGGCGGGAATTGACTTCGCGATGACGGCGCTTTTTGTGACGGTCTTCGTGGAACAATGGCTGACGGCGAAGAATCATATCCCGGCTGTCGCCGGCGTATGTATCACGGTGATCTGCCTGGTGATCTTCGGCGGCGATCTGTTTCTGATACCGTCCATGATTCTGATCCTGGCCGCGCTGTCGCTGGGAAGACCTGTATTTGAGCGAAAAGAAAGCGGCGGGGGTGCCGCCGCGGAATTGCCGGATGCGTCCGGACTGCCGGAACAATCTGCCGCATACGACACACGAGAAAGGAGTTCCCGCCATGACTGATACCAGAGCCATCGCTTTGATCGCGGCCGCCGCTATCGTGACGGCGCTGATCCGTTTCCTTCCATTTCTTCTTCTGGGTGGCAGGAGGAAGACGCCGGAATATATTACGTATCTGGGCAAGGTACTTCCCTATGCCATCATGGGTATGCTGGTGGTCTACTGCCTGCGCGGCGTCACGCCGCTTGTCTGGCCCCACGGCCTGCCGGAGCTTCTGGCGGTGGCCGCGGTAGCCGGTCTGCATCTGTGGCGGCGGAACACGCTTCTCAGCATTGCCGGCGGCACAGTCTGCTATATGGTGCTGATTCAGTTCATTTTCAAGTAATATAAAACATGAATCGTCTAATTAGAAATTCGTCGGCGTCATCTCTTTGCCGGCCAGAACTTCCTCATAATCTTTCAGATTCCGTGCCAGAAGCTCCGGTGTATTCAGTCCGTATGGGCATTTGCCGGCGCACTGGTTGCAGTGGAGACAGTCCTTGATCTTCATCATCTTCTCCTGACCGGCCGGCGACAGATGGCCTGCGGAAGGCGAGCGGCGCAGCAGAAGCGACATTCGGGCGCAGTTGTTGATCTCAATGCCGACCGGACACGGCATGCAGTAGCCGCAGCCGCGGCAGAAGCCGCCTGCAAGCTGCTTAAGGTCCGCGTCGATGATAGCCTGATATTCCGGCGACATGGCGGGCGGATTGTCGATATAGCTCAAGAACTCGTCCAGTTCCGATTCCCGCTGGACGCCCCAGATGGGCAGGACATTATCATACTGGGCCAGATAGGCGTAGGCCGCAGCGGAGTTGGTGATCAGGCCGCCGGACAGGGCCTTCATGGCGACGAAGCCCATATCATGGGCGCGGCAGGCGTCTACGATAGAGATATCCTTGTCGGTAGCCAGATAGCTGAAGGGGAACTGCAGCGTGGCATAGAGGCCGCTCTCAATGCTCTCGGAAGCTACAGAGAGCCGGTGGTTGGTAATTCCGATAAAACGGATCTTGCCCTGCTGCTGCGCCTTTAAGGCCGCGTCGTAAAGGCCGTCTTCGCCGCCCGGCTTCGGGCAGAAGGACGGATTGTGGAACTGATAGACGTCGATATAGTCGGTCTTCATGAGCCGCAGACTGGTTTCCAGATCTGTCCAGAACTGGTCCGCGGTCTTTGCGGTGGTCTTGGTCGCTATGCGGAGATGATTGCGCGTGCCGTCGCCGAAGGCCAGACCCAGCTTCTCTTCGCTGTCCGTGTAGGCGCGGGCAGTGTCAAAATACGTGATGCCGTGGTCGTAGGCCTTGCGCAGCAGATACGCGGCGTCTTCCTTGGGGATGCGCTGGATGGGCAGCGCGCCGAAACCATTTTTATTGACCGTAATGCCGGTCTTTCCGAGGGTGACTTTGTCCATGATCGATCCTTCTTTCTGAGAGTGTTCTACGCTTGGGTAGAGGTGCTTTATGATAGAGAAATGAATCTGCGTCTCCGACTGACGGGATACCGCCGGGGCGGAGAGATATTTTATTAATCATAATATAAAAAACGGGAAATGGCAATACAGAAAGCGCACGGCGCGGTTGTTCGGTTTGCGCGGCAGCGCGGCTTTTGTGAAGAACTTATCCGCGCGGCAGCGCGATACGAAACTAAAATACCGGGCACGGCGTATTCTGCCGCACCCGGTAGTCTATGTGTATTCTGTCTGTATGTTTTTCGCGTCAGCCGCCATCGCCGGGAGAATGTATTCTCTGGTCATTATCTCAGGCGGCGTCCGGAAATATTACAGCTGCGGGCCGGCGGCTACCAGAGCCTTGCCGTGCTCGTTGGTCTCGTACTTGGCGAAATTCTTGATGAATCTCTGCGCCAGGTCCTTCGCCTTCGCATCCCACTCGGACGGATCCGCATAGGTATCGCGCGGGTCCAGAATGCCGGTGTCCACACCGTTAAGCTGTGTCGGTACCTCGAAGTTGAAGTACGGGATCTTCTTAGTCGGAGCGCCCTTGATGTCGCCGTCTAAGATCGCGTCGATGATGCCGCGGGTATCCTTGATGGAGATACGCTTGCCGGTGCCGTTCCAGCCGGTGTTCACCAGGTAAGCTTTCGCTCCGTTCATCTCCATTCTCTTAACCAGCTCTTCCGCGTACTTGGTCGGATGCAGCTCCAGGAAAGCCTGGCCGAAGCATGCGGAGAAGGTGGGTGTCGGCTCGGTGATGCCGCGCTCTGTGCCGGCCAGCTTCGCCGTGAA
>CANPZZ010000060.1 GCA_947589125.1 uncultured Lachnospiraceae bacterium
AACAGGTGTTTATCTAACATATGTTCGATTAACGCCTGTTCTTTTATCCTTCCCAAATCTCGGAATTTCCTATAAAGAAAAAAAGCGGTACTTTCGTACCGCTACTTTCGGGCGTCGCCGCCGCTTCCATTTCCATTTTCTCCATCCGGTATATGTACGACCACCTGTTTGTAAGGAATCACGATTCCGGCTTCATCAAAAGCATACTTCAGATCCTCGGTCATCTTCCATTTGGCCGCCCAGTAGTTCTCTTTGGCGATCCAGCCTCTGCCCACCAGGGTGATCCCGCTCTCTCCCAGGCTGTCCACAAACACCACGACATCCTCTTCATGCATGATATCGGGATGCTCATCAAAAAGCCGCCGCAGAACCTCTTTGGCCGTGCGGATATCGGATTCATAAGAGATGTCCACGCGGATCTCCAGACGCCGCTTCGGCTCCGCAGTCACATTGATAAGATTCGCGTTCGACAGCGCGCCGTTCGGCAGGATCATCTGCCGGTTATCTATCGTATTCAGCGTCGTGTAGAACAGGCTTGTGGACAGAACCGTCCCCTCCGCCGTTCCGCAGACGATATAATCTCCCGGCCTGAACGGTTTCAGGACCAGAATGATCACGCCGCCGGCGAAATTCGCCAGGAAATCCTGCAGCGAAAGGCTGACTGCCAGCCCCGCCGAACCAAGAATCGCCACGATCGACGCCGAACTGACTCCCACTCGCTCCAATGCCATAAATCCGGCTACGCCGCAGACCAGGACATAAGTGACCGAAGAGAGAAATTCCCGCAGGGACGCGTCCATATGGATCTTCTCAAATGTCCTGTTCAGCGCCTTTCTCAGAAGTCTGGCGATCTGGACGCCGATGATCACGATCAGAATCGCGTTCACAATATTGAACCCTATCGTTTTCAGCGCCGGCGCCGCGCTCTTGGCTGCACTCTGGGCCGTTTTCGCGATCGTTCCCGCCGCCGCCTGGTATGTTTTAGAAAATGTATTCGTCTTTGTCTTCTCCGAAGTGGAACTGGCCGGTGTACTGACGATATATTCTGTCTCCGGTTCCGCGTCGAAAACGACCTGGGTCTCCCCGGACTCACCGATGACATAGCTTTCCGTCCCGGTCTCCCCGGATTCGTTCTCCTCCGGCGAACCTCCATCTGTCCCAGTTTCCGCGGAGCCGGCCTCTTCCTGCGCGCCTTCCTCCATTCCGGTTCCCTCGGAACCGGTCTCTTCCGAAGACGTCGTCAGCGGACCCATCGGGCCGGCAGCCTCCGACTCTGCTTCGGATTCGGAACTATCCCCGGCAATATCATCTGTCACCCCAGTGATCGGACCACTTGGAACAGAACCGTCCCCAAAAGATCCGAAACCGCTCCCAGCCGTCTCTTCCGCACCTATATGTTCCGCGTTCTCCTCCGCAATATTTTCTAAAGTTTCTTTCAGATTACCGATCATTTCCCGATATCTCCTGTCCTGCTGCCCAATCCGTTCTGTCGGACCATATCTTATACACTTTGCGGTCTTCTGTATCACCCGGCATCCCGGATGCAGTTAAAGATCTGCACGCCCAGCGGCGCCAGACGGATGGAAACAGACTCCTCCCGGCCGTCGCACTCGATCGGACGGCTGACGGCCGCCCGCGGGTTGACCCTGCCGCTTCCGCCGTACTCCGCCGCGTCGCTGTTAAAGATCTCTTTATATTTTCCATGGAACGGCACGCCGATCCGCCGTTTCTCGTGGGCCACCGGAGCAAAATTGCAGACCACCAGAAGCGTCTCTTCCGGAGACGCTGCCCGCCGCAGAAACACCAGAATATTCTCCTGGCTGCTCAGACAATCGATCCACTCAAAGCCCTCCGGCTGATCGTCCAGCGCGTAAAGCGCCGGATGCGAGCGGTAGAAATGCAGCAGCGCCCTGACATACTGCCGGAACTGCCGCTGAAGGACGCGCTGTTCATTCGCAGCCTTCGCTGCTTCCAAGGCCTTCTCCGCCGCAGCCTGCTCCGCTCCCGCAGCTTCTGTCTCCGCGTTTTGTTCTGTTCCTGCGGCTTCTTCCGCCCCAGTCTGCACCTCAGTCTGCACGGCTTTCACGACCTCTGCCGCGGCTTTCCCCGCTTTTATCTTCTCACCTGCAGCCGCGTCTGCCGCATCAGGCACATCCCACGGCAGACTCACATTCTCATCCCAGGCTTCCGTCATGCCCATATCCTGTCCCATGAACAATAACTTCTTCCCCGGATGGGTCATCCAGTATCCGTACGCTGACCGCAGATTGGCGAGCTTCGCATCCAGCGTGTCACCCGGCATCTTAGACACCATGGAACCGCGCCCATGACCCATCTCGTTATGCGGAAACGCCAGAATAAACTCCTCGCTGTAGGCGTACAGAAGACTGAATGTCAGCTCCCCATACCGCTGATGCCGGAAATACGGGTCGTACCGCATATAACTAAGAAGTCCTTCCAGCCATCCGCTGTTCCATTTGTAATCAAATCCCAGCGCCTCGTCCGCGCCGCCGGTCACCTGGGGCCAGGCCGTAGATTCCTCGGCGATCAGCACCGCGCCGTCCTCTCTCTTATGGAAACAGGCCGCGAGACGCTTCAGGAAATCCACCGCGTCCAGGTTCTCATTGCCGCCGTAGATATTCGGGATCCACTGGCCGGGGGCTTTCCCGTAATCCAGATAGAGCATCGCCGACACCGAATCCGCGCGGATGCCGTCGGCATGATAGACCTCCGCCCAGTACACCGCGTTCGCGATCAGGAAATTCGCCACTTGCAGGCGCCTATAATTGAAGATCAGGGTCCCCCACTGGGGATGGGTTCCCTGCCGCGGATCCTTATGCTCATAGACGCAGCTTCCGTCGAAGCAGGCCAGCCCCACCAGATCCCGCGGGAACTGAGCCGGGGCCCAGTCCAGAATGACCCCGATCCCCTGCCCGTGCATATAATCCATAAAATACTGAAAATCGTCCGGCGAGCCGTGACGGCTGGTGGGCGCGTAATACCCGGTGATCTGATAGCCCAGCGACGCGTCCAGAGGATGCTCCATCACCGGCATCAGTTCCACATGGGTATAGCCCATTTCCTTCACATAGGCGGCAAGCTTCACCGCCAGCTCCCGGTAATTAAGAAACCCGGCCGCCGCGCCCGCGGACTGCGCCGCCACCCCGGCAGCTTCCGGCTTTTCCGGAGCCGCGCCCGCGGACTGCGCAGCGTTCTCCGCATCCGTCTCTCTCTCAGCGCGCATCCACGATCCCAGATGCACCTCATAGACCGACATCGGCGCCTGTTTCGCCGTTCCGCGCCCCTCCGCGCGCTGTGCCATCCATTCCTGATCATGCCATTCAAAATGAGAGACGTCCCACACGATCGACGCGTTGTTCGGCCGTACCTCCGCGCAGGTCCCGTAAGGATCCGCTTTCAGCATCGGAGCTCCGTTCGCGGCCTTCACTTCGTATTTATAGACCGCCCCCTGCGCGACGCCGGGAATGAACAGTTCAAACACGCCGTAATTGCCCAGCCGCCGCATCTGGTGGCGCCTGCCGTCCCACAGATTGAAATCACCGACCACGCTGACGCGCATAGCGCATGGCGCCCACACCGCAAAATAGGTTCCCGCCACGCCGTCGATCTCCATCGGGTGCGCGCCCAGCTTCTCATAGACATGATAATGCACGCCCGCGTCAAATTTCTTCAGATCCTCCTCCGCAAGCTGCGGACCGTAAGCATACGGATCATGGATCGTCTGAACCGTACCGTTATCGTACGTCACCTCCAGCGTATATGCCGGAATCGTCTCTCCCGGCAGAAGCGCCGCAAAGAATCCGGCCTCATCGGCCAGCTCCATCGGCCAGAATTCATCCCGCGCACCGCCTGTCCACAGATCTTCAGGCAGTTGCGTGCGCTGCGTCTTGTCCGCCAACGGTATACGCTTCACCGAAATCGGTCCCTCCGTGTGAACCGCAACCGCCGCCGCGGTCGGAATAAACGCCTGAATCAAAATTCCCTGGGGCACGATATGCGGCCCCAGCAGTCTGTGCGGATCGCTGGCCTCCGAATAAACAAGCTCTTCAATCGCGGCCCAGTCCATCAGGGAATATAGTGTATCGGTCATGGAGCAGTCCCTCCTTTTAAGAATCCGTGTCTATTCTTAGTTTACCATTATTTTCAGATAAATACAAATATTACCGGCAGAATTTTCACTCTCTGTAATACGCCAGCATCAGATCCACCATGCGGCCGTAACTCTTGACGCCGTCAGTCTGGCTGTTGATCTTCAGGTACGTATCGTTCATCTGATTAGCGACCTCGGCCACCTTGCCTTCATAGCGGTTCCAGAACGCGTTATTGGCGGCAAGATCCGCCCTGGTCTGTTCATTCAGCCGCGCGTAAAGACCCATGTAAGTCTCCATATCCTGGGCGGCCAGCGCATTCCCCGCGTAGACCCAGCCGGTCAGATAGCCGCTGTAGCGGAAGGACGGATCCTCCGAGCCGATACATGCAAGATAACCTATGAAATTCGCCTCATCTTCACGCATAAATCCCCGCAGATGGGAAAGTTCATGGCAGATCGCGTGAGGAATATCGTAATCCGTCATGGCCCGGTTGTAATTGGCCTCCACCGTAAACGGCGAATAGATTCCTGAAAGCTGCTGCACCGACAAGATCCACGGCACCGCAAGCGGTTTCGGACGGGGATAATAACCGGACAACTGGGGATAGATCTCTCCCAGACCGGCCATGGCGCGCTGCCCCTCGGCGTTCCACGCCTGGCTGTAGGGGGTCGTATCCACCGTCTCGTTCACCTTCTCCGTAAGATATTCACAGAGGGCAGTCAGTTCTTCCACCGAAGAATCGCGCACATCCAGTTCCAGATAGCTGGAAAATGGCCTCCGGTAATAATTGACGCCGCAGCAGGCCGTATAGAGAAATGCCAGAAGCCCCAGGATCAAACATGCAGAAGAGAACCAGGCGGCGGCCGCCGCCAGTGCGGGCTCTGTCCGCGCTATCACCTTTCGGATATGGGACGCAGTGTATAAAACAAGCCAGATTATTCCGATATATAGCAATATCTCCACCACCGAAAACGGAAAAATCCCACAAATTCGTCCATATATCCCCACAATCCATGGATATACGGTAACCGCGTACCATTCTCCGAACGCAGTGTACCCACCGGCAGTCCCACCGGCATACGGAAACTGACCGGCGGCGCTGCGCGCCGCCAACTGAAGGATTCCCGCGGCCGCCAGCAATACGATTCCAGCCGCAGCGGCACCGGCATGGCGCCGCGCGGTTTTCTTTTTGCCGTTATGTAATAGATCCTTCGTCTTCCCGTACTGCTTTTGAGGCGTTTCCCTATGCGTCATAATTTCTCCTGCCGTGCTCTTTCGTTTCCCGCGGTGCGGCGTCTCTGGTCCCTATTCAGGCGCCGCTTACTGCTCATAGGAAAAGTATACCACATCCTGTTCCCGCTACATATAAATTTTTTCTTACCATTTTCAAAAAGCCCTTGCAGATTGACGGAATCTCATTTACACTGGATAAGGAATTGGGAGAAAGAAGGTCAGAGCTGACTTATGAAGAATAGAAATGATGCAGATATGAGGAAACAGATCAACGCGGAGGAAGAGGAGCCGCTCGACTGGAAGCGGGAACTCCTGAGCTGGATCGAAATTCTGGTGATCGCTGCGATCGCGGCGTTTGTCCTGGACACATTTATCATTGCCAACAGCCGCGTCCCCAGCGGTTCCATGGAAAACACGATCATGACCGGCGACCGGGTCATTGGCTCCCGGCTGAGCTACACCTTTGGGAAACCGAACCGGGGCGATATCGCGATCTTCGTCTTCGGTTACAACTGCCGCGAGTGCGGCGTGGAATATCAGAAGAGCCCAGAGGGCGTCTGCCCTTCCTGCGGACGGTCGGACCGCCGCAATAAAGTCATTTACTATGTGAAACGCGTCATCGGCGAACCGGGAGATATCGTAGATATCCACGACGGTCACGTCTATCTGAACGGATCAGAGACCCCGGAGGAGGAGCCCTATCTCTCAGAAGAGATGTTCACCCCGCAGGCTCTGCACTACGAGGTGCCGGAAGGCCACTACCTGATGCTGGGCGACAACCGGAACTACTCGCTGGACGCCCGGTTCTGGAAGTACACCTATATCGACGAGGATCAGATGGTCGCCAAGGTGCTGTTCCGGTATTTCCCGAAGATCAGCCTGCTGAAATAAGCCTGTCGATATCCGCAGCCGTTTCTGAGGTATCGGATACAGGCCCCCGAAAGAATGAAAATGAAGACGAAAAAGAACCTGTATATAATAATAGCAATTCTTATCGCGGCTGTCCTTTGCCTCTGCGCCTGCGGCAGGGAAACAGAAGGCACCGCGGAGAGCGGCAGCCGGATCAACATGGACACCCGGCCCGGCTCCCACCTTGCCAGCCGGCTGGAAGATTTCACATTTACGACCTATGACGGTGAAAGCCTCAGTCTCTATGAGACGCTCCAGGAAAAGGATATGGTCCTGATCAATATCTGGGCCACCTGGTGCGGCCCCTGCCGGATGGAATTTCCCTATATGGAAGAAGCATATGAAGACTATAAAGACAGCGTCGAGATCTTCGCCCTGTCCTGTGAGACGGACGATACGGACGAAGTGCTGGAGGATTTCGCCGGTGAACTCGGACTGACCTTCCCCGTAGGAAGAGACTCCGCCGGTTTAAGCTACACGTTCCGGGTCAACGCGATCCCGACCTCCATCGTCATCGACCGGTTCGGAACCATCTGCTTCATCGAAGCCGGTTCCCAGACTTCTGCGGACAGCTTCCGGCGGCTGTTCGACGCTTTCGTAGGCGATGATTACACGGAATCTGTCTTCCTGAGCGAGATCCCGCCGGAATCGGCCGAAGAAGAAACAAAAGGCGGCATCCGTATCTATACGCTGTCCTTTAAGGATCAGGACGGGAATCCGGTGAAGGATGTCACTGTCAATGTCTGTGACGACACGTCCTGCACGCCCATGACGTCCAACTCCCGCGGCATCGTGCGGTTCATTCAGCCCGGCTTCACCTATCATATTCAGGTGGTCAGCGTTCCGGACGGATATGCGTATGACGGCGACGACGAGGTATATCTGAGCGCGGAGGGCGGGATCACGAAGTTCATTTTGTCGAAGCCGTAACCGGCACGCGTTCAACAGCCAAAATGCTTTCAGCATCGGCACTCTTGATATACAGCATAACAAAAAACGGGCATATAAGTATCGGTTATCTCAAACCGTTCCTTATATGCCCGTTACATTATTCTCCGCAGGCCGGAAGCGCAAGCTCTCCGACGAATATCATATTCTCATCCCAGCGCTCCTTAATAGTCTTCCGGATATAATCCTCCGAAGGCGTCACGGTGACCGCTTCGCTGCCGCCATCCGCCGTCGTAACGTTGATCTCGCTGAAAATATCCAGCATATCGTCATTTACCATGGCGTAGACCGGGCCGTTGGCCGTATTCTGCTCGATATGGATCGTATTCGTCTCTTTATCGCAGCTTACGACGACCACGCCTTCCGTCACGTCCCGCGGCGCCCTGAGCCAGTAGAAAGTCTCCACGTCGCTTTCTTCCGTGCGGACCGACAGATCCCAGACAATCCTCTCCGGAAGAGGATCCCTCGTATACGCGGTCACGAAATCTACCGCGTTCGTATTCGCCTTCTCCGTCTCCGACTGGCCGGTTTCCAGCCAGCCCTCCAGATCGCTGATCACCGTCTGTTCCACTCTGTTCTTATCGTTGTCCACGACCGCATGGCCCTTTCCCAGATGGAGGAACGTGCGGTGCGTGTAGCCCTCCGGCTGTCCGTCCCTGCCGTAGCGGTCCGCCAGCTCGTTCAGCACGCCGTCGTATTTCGCCGTTTCCAGGTTCCGATCGTAGGCCGTATCCTTCTCGCCGCACTGCAGGGCGATGGGCGTATTGTAGAGGTTGGCCAGGTTCACGCCGTTGGGATGGCCGGCGGACATATTGACCGCCGCGAAACGGTCGGCCAGGCGGGGCGATATCTGATAGACGCCGTCGCCGCCGGCGGAGTATCCCATCAGGTAGACCCGGTTCGTGTCGATATGGTAGAAAATGGACAGGTTCTCCAGAAGTCTCTCATAGAGCGGATAGCTCTCCGGGTTAAAATGCGTGTTCCACGTATCACGGACGCCTCTCGTGGCGATATAAATGCCGTTCTTGACGCTGAAATAGTAATAGACCTGCATCTGGACCCACTGGCTGTCGTTGAGTTCCTTTTCCGCCTCGCCTCCGCCGTGAAGAGCGATAAAAACCGGATAGCCGTCGCCGCTGTCTTCCCCCACGGTCGCCAGGGAGTAGCGCATCGTGGCCTCGCCATAGGTCATCGACTTGGCTTCGACCTCGGCGGCGCGGTCCGCGTCGAGCTTCGCTTCCGCGCACATTTCTTCATAGATGCTTGTTCTCGCCGCTTTGAGGGCCTCGTTGCTGTCGAGAACGAGCGGTTCGGCGGCAGGCCTGGCGGCTGATTCTGCCGCCGGAGTCTGATCTGCCGCGGCCGATTCCGCTGCCTGGTTCTGGTCTGCCCCGGCAGAATCCGCAGCCTGTCCCGCTGCCTGCGCCTGCCCCGCGGCAGCAGACTCTGTGGCCTGCTCTTTATCGGCCGAAACAGTCGTCGCAGCCGCCCCCAGCTCGGACTCCGGAGTTTCGCTGACCGTTTCCGCTGCGGACTGTATCGCCGAAGTATCCGGCGTCGTATCGGCCTGTCCTGCGCCGCCGGATGAACATGCTGACAAGATCACGGCAGCCGCAAGGATACCGGGAATTAAGATTCTTTTCATTTCGCAGATAAACCTCCCAATTTTAAGCATTCATTTGCACACCTGAAAACATCAGAATCTGCCGGATTCAGCGCCGGCTCAGGCCGCCCTCCTGCCTAAACCGGCAGAAAAGCGGTCCCATTTTACATCAAAAAACCGCAGCTAACGCACATTCTCAGATCCCCACGTTCCCGCTGCTGACTCCGGCCATCTTCCCCTCAAGGGGCAGCCACTCCAGCGCTTTGAGAATATATCTGTCCCAGAAATCCCACTCATGGGCTCCGGGGCCGGTCTCGAAGGTAAAGCTGACGCCGTGGGACTTAAGGACTTCCGCAAGGGCGTTATTCTTCTCCAGCAGCGAGTCCTCCGTTCCGCAGGCCATATAGATCGCAGGGAATTCCTCGCCCGCGGCCGCCATCTGCTCGATCAGGAACCGGGGATTGCGGTCGCTTTCCAGGGCCGCCTTCAGATCCGGGCCGAAGCAGCTGTGCTTATAATCCTCCGATTCCGAAACGAATTTGGGCTCTTTCGTGCTGACCAGGAAGCTCTCGTCCGTGATAAATGCCCCGGACAGGGCGACGATGGCCCCGAACGTGTCATGATACTTCAGGCCGTTGCGCATGGCGCCGAAGCCGCCCATGGACAGGCCGCCGATGTAGGTGTCCTCTCTCTTATGGGACAGCGGAAATGTTTTCCTGGTAAATTCCACCAGCTCCTGGCCGATAAACTCGCCGTACATGGCGCTGTTCCAGGGCTGATCCACATAGAAGGCGTTCTCGCCCGCCGGCATGACCACCGCCAGATCCCGCTCCTCGGCGTACCGCTGGATGCGGGTGCCGTACAGCCAGTCGGTCTGGCTGCCCAGAATGCCGTGCAGCAGATACAGGGTCTTATAGGGTTTTCCGGCCGGCCGCCCGGAGGCGTTCCCGAAATACATTTTGTCTGTCGGCAGGACCACGCAGAGCGGCACTGTGCGCCCCAGAGTCCTTGCCATGAAACTTACGTGAAGTATTGCCATGATGATTTTCCTCCTTTTTTATTTTAGCCGCATGTTCTTGAATCTTCTTCACATGCGGGAAATGTACTATGTCTTCCGGACATGCTCCCCCTGGAACGCGCACGGTTCGCTTCGAAGTCTGCTCTCCCTTCCGTCGGGCGCGAACCGGCTCAGGTATAATCTCTACCGAGGTTATTCCATGTCTTACACCACTGAAACCTTCAGGGGTGCTATGCGTCGATGGGAGTACGGTGTCTCTTTTTCTTCACTCGCGCACAAACCGATCGCCCTATTCTTCAGCACTCCGTCCCTCAAACAGAAAATACCTTACGTACAGCCCCGCCGCCAGCGCCGCGCTCACAAGATCCGCCACCGCCTGAGCCGCCACTACGCCCATGTACCCGGCAAGCGCCACCGCGACGGCCAGTACGAGCAGGAAGATTACGCCCTGCCGGCTGACGGACAGCAGGAAAGAGGGAAGCATTTTCCCGGTTGCCTGGAACAGACAGGACAGCAGAAGCACTACGGCGGCGAACACATTGCCGGCCGCCTGCCAGCGCAGCATCACCGTGCCGTCGGCCACGATGCTCTCTACATCGATGAATCCCCGCATCATCGCCGGAGCCGCCGCGAAGAGCGCGGCGCTGATCACCGCGGCCAGGCCGCACAGGAACAGCAGGCAGAACCGGATCAGCTCCTTAAGGCGCTTTCCGTCACGCGCGCCGTACAGATAGCCGAACAGCGGCACGCCGCCGAAGGCCAGGCCCACCAGCACCAACTGGGCGATCATATTGATCTTCAGCACGATGCCCATGGCCGCGATCTTGTCGCTTCCGTAAGGCAAAAGAAAATGATTCACAACCACCAGGCTGACGCTCTGAGTCAGATTCGTGATCGCCGCCGCCGTGCCGACGCCCAGGATCTGCCTAAGCTCCCCGCCGTCTATATGGCTGTCCCGCGGCGCCACCGACAGAAAATGGCTGCGGCGTTTTAACATAATCAGCAGAAATACGTCGCTGAACACATAACCGATCACCGTGGCGATGGCCGCGCCTCTGGCGCCCCAGCCAAGCACGGAGATCAGAATCGGATCCAGGATAATATTTAACACCGCGCCGCCGGCTGTCCCCACCATCGAGGCAGTCGCCATGCCCTCGCAGCGCAGCAGATTTGAATGGATAAAGCTCAGAATAATGATCGGGGCCCCGGCCGCAAGCACCGAGAAATACTCCGCCGCGTAAGGCAGCGTGTCCGCGTCCGCGCCGATCAGCCGCAGGAACGGTCCCCGGAACAGAAGAAGCGGTACCGCCAGCACTACGCCGGTCAGGATCGCCACATAGAAGCAGAAGGAACTGACCCGCCGCATGCCGTCCGCGTCCTCGCTTCCCAGCATCCGGGAGATCAAAGAACTGCCGCCCTGGCCGTAGATATTGCCGAAGGCCATCAGCGCCGTGAATACGGGGCTGCACAGCGACACGCCGGCCACCAGCGCCGTATTGCCGGTCTGCGCGATAAAATAGGTGTCCGCCAGATTGTAGATCAGCGTCACGATCATGCCCGTCATCACCGGCAGCGCCATCTTAAAATAAGTGCGCGGCAGATGATCCAGGTCGAAAACAGGCTGCTCCATAAAAATTACCCCCTAAGCTGCACTTATCCGAAGATATTCTATCATGAAACCAGGAGGAATGGCAATGTCATTTTATATGTTGACGCGGGGCCGGGCGGAATTTATACTGGATATGATAATCATTTACACGATTTGAGGGAGGGCATGATCCATGAAAATCGTCATTTCTGTTGATTCCTTTAAGGGAAGCCTGACTTCCATGGAAGCCGGCGCGGCCATCCGGACCGGTATTCTGAGGGCGCAGCCGGACGCGGAGATCGTTGTAAAACCGCTAGCCGACGGCGGCGAAGGCACGGCGGACGCCCTGATCGAGGGGCTCGGAGGAACCCGCATCGACCTGACCGTAACCGGCCCGCTCGGACAGCCGGTCCGGGCGCACTACGGATATCTGAAGAACTCGAATACCGCGATCATAGAAATGGCCAGCGCAGCCGGCATCATGCTGGTTCCCGACGGCCGGCTGGATCCCCTTTCCGCGACGACCTGCGGCGTCGGCGAGCTTATAAAGCATGCCATGGAAATGGGCTGCCGGAACTTCATCATCGGCATCGGCGGAAGCGCCACCAACGACGCTGGGATTGGAATGCTTAAGGCTCTTGGCTACCGTTTCCAGGACCGAGACGGACATGATGCCGGGGACGGCGCACAGGCGCTGTCATGGATCACCGCCGTTGACCAAAGCCAGGCCCACCCTCTCCTGAAGAACTGCTCCTTCCGGGTTGCCTGCGATGTCAATAACCCGCTCTGCGGTGAGAACGGTTCCACCTACGTATACGGTCCCCAGAAAGGCGTAACCGAAGAAATGAAACCGAAACTTGACCGGGCAATGGCCCATTTTGCACGCGTCACAGCCGATTTCACTGGCAAAGACTGGTCAAATTGCGCGGGGGCCGGAGCGGCCGGCGGCCTGGGTTTCGCATTTCTCAGCTATCTGAACGCGGAGCTGACCTCCGGCGTCGAGCTGATTCTCGACACGATCGATCTGGAACGGGACTTAAAGAACTCGGATATCGTCGTCACCGGCGAAGGCCGTCTGGACCGGCAGACCGCCATGGGCAAAGCGCCGGTGGGCGTGGCCAAAAGGGCGAAAAAATACGGCACGAAGGTCGTCGCATTCGCCGGAAGCGTAACCGCAGAAGCCCGCAGCTGCAACCAAGCTGGCATCGACGCCTTCTTCCCCACGGTCCACGAGATCACCACGCTGGAAGAAGCCATGCTCCCTCAAAACGCCGCGGAGAATCTGACCTTCATGGCGGAGCAGGTATTTCGGCTGCTGCGAGACTAAAGAAAATAACCGGGAAACAAGAACCGCCTACGCCTCTCCCATTCGGATTCACCCGTTGAAAATACTGAAAACTACCTGAAAAAGAAAACCGGTTGTAATCAGTCAAATATTGGGATATAATCTTCATATTGGCAATGAGCAGTGCCAAATCTGTCGCAGAGACAGCCGCGTTGTGCTCGCACATAAGCGGATGCCTCTGTGACAGATTTGATAGGGCGAAGCCCGTGAGCGAGTAAGCCGCAGGCTTGCGAGCATACAGCGCCCCCGCCTCCCCGCTCTTGCCCCAACAGCGAGAAAGCCGCAGGCTTGCGAGCATACAGCACCTCCCGCGCAAAACCCACCCCTGAAAGGAGACCCATACCCATGCAATCAATCAAACTCAGAGACGATTTCTACTGGACCGGCATCATCGACGACAAGCTGCGCGTCTTCGACATCATCATGTACACCGAGTTCGGCACCACCTACAACTCCTACGTACTGAAAGCCAACGGCCAGACGATCCTGTTCGAGACCGCCAAAGCCAAATTCTTCGACGAATACTTAAGCAAACTCAAAGAAGTCATCGACGTGACCAGGATCGATTATCTGGTCGTCGAACACACCGAGCCGGACCACGCCGGAAGCGTGGAGAAACTTCTGGACTACAGCCCCCAGATGAAGATCATCGCCACGGCCACAGCCATCGGCTTCCTCAAAGAGATCGTGAACCGCGATTTCGTAAGCCTGGCCGTCAAGGACAACCAGACCATGACCATCGGCAACAAAACGCTCAAATTCATGGTCGTGCCCAACCTGCACTGGCCGGACACCATGTATACCTTCATTGAAGAAGAGCAGATCCTGGTGACCTGCGATTCCTTCGGCTCTCACTACTGCCTGCCGGAGGTGGTCTCCAGCGCGATCAGGAATGAAGACGACTACCAGAGCGCGCTCCGCTACTACTACGACTGCATCATCGGGCCGTTCAAGCCGTTTATGCTCAAGGCTCTGAACCGGGTGGAAGGCATGGACATCACGATGATCGCCACGGGTCACGGCCCTGTGCTGGTGGGCGACCGCATTTCCCAGGTCATGAAGACCTACCGGGAGTGGTCCACCGTCGTGAATCCGAATACGAAAAAGACCGTCGTGATCCCTTACGTCAGCGCCTACGGCTACACCGGCATGCTGGCGGAGAAGATCGCCGAGGGCGTCCGCGACAGCGGCGATGTGGACGTGCGCGTCTATGACATGGTGACTGCCGACAAGGCGAAAGTGAATGAGGAAATGCTCTTCGCCGACGGCCTGCTCTTCGGTACGCCCACCATTGTAGGCGACGCCCTGCAGCCTATCTGGGACCTGGTGATCTCCATGTTCCCCGGCACCCACGGCGGCAAGCACGCCAGCGCGTTCGGCAGCTACGGCTGGAGCGGCGAGGGCGTGCCCAATATCATCGACCGTCTGAAACAGCTGAAGATGAAAGTCACCGACGGCCTTAAGATCCGCTTCAAACCCAGCGAAGCCGATCTGGTGACGGCTTACGAATTCGGCTATCAGTTCGGCTGCCGCGTGCAGAATAAAGAAGTGACCCTTCCGAAGAAGAAAGGTTCCCGCCAGCTGGTCAAATGCCTGGTCTGCGGCGAGATCTTCGATTCCTCCATCGAGGTCTGCCCGGTCTGCGGCGTAGGCAAAGAGAATTTCGTTCCCGTCGAAGTGGAAGAGACCGGATTTGTGAACAATACGAAGGAATACTATGTGATCCTCGGCAACGGCGCCGCCGGATTTAACGCCGCCAAGGCTATCCGGGAGCGTGATAAGACCGGAACCGTGGTCATGATCTCCGGCGAGGAATATTCCGCCTACAACCGCCCGATGCTGACCAAGGCGCTGGTGGCCGGGCTTTCGGCGGAGCAGATCGCCATCGAGGGCGCGAACTGGTACGAGGCCAACCAGATCTACCAGATCCTGGGCAAGAAAGTGGTCTCCGTCGATACGAAGGAACAGAACGTATGCCTGGACGACGGCTC
>CANPZZ010000061.1 GCA_947589125.1 uncultured Lachnospiraceae bacterium
TGTCCCTCTACCTGATACTCGATCGCAGGCGCCACGACTGAATTGGCAAAACCAGTGATCGGCACCAGCGCGCCCGCGCCGCCCCATTTGACGATCTTCGGATAAATATTAAAGCCGGTCAGCAGTATGCTCCCCAGGATCAGCGCCAGCGTATTCCAGGAAGCCGCAGTCTGCTGATCCAGTCCGTACACGGACATAAGACCATTTATGACTGCCTGTCCGATCATGCAGATAATACCGCCGGTGATAAACGCCCGCAGCATGTTCTTCCAAAGCGGATTCGCCGGCGTGATCTGCTTAACGTATTCATTGTATGACTTCTTATTGATCTCCATATTGTATTCTCCTTCTGTGACGATTTTCTTCTTCGGCTTTCACAGCCCCATTCCCCGGGAGAAATAAAGCAGCGCCCCGAGGCATTTTCCAAGCGCGATTCCCAGAACCAGCCACTGGAGCCCCACGACCAGCCGGATCCGCCTGCTGATCACCGGCAGGGTCTTAAGCGTCTCCGCCAGCGACATGATCAGGCATCCAACAAATACGCCCACCGCCAGTCCGAAGACTATCAGAACCGCGGACGCCATTCCGCCGTGCAGAACCCCTCCATGCAGAATCATTAAAGCCGAAAACCCTCTGCTGCCATTTCCGCCCGCTCCCCGGCGATAACCGAAAATATCCATCGCATTTCCAGCGACGCCCCCCAAAATAATGACTGTCTCATAAAGCAGAATATGCGATTTCGTCTTCGTCCTCCCGATCAGTCTTGGAAACACGCCGATGATCGCCAGAAACGCAAACACTCCCGCGGCTATGACGCCCCCGGCGCTCAACCCGAAAAAGATCAGAAACAGCCCCTTAAGCATCGTCAGCACCAGGCTCCTCCTTCCCGCCGCTTGCGATCAGGGTCTTGCTGATATTGTCCTCATAAAGACGCATCTCCACCTCCAGAGGCGTCGGATCCGTATTCAGTTTCCACGCGGCAAAATGGTTAAAAAATATCAGAATCCCCGCGGCCAGACCTGCCGAGTAGGACAGTTCCAGCACGGAAATGTCCCCCTGCCACTCCTGACCGAGCACCATCTGATACACCTCCTGAAACACCGCCGTGACGCTGGCGTCATTATTGAACGTCATGATCGCGAACGCGGCCCCGCAGAAGCAGACCGCGCAGACACCGACGGTTTTAACCCACTGCCACAGAAGACGCGCCGGGCGCGGCCGCCGGTAGTCGACGATATAATCCGTCTCTCCCAGGTTCGTAACCTGAATGGCCGGATCGGTCTCGCTGATCAGCCGCAGAATATCCAGTACATCCTCCACATAGCGGTGATCATGATCTCCATGGATGGTCTTCACCTTAATCGCGCCGCATTTCGCCATAACCGCTGTATCGTCGGAATAAAGCGACGCCACATCCTTCAGGAATACGTCCTTTTCATGAACCGTCGAAATTTTATTCAGCTTCAGATACAACGTTTTGTTCATACGAGCAGCCCGCCCGCATACGGATTCCCTTCACCGGAAAGCAAATACAGATAAGCGGCCGCCGCCAATACCAGAATCAGCGCCAGCACCAAAAGCGCGTAAATCCATTTCCCCTTCAGAAATTCCATACCGATCACTTCCTCATCACTTCTTTAATGATAGCTAGTATGGCCTTCTTTTCCCAAAATATGCGAACACATAGATAATCCCGGATGTATTGCTTACCGCGAAAACCCTGCCTGTCCCGCGTCCCTCCCACGACTATGTGCACCCCTTAAAACCTCTCCCTCATCTCCCTCAATATCCTCTTCTCCAGCCGCGACACCTGCACCTGCGATATCCCCAAAGCATCCGCCACCTGCATCTGCGTTTGGTTCTCAAAATACCTCCGCATGATGATCTCTTTCTCCTTCTCCCCCAGTTCCTCGATCAGATTCTTCAGGACCATTCGATTCAAAAGCTGCTCCTGAGATTCATCCGGATCCTCGATCCGGTCCATCAGGCACAGTCCTGCCTCCTCATTCTGCCCTACGCTCTTATAGAGAGATTCTACCTCCGCACCCGCCTCAATCGACGCGGCCACCTCTTCCTTGCTGGCCCCGATCTGCCTGGCAATCTCCTCCACCGTCGGCTCCCGGCCATAGGTTCCGCTCAGACTCTCCCGCACAGCAGCCACACGGACGCCCATTTCCTTAAGGGACCGGCTCACCTTGATCAGTCCGTCGTCCCGCAGAAATCGCTTAATCTCTCCGGTGATCATGGGCACCGCGTAAGTGGAAAAACGCACCTCATAGCTTAAGTCAAATTTATCGACCGCCTTCATCAGTCCGATGCTGCCTATCTGAAACAGGTCCTCCATGTCGTATCCCCGGCCCGCGAATCTTCTCACGATGCTCCAGACCAGACCCATATTGTCACATACAAGCCGGTCACGGGCCGTTTTATCTCCCTGGTGTGCCCTGGTGATAAGCACCATCGTCTCATCCATGCGCTCACCCGCCCATCTGTTTTTTCATGATGACTGTGGTTCCGCACCCAACCTCGGAACGCACCTCCACCTGATCCATAAAGGCTTCCATGAACGCGAATCCCATACCGGACCGCTCCCCGGCGGGATCCGTGGTGAACATGGGTTCCATCGCTTTCGGAATGTCCGGTATTCCCACGCCCGTGTCCCGCACAGTCACAGTCAGTTCACGCCCGCAGACGGATGCCTCTATGTAAATAATGCCGTCCCCTCCCCTGTAACCGTGGATCACCGCATTGGTCACCGCTTCGGAGACCGCCGTCTTCAGATCGTCGATCTCCATCAGCGTGGGATCCAGGCGGCTGGCGAAGGCCGCCACCGCCACCCGGGCGAACTCCTCGTTGCGGGAACGGCTCTCGATCTGCAGCCGCATGGTCTCCCGGGCGCAGCTTTCACGCCTGCTGTCCGCGCCGTTTAACTGCATGTCTGCCGTTTTGTCCTTATTTATCTCCGCCTGACACATTCTTCTCTTCCTCCTTGCTCTCTGACCCCTTTATCGGCTCTGACACGCACTCTTAGCCCAGAAGCGCCGCTTCCTTCGACGCGTACTGGGGCATCAGCTTCGCCACGCCTCCTACCGCAAGCACCCGCCGGATCTGGGCGTTGGCGCCGTAGATCGCGGCCGAACCGCCGCTTCGCTGCATTTGTTTATATCGGTTTAACAGGATCCCGATGCCGGTGGAATCCATAAACACGGTCTTTGAAAAATCGAATACCATCCGCCGCACGTAATTCTCCGCCAAAAGCAGATCTGTCTCATACCGCAGATCCCTGGAATTGTGGTGGTCAAACTCCTTCGGCAGATGGATCACCAGCACCTGCCCTTTCGCCTCATACAAAAATGATACATCTCCCATGATCTTCTCTCCCTTCCGAATTTTGCGCACAAAAAGAAGCCGTATGGTCTGAATTCTTCCGTAACGACTTCTTTCTTCTTACCGTATTCTGCTGCTGCCAGCTTATTCTTCTGTCCCTTATATGTGCAGGCCCAGCCTTCTTATCCGTACCCTGACGCTACGCGGGCCGCCGCTCTCTCCCCGGGCTGCTTACCTGTTCCCGATGTTATGCGGGACACCGCGCTCTCCCCGGGCCGCCTGCCTGCCCCCGTCGCTATGCGGGGCACCGCGCTCTCCCCGGGCTTCCGTCTCAGTATCCCCGGATCTCCTTCGCCTTCTCCGCCAAATCCGTATCCGGATAATTCATGATCACCTGCCCGAACAGTTCATTGGCCTTGTCCTCTTCCTCCCGGTCATGATAAACCATAGCCATGTCGTAGATAACCTGAGGGTTGTCCTCTTTGATATCCAGACTCTTCTGATAATACATAAGCGCCTGATCCGTATTTCCGGCGTCCCGCGCCTGCCCCGCCAGATCAGCCAGCACCTGATAGCCTCGCTCTTCCATATCCTGACGGATCTCGGTGATGATCATCTGCATCCCCTCGTCCTCGATCAGCTCCGGATTCAGCTCCGTGTAAAGCTCCACCGCCGTCGGGAAATCATCTGCCCTGTAAGCCTGCAGAATATGGGCCAGCTGCTGATACTGGCTCAACACGCCGCCATTTTCATCCATGATCGCCTTAAGATCCGCTTCCGCAGTGTCCCGCTCCGACTCCATAACCGCCATGGACGCCTCAATGCCGTCGATCTCCATGCTCTTCTGGTTCACCTGTTCCAGCACCTGGGCCATCTCCTGATTGTGGCTGTCATTCAGCTGCTCTTCCCTGGCCGGCATAACCAGGAAAAAGATCACCGCCGCTCCCATCGCCAGTCCGGCAGCGATATGAAGCACCATCTGCCAGCCGGTGTTCTCCCTATAGCTGGGCGGCAGGATAATATCGTCGTCCTGCATCTGATGATGGGAAAACGCGTTTTTCAGCCTCCGCTTCTCCACATCCGCCCTGCCGGTATTGCTTTTGACAATGGACATGTACCAGAGGGCCTTCGGATTATTCTTATCGATCTGAAGCACTTTATACAGGGACTTGCCCGCTTTTGTATAATTCTCCTGGCCGATATACAGAAGGGCCAGAAGCATATGGGCTTTCACATAATTCGGCTTATGGTCCACCACACGCCCAAGCTGCAGGATCGCCAGATCCGGATTATCGTTCTGGGCCTGGATCAAAGCCTGGTTATACCGGCGGATATGGACGCTCTCGTCCTCCAGCCTGCCGGGCTCTCCCTGGACCTCGTAAATATAGTGGGTCGCCCGGTTATGCTCCTGCTGCAGATTGCTGCTGATGACCCACTGCACCAGAGCCTCGGCCGTCTCGCCGGTCTCATAATAGATCAGCCCCAGCAGATTGCGGGCGCTGGTATTGTATTTATCAAACTCAAGGCTCCGCTTCAGACACCGGCAGGCGCCGGTCAGGTCCCTGATCTGCGCCTTTTCCAGCCCCGCGTTATAGAAGGCGTTGGAAATGCGGCTGCATTTATCCGTATAGTTGATCGGTTTACTCATCTTTCTTCTTGCTCTCGCTGCCTTCCCTGATCAGATTCATCATGATATCCGCCATATCCGTCAGATCGCTGTCCATAATGGCGTCTTCCACTTCCTCCACCTCAAGGCTCGGCTTAAAATGGCTCAATTCCTCTTCAAAATTGATCATGTTCATTCTCCTCGTTCAGCAAACTCTTGACCGCCCCCACCAGATACAGGGACCCGGCACAGAAGGCCAGCCCGTCCCCGCGGTGCTTCAGGAAATCAGCCCAGGCTTCCGCGACCGACTGACACACGGCCACCGGGCAGGCAAGCTCAGAACGAAATTCCTCCGCAAGCTGCTCCACGTCGGCGTACCGGGCGTTGTCCATCCGCGCAATGGTAACACGTTTTACATGAAGCCCTTCACAGAGACGCTGAATCATCGCGGCGTGGGCCTTGTCCGACATGGCCCCGAACATCAGGGACACGTCCTTTCCGGTCTCCTTCTGCATCCGCGCGATCGTATCCGCCAGCGACGCGATACCGCCTTCATTATGGGCGCCGTCCAGCCAGACGCCCGGCAGTACCTCCTCCATCCGTCCCGGCCAGTAGCTGTGGCGGATCCCGCGGATCACGTCGTCCGGCGACAGCCAGGCGATCCCGCGCTGGCGAAGAACCCCGACCGCCCGGACCGCCACGGTCACATTCATCATCTGGTATTCCGCCTGGGAAGGAACTGATACTACCACCTGACCACCGTCCACCGTGCGGATCGAGATCTTCGGTCCATCCTCCCCACGGGCAAGAAGCGTATAATCATTACGATTCACCGCGTAAATCGGACACTCCAGGCTTTTCGCACGCCGCTCAATGACAGCGACCCCTTCCCGGCAGGACGCGTCATAGACGACCGGCACGCCGGGCTTTAGGATCCCGGCTTTCTCAGAGGCGATCTCTGCCAAAGTATTGCCCAGATACTGCATATGATCCATGCTGATGGAGGTCAGGACCGTAAGAACCGGTCTGCGGATCACATTCGTCACATCCAGACGCCCGCCCAGCCCCGTCTCCAGGATCAGAAAATCAGGCCTTAAACGGTCATTGATGACCATGCACATATAAAACAGGAATTCGAAATAAGTAGGCGGATTCAGTCCTTCCGCCGTCATCTGCTCCGACAGTTCCTTCACCCTGCCGAACGCTTTCTCATACAGTTCTTCGTCCACCATCCCGCCGTCGATCAGGAACCGTTCCCGGGTCATCTCCAGATGCGGGGAAATAAATGTTCCCACCGAAAAACCGGCCTCACAGAGCATGGCCGTCAGATAGGCGCAGACAGAGCCTTTTCCATTGGTTCCGGCCACATGGATGATCCGCATGGAGTCATCCGGGCTGCCAAGCGCCTCAAGATAACGGCGGATATCAGTCAGACTGTTCTTCTGAGCGGCCCACATGGGAATGTTGTTCAAGTATTCTTCGACTGTATTCATACCAAAATCCTCTCAGGATGCACCGCCGCCCCACTGCCTGTCCCTGGCCGGCACATGTTATCGGGTGTCTATAGGAAGATTATAATATAATATCCGGACAATGCCAACAGATTTTTTTCGCAGAATCCGACATTTCTCATAAGATACCCTGTCCGCCGGGGAACGCGCACGGTTCCGGCTGCGGATCATGGTTCCGGCCGCAGATTACGGCTGCGGCTGCGGAAAAAAGTTTCCACTGGACGAACCGCTTCCTTTGTGCTATACTTGGCTCGTTGGCCGCGGACAGCCTGAAATCGTTCCGCGCGCCGTCCTGTATCTGCCTGTTCTACGGTCTTCCGGCGATGCGGCTTTTGCGGGACGGCGCCGGTTCGTACTCCGGGCCGCAGCCACGCATACTCACCTGGAAGGAAATCCCTGACAGAGAAGAAAAGAAAGCGAGGAATTATTTTTATGAGAAAATCACTGTCTGTCTTCATGGCAGCCGCCATGACCGCAGCCCTCTTAGCAGGCTGCTCGGGTAACTCCGGTAACACAGAAACCACAACCGCAGAAGCGACTGCCGCAGAAACGACCGCGGCAGAAACAACAACAGCCGCCGAAGCGGAAGGCAATGTCGAGGCGCCTGCCGAAGAAGCGCCCACCACTGCCGCCGACTCCTCCGACGCAAGTCTGGAAGGTCCCGGCGCGGCCGATGGAGCCGCCGGTGAAGATGCTGCAGCTTCCGGCGAAAGCGTCACCCTGCGGATCGGCTCCTTAAAAGGCCCGACCTCCATGGGTCTGGTCTCCCTGATGGATAAGGAAGAAAAAGGTGAAGCCGCGGGCAGCTACGAATTCACCATGGTAACCGACGCCTCCGAACTGGTGGCGAAGATGGTCGCCGGCGATCTGGATATCGCCCTGGTCCCCGCCAACATGGCTTCGATCCTCTACCAGAAGACGAATCAGGGCGTCAACGTGCTGAACATCAACACCCTGGGCGTTCTCTACATTGTGGCAGCCGATGATTCGATCACGAGCATCTCCGATCTGGCCGGAAAGACCGTATACATGACCGGCAAAGGCACTACGCCGGACTATGTGTTCCAGTACCTGCTGTCGGCTAACGGCATGTCCGCCGACGATCTGACCATCGAGTATAAATCGGAGCCCACCGAGGTGGCGGCAGTCTTAAAGGAGCAGGCGGACGCTATCGGCCTGCTGCCTCAGCCCTTCGTAACCGTAGCTATGGCCCAGAATGAAAGCTTAAAGATCGTCCTGGATCTGACCGCCGAGTGGGACAAGACCAATGCGGAATCCGCGGACGGCGGCAGCCTGGTGACCGGCGTGACCGTAGCCAGAAGCGAGCTGCTGGCGGATGAGACCACCGCGGCGGCTGTAAAGCTCTTCATGGATGAACATGCGCAGTCAGCGGCATTTACGGGCGAGGACGTAGCCGCGGCTGCGGAGCTGGTAGCCAAATACGGAATCATCGAGAAGGCGCCGGTAGCCCAGAAGGCCCTGCCCTACTGCAGCATTGTCTGCATCGAAGGCGACGAGCTGAAGGAAATGCTGTCCGGCTATCTGAATGTACTGTATAATCAGGATCCCACGTCCGTAGGCGGACAGCTTCCGGACGACGCGTTCTACTACAAGCGGTAAGTGCAAATGAACCGACACGAAACGATCTGGCGGCGGCCACTGATCATCCTTTTCTGGATCTTCATCTGGCAGCTGGCAGCATGGCTGATCCACAACAATATCATCCTGGTGGGGCCGGCAGACGCCGGGCTGGCGCTTCTGCGCCTGATCCCCACCGGGGATTTCTGGCTATCCATCGGCCATTCCTTTGTGAAGATCAGTCTTGGTTTTCTGCTGGCCTTCGCCTGCGGGCTGGCGCTGGGCGGCGCGGCCTACCGGTTTCCTCTCCTGCGGGAATTTCTGGCGCCGATCCTGTCGCTTCTTAAGTCCATTCCGGTAGCCTCCTTCGTCATTCTGGCGCTGATCTGGGTCGGATCAAAGAATCTTGCGGTATTTATCGCATTTCTCGTGGTACTCCCCATGATCTATGTGAATACGCTGGCCGGCCTGGAAAGCACCGACCCGAAGCTTCTGGAGATGGCGCGGATCTTCCGTGTGCCTCCCCTTAAGCAGCTCCGATACATTTATCTGCCCGCCCTGCTGCCCTATCTCTTAAGCAGCTGTAAGGTGGCGCTGGGAATGAGCTGGAAATCCGGCGTCGCGGCGGAAGTCATCGGCATCCCGGACTCCTCCATCGGCGAGCAGCTGTATATGTCAAAGATCTATCTGGACACGGCGAATCTGTTCGCCTGGACCTTCGTGATCATTGTCATCAGCGCCCTGTTCGAGCGGGTCTTCCTGGCTCTGCTCGCGAGTCTTCAGAGGAAAGGAGGCGCGGTTCATGAAGCTGACCGTCCGCAGTCTGTGTAAATCCTTCGGGGATCTGCAGGTACTTAACGGTTTCGATCTGGAAATGGAAAGCGGCCGCGTCTACTGCCTGATGGGGCCGTCCGGCTCCGGCAAGACCACGCTTCTGCGGTTGCTTATGGGGCTGGAAACGGCGGATGGCGGAAGTGTTTTGTGGGAAGATCAGGACAGCACTGGCACTGTTAAAACCTTACAGACACCCGCAGGAAATAATTCCCAGGTGCAAAAAGCTTCGGCAGGAACCAGTCGCGGCAGGACATCCATCGTTCCCCGCTTCTCCGCTGTCTTCCAGGAAGACCGGCTCTGCGAGGCATTTACTCCGGTTGAGAATGTAATGATGGTGACCGGACGTCTGCTCAGCCAGGCCCAGGTGCGCGCGGAACTGGCCCGCCTGCTGCCGGAGGAATCTCTCTCTCGCCCCGCCGCAACCTTAAGCGGCGGCATGAAGCGGCGCACCGCCATCTGCCGGGCGCTGCTGGCGCCTTATGACGTGCTGCTTATGGACGAACCCTTTACCGGACTGGATGAGGACACGCGGCAGACGGTCATTTCCTATATCCTGGAGAAGAGCGCGGGGCGGATGGTGCTCATTTCCACGCACCAGGAGGAAGACGTTACGCTTTTGGGAGCGGAACTGATCCGATTATAATCTTTAGAAAATCTTTCGTTTTCTCTGTTGAACACCTTTAGATTCACCCCCTATGATGGGACATGAACAGTTCAGATGAACGTCATTGCTTTCTGCGCAAGGCGGCAGGCCGCGCGGAAAAAGACGCCTTCTGGACGGATCAAACCATCACTGGGGGCATTTTTATGGATATCTCAACATTTACCGCTTATTTTCTCCGATACGGCGAAGCCGCGATCTTCGTGATCGTGCTTTTGGAATACATGAATCTGCCGGGATTCCCGGCAGGAGTCATCATGCCGCTGTCCGGCGTCATGGCCGCCAGAGGCAATATCGGTTTCGTACGGGTCATGATCGTCACCGTGGCGGCAGGACTCGCCGGCAGCCTGATCCTCTATGCGCTGGGATGGACCGGCGGCGGCTGCGTCCTGGAACGATACATGAAACGGCACCCGGAGAAACGCGAATCCCTGGAAAAGAAGCTGGACTGGGTCCGGCAGCGGGGCTGCATCGGCGTTTTCGCGGCAAAACTGCTGCCCGCTGTCCGCACCATCGTCTCCATCCCTGCCGGGATTCTCCGAATGAATCTGCTCAAATACACGATCAGCTCTGCGCTGGGCATTATCGTCTGGAATCTGGTATTCGTCGGCGCGGGATACGCCTGCGGCGAGCAGGTGTTTGCGCTGCTGGGGAGAATGTAACCGCGTGGGGCCGCTCAAAGATCAGCAAGTGCAGAAATGCGCAAAATTCAACGAGCGCACGGCCGCTCAAAAGCAAGAAAAGTCAACGGGAGTCAGCCATGAAAATCGCGATGATGACAAACAACTATAAGCCGTTCGTCGGTGGAGTGCCTGTTTCCATCGAACTGCTGGCAAAGGGACTGATAGCCGCGGGGCATGAGGTGACGGTGTTCGCACCTGCCGTGCAAAGTGCTTTCCTCGATTCTGATGATATTTCTGACACAGCCTCCGGAAATGTTCGTTCCACTGCCGGCTCAGTCAATTCAGATGATCCGTCTGGCGTCTGCGAACACGGCACAACAGATACCAGGAAAACCGCATTTCCCGGCATGACCTCGTGCATGACTGTCTGCGACGGCGTCCCGGTCTTCCGCTATGCGTCCCTTCCCTACTGCTTTCTTGGCGGGGCCGCATGCCCGAATCCGTTCGACCCGCGGATTGAGAAGGAGTTCCACCGCGGCCATTACGATATCATCCATGTCCATCACCCGATGCTGATCGGCCGCACGGCGGTCCATCTGTCCCGCCGGTACGGAGTGCCGCTGGTATTCACCTACCACACCCGCTATGATCAGTATCTGTCAAACGCAGGCGTGTTCCGTGCGGTTTCCCGGCCGTCCGGCGAAGAGCGGCAGGACGCAGACAGTCTCTTCTCATCCCTGGACAAGCGCTTTCTTCATCTCATGCAGGAGAAAATGGTTCCGCTCTACTTAAATCTTTTTCTACGTAACTGTCAACAGGTCTTTGCACCCACAGCCGGGATGAAGGAGTATCTGACGGAGATCTGCGGCTTCGACCCAACCCGGATCGCCGTACTCCCAACCGGAATCGAAGAAGACTGTTTTCACGCGAATAAGGCGGCGGTAAAGGAAACGCGGGCGAAATTGTTCAATGAGAGGCCATGCGTGACACCATTTTCATCCGCCGCGGCACCGGAATCCACAGCTGCCTCCGCCGCTCCCGCCGCAGCCGCTCCGGCTGCCGGCTGCGTCCACACGAAGAACCCGGAGAACATCCCGCTCTTCCTCTCCGTCTCCCGCCTGTCCCACGAGAAGAACATTCCATTTCTCCTGCGCAGCGCGGCCCGTTTCAGAGAGCAGTACCGGAAACCTTTCCGTCTGGCAATCATCGGTGACGGGCCGGGCCGGGCGGAATACGAGGCGCTCCGCCGCCGGCTTCATCTGGAACAGGAGGTAATCTTCCCCGGAAATATCCCTCACAAAGAGCTGGCCCCATATTACGCGGCCGCCGACGCCTTTCTCTTTGCCTCTAAGACTGAAACTCAGGGCATCGTGATCCTGGAAGCCTTCGCGGGCGGCGCGCCGGTCATCGCGTTGGACGCCAGCGGCGTCAGAGATCTGGTGCGCGACCGGATCAACGGCCTGCTCTGCGCCGAGGACGAAGACGCATTTGCAGAAAGCATGAACAGGTTTCTCACAGATCCGATGCTGCGGGAGCAGCTGCGCCGCTGTGCGCTGGAGACAGCGGTCGATTTTCGGGAAGAATCGGTTGTGAAAAAGGCGATTCGATTCTATAATAAAACCATCGCCGCATATGAACAGAGCCACACCGGTGCTCTGCCCGCATGGAAATACGCGGCCGAACAAGAGGCGGCATGGGAATCCATCCGGCAGAAAATCGCATCGCGGACATCCGCCGCCCGTCCATAACGCATACGATATAGCGAAGCACTCTATCATAGAACGAGGACATTTCCATGGAACCAAACCAGAACTATCACATCCTGGTCGTCGAAGATGACAAGGAAATCCGTGAAGGCATCGAGATCTATCTGCGCAACCAGGGCTACCAGACCCACACCGCCGCCAATGGCCGCGAGGGGCTTGCGGTCATCGAGGAAAATGAGATTCATCTTGCCATCGTAGACATCATGATGCCGGTGATGGACGGCGTGACCATGCTCATGAAGCTGCGGGCCATGGGGCGGGAATTCCCAGTCGTCATGCTGTCCGCCAAATCCGAAGAGGTAGATAAGATTATGGGCCTGAATATGGGCGCCGACGACTATGTGACCAAGCCGTTCACGCCGCTCGAACTTCTGGCCCGGGTCAACTCCCACCTGCGCCGGTATTCGAAATATCTCTCCGCCACCAGCGAACCGGCGGAGAACGAACACATTTATACCATCGGCGGCCTGGAACTCAACGAAGACACCGTGGAGGTGAGTGTGGACGGCGAGCCGGTGAAACTGACGCCGCTGGAATTCAAGATCCTCCACCTGCTGATCCGCAATCCGGGCCGGGTCTTCTCCGCCGACGAGATCTATGAGCGGATCTGGAACGAGCGGGCCGTGAACACCGACACGATCATGGTCCATGTGCGCAACATCCGGGAGAAGATCGAGATCGATCCGAAGAAGCCGAAATACCTGAAGGTCGTATGGGGCGTCGGGTATAAGATCGAGAAGCAGTGAACGGAAACATTACTAAGCCGTCTTCCGTTCATTATAGCCCGCGCTCCGGACCGCTGCGACTCATGTCCGGTCAGGAAACCCATCCATCCGCTGTGCAAAGAAGCAAGGAGACATCCACTATGAACGCACCCAAAAACATCCGCATCCGCTTTCTCCTGTGCGGAATCATTCTGAGCATCGCCGCGGCCGGCCTCTTTATGAAACGGATTCCGCATTTCAGCACGCTGGCAAAATCTTTAGCCAATAATCCGCTTGAGAGCACGGACTACATTCAGAATCTGTACAAATATAATCAGATCCTGTACCACAGTCTCTGCAGCCGCCAGAATCAGGCGGACACGGACTACGTGGAACTGTACTATCCCATCAAGGAAGGCTCCCTCATGGAGAAGGCCAAATGGGCCGTCGAGGGAACGCCGGATTCCTTAGACGCCCCGGACGTCGGCGGAGAAAATATGGATACCGGAAGTACCGATAACCCCTACGCGGCAGAATCTCCCGAGCCGGCTTCCGAAGATTACCAGGAATACCGCCTGCGTCTGGAGGAACTCTACACCGACTATCAGGAGGCCGCCGATTACCTGAACAACTATTTCAGGATTGCGGAATCGGATCTGCGCGCGATGTGCGCCGCCTGCGACTACTATATCTGCGACACGGAAACCGGCGAGATCCTGACCAACACCGCCGACACCCAGGCGCTTCTCAGCGGCAGCGGCTATCATTTTCTGCTGGAATTCTGCTGCGATGCGGACGGCAGAGTCTCCATCGGCCGGATCGCCGGTGACGACGCGGCCCGGATCCTCCGCCTGGCGACCGGTATCACGGAGCAATCCGCCCTGGCCAGCGACATCAGGCTGAATCAGGAGGAAAGCCCGGCGATAAACAGGTTCCGTCAATATACCGGCACCCGCCCGATCTCCGGCTGCCGCATCCTCTACGGCATCAGCGAAGACATCTGGCAGAAGCTTCTGTACGGCGATCTGAAAACGGAATACACGCCCTTTAACGCGATCTACGGCACCGCTTCTCAAAGCTATCATAAGGCGGGGATGGACAATTTTCTTCTGTTTCTGCTGCTCGCTGTAATGGCGGCGGCGTTTCTCCTGCCTTATATTCCGGTGAGAGTAGCCGCGGCTGAAGCCGAACCGGCTCCCTCTCCGGAATCTGCGGAAACCACCGGGCAGACCTCTTCTTCGAGGCCTGCGACAACCACCGGGCAGACCTCTTCTTCGGAATCTGCGACAACCACTGAGCAGACCTCTTCTTCGGAATCTGCGACAACCACTGGGCAGACCTCTTCTTCGGAATCTGCGGCGGGAGCCAGACAGGCTTCTTCCCCAGAATCTGCGGCAGCAGCCGGTCAGCCCCTCTTCCCGACCCGCGCCCCGCTGGAACTTTCGGCGCTCCTGGTCTTCTTCATTTTCCCGGCCTGCGCCCGTGTGATCACCACGATCGCCTACGCGGCCGGAGGATTGGAGGCCGAGACGCTCAGCCGCCAGTTCTGGGGGCTGACAGACGGCGCCCGGAAATCATGGCTCATGCTTCTGACCTTCGTCCTCCTCTGCGCGATCTTTTTCACCGCGTGGTACGTGGGCGTCAGCCTGCGGCCGGTACGCGTCCTGGGGACGCGCGGGTATCTGCAGAAAAAGAGCCTCATTTACCGTTTCTTCCCCTATATCCGCGACAAAGCCGCGGCTGTCCGGTACGCGCTGACCCACATGGATATCACGAAGAACGCCGACCGGATCCTCCGCCGCATCCTTCTGGTCAACGC
>CANPZZ010000062.1 GCA_947589125.1 uncultured Lachnospiraceae bacterium
CGCCGTCTTCGGGGACTGGAGGATAAAGACGAGCAGATGGCCATTCTGGTTCAGCGGGTGTCCGGCTCCTGGTACGGACGGTACTTCATGCCCGATGCGGCGGGAGTGGGCTACAGCCACAGCGCCTACAAGTGGTACCGGGACATGGATCCGGCGGCGGGGATGCTGCGGCTGGTGATGGGACTGGGTACCCGGGCGGTAGACCGCACCCGGGAGGACTATCCCCGGCTGGCCAATCTGGACCGGCCGGCGGCCACCCTCTACACCACTTCCGCCCTGAAGCACCGGTTCTCCCAGCGCTGGGTGGACGCTCTGGACCGGGAGACCAATCAGATCCGGGAGATGCCGGCGGACCAGCTGCTGCCCGATCTGCCCCGGTGGTATCTCAATCAGGTGATGGAACACGACTGGGAGGCGGAGGATCTGCTGCGCCAGCGGGGATCCAACGCGAACGTGTGGTTTGTCAGCTGCCAGCGGCTGTTGGAGAACAGAGACTTCACCGGCATGATGCGCCGCCTCTTGAAGACCCTGGAGAGGGTCTATCAAAGTCCGGTGGACATCGAGTACGCCGTGAATCTGGACGAGGGAGGGGACTTCGTGGTCAATCTGCTCCAGTGCCGCCCGCTCTACCTGGGGCAGGAGGGAGAACAGGTGGATATTGAGCGTCTGCGCCTTCGGGAGACCCTGTTCGACCTCGTGGATTCTTCCATGGGCCCCTCGGGGGTGCGGGACATCGACGCCGTAGTCTTAGTGGACCCGGAGAAATACTACCGCTATCCTTATGCCCAGAAGTATGACGCGGCGGCAGCCGTAGGCCGTGTGAATCACTGCCTCAAAGAGAAGGGGAAAAAGGTACTCCTGCTGACGCCGGGGCGGATCGGGACATCCTCCCCGGAGCTTGGGGTACCGGTAAAGTTTGCGGAGATCGTGGGCTGCACCGCCGTGTGCGAGGTGTCCGACGCCCGGGCGGGCTACCAGCCCGAGTTAAGCTATGGCAGCCATATGTTCCAGGACCTGGTGGAGGCCGAGATCCTGTACGGAGCGGTGTGGAACAACGAGAAGACGCTGGTCTACCGGCCGGAGGCGCTTTATGGTCTGCCGGATCTGTTTCCCAAGATCTGCCCCGACGCCCCGGCGCTCGCCGGGATGATCCGGGTTGCGGAGACCCCGGGGCTGCGGCTGTGGCAGGACGCGGTGTCCGGCCGGGCGGTGTGCGGCTGGGAGTGAGAACCTGACCGGAGAGGTCCGATATTTTCGCCGGCTGCGCAGAGCGGCAACGACAAATTTTCCGGATTATGTTGCGAAATTGTGGGGGACGTGATATAATATCGGCAGGAGGTGGCGTTATGAAGAAGGTTGTGATATGTGTACTTGCAGCCGCTCTTATACTTGCCGGCGGCCTTACCGCGAGAAACCTGGTGTGGGAGTATGGTCACAGGGGAGAGCCGGATGTGACCGGCATGCTGGTTATACCGGGCGACAGCCTTGTTGCTATTGATGATGACACAGTTCCTCTTGCGGATGGACCGAGTGCATCCAGTCCGGTGGAAACGGAGAATCCATATATTCAGCAGGTCGTAGATCTGGTCAACGCGGAGCGCGCGAAGGAGGGGCTGAACCCGCTTGAGAAGTCGCCGGAGGTTTGTGTGGCGGCGGATGTAAGGGCCCATGAGATCGCAGGATCATTTTCCCATACGAGACCGGATGGCCGCAGATACCGCACGGTTCTGGCTGACAATGGCGTGAGCAGTCATTTCAGCGGCGAGAACATCGCGGGTGGTTACCGCTCGCCCAGCGAGGTGGTAAAAGCCTGGATGGGCAGCGAAGGACACCGTGAGAATATCATGAATCCGGATTATACTCATATCGGCGTGGGATACTATAACGACAGCGCCAGCGGCCTTCAGTACTGGTGCCAGTTGTTTATCTACTGATGCCGGCCGGGAGCGTGAGGAACGGCTGGAGATGCAGGGACGCGGATGAACGTCCTGCGGATGGGAGACTATGTGATTGATATATGCGGGAACCGTTTTCTGCGGTTCCCGCGATTTTTGTCACAGGATCGTTTCCATTCCCAGCTTCAGCGGTTTAAGGCCTCTTGCCTCGTAGAATTTCATGGCGGAAGGATTGCAGTACCAGACGTTGAGGGTTACGTTGTAGCAGCCGCTTTGACGGGCAAATTCGAGAACCGCGTCGTAGATCTGCGTCCCGATATGCCGGCCGCGGATATGCTCGTCCACACAGAGGTCGTCGATATAGAGAGTGGAACGCTTTACCATGGCTCCGCTGCCGTCGTACCGCTCGAAGACGCAGAAAGCATAACCGAGGACGCGGCCGTCTTCATCCACGCCTACGAAGATGGGACGCTCGTCGTCATGGATGATCTCCTTTAGCTCGTCGTCATTGTATTTTTTGCCGCCGTCTGTAAAGAGATCCGGGCGGCCCTGCTGGTGGACGCGGCATACCTGGTAAAGAAGGCTGTTGATGCCGTCCATGTCCTGTTCAACTGCACGTCTGATTATCATAATTTTGTACTCCTTTTATTCTGCCGCCATCTGTGCGGCGGTTGTATTTCCATGCAAGCAAGGCACCGGCGACGCGTTGTTCGCATTGCTATGCGGACGGAGCGCTGGTGACGATCTATTCGTATTTCCATGCGGACGGAGCGCCGGTAACGCTATGCTCATATTTATTCTGCCGGGGAATTTCCCTGCTGCAGGCTGCTCCGTTCTTGCCGGGGCAGTTCACAGTGGACTATTATACATTAATTACGCGGAAATGAAAAGTGTTTTCTGCGGGAAGCCGCGGCGCGGCAGAGCGTCTCCGCACGGGTGTCTGCCGTATACTTTTTGCGTCCCTGCGCGGTGTGCTTCGCGCGCCCTGCACGGTACGTCAGAATTGCCATTTTCGGGGAAATGTGCTAAGATAAAAAATAGATACGTGAAATATTGTCCTGAAAGGGAGACGGCGCCTGCTGCAGGCGGGAGATCCGCAAGAGCAGGATTCTAATAAAAGGAAAGAGGTAGCAGAATGTCCATGGAACAGATGTCGCTTTTTGATGTGCAGGAGACTTACCATCCGCTGGCCAGCCGGATGCGGCCCGAGGACCTGGACGGATTTGTGGGGCAGGAGCATCTGCTGGGCGAAGGGAAGATCCTGCGGCAGCTGATCGAGCAGGATCGGATTCCGTCCATGATCTTCTGGGGACCTCCGGGCGTGGGCAAGACCACGCTGGCGGGGATCATTGCCCACAGGACCCACGCGCGGTTCATTAATTTCAGCGCAGTTACCAGCGGCATCAAGGAGATCAAGGAAGTCATGGCCCAGGCGGAGCAGAGCCGCCGCGTGGGGGCGAAGACCGTCGTGTTCGTGGACGAGATCCATCGCTTTAATAAGGCACAGCAGGACGCGTTCCTGCCGTATGTGGAGAAGGGCAGCATTATTCTGATCGGCGCTACGACGGAGAATCCGTCTTTCGAGATCAACAGCGCTCTTTTGTCCCGCTGCCGGGTCTTCGTGCTGCAGGCGCTTACGACGGAGGATCTGGTGAAGCTCCTGGACCGAACGCTGCACAGTGAGAATGGATTTGGATATCTGAACATTCATATCACGGAAGACATGCTCTATATGATCGCGGAGTTTGCCAACGGCGACGCGCGTACGGCCCTGAATGTGCTGGAGATGGCCGTGACGAACGGAGATATCGGTCCCGACGGCACCACAGTCAGTATGGAGACGTTAAAGCAGTGCATCGGCAAGAAAAGCCTGCTCTATGACAAGAAGGGGGAGGAGCATTACAATCTGATCTCGGCTCTCCACAAGTCCATGCGCAATTCCGATCCGGACGCGGCGGTCTACTGGCTTGCCAGGATGCTGGAGGCCGGAGAGGATCCGCTTTATGTGGCACGGCGTGTGGTGCGGTTCGCCAGCGAGGACGTGGGGCTGGCGGACAGTCAGGCGATGCCGCTGGCGGTGGCGGCCTACCAGGCCTGCCATTTCATCGGGATGCCGGAATGTAATGTGATCCTGAGCCACGCGGTGATCTACATGGCAATGGCGCCCAAGTCCAATGCTGCGGACGTGGCCTATATCCGGGCCAAAGCGGATGCCGAGACGATGCTGGCGGAGCCGGTGCCGCTAAATATCCGCAACGCACCCACGAAGCTGATGAAAGAACTGGATTACGGCAAGGGTTATGTTTACGCCCACGATACGGAGGAGAAGATGGCCCGCATGCAGTGTCTGCCGGATTCTCTGGTCGGGCGGGAATACTATACACCCGACGGCCAGGGGGCGGAAGCTGCGGTGAAGAAGCGGCTGGAGGAGATCAGGGCGTGGAAGCGGGGAGAGTAAGCTACGAGAGTAAGTGACTCGGCGCCGGCCGGGAGAGGGCTGGAGGCGTGCGGCGGTATTTTCAGGCGAACAGAACGCCAGCGGCGCGCTTCCTGTATTTTAAGAAAGTTGTCCCTTTTCAGATATGGAAATATGTGGTATGCTAGATTTAGTTTAAGCAAATAGATCCGGAGGCATCATTTTATGAACAGATGGAATCGCGTATTACTGAAACTGAGCGGCGAGGCCCTGGCAGGTCCGAAGAAGACCGGTTTTGATGAGGACACAGTGAAGGAAGTGGCCCGCCAGGTGAAAGATTCGGTGGAAGCCGGCGTGCAGGTCGGCATCGTCATCGGCGGAGGCAATTTCTGGCGCGGCCGTACCTCGAACGCCATTGACCGCACGAAAGCGGACCAGATCGGCATGCTGGCTACGGTCATGAACTGTATCTATGTCTCCGAGATCTTCCGGAGCGCCGGCATGAAGACGCGGATCTTTACGCCGTTTGCCTGCGGCTCCATGACTGCGCTCTTTTCCAAGGATGAGGCGCTGGCGGTGATGGAAAGCGGCGGCGTGGCGTTCTTCGCGGGCGGCACGGGGCATCCGTATTTCTCCACTGACACGGGCATTACGCTGCGGGCGGTGGAATTGGAAGCGGACTGCATCCTGCTGGCGAAGTCCATTGACGGCGTCTATGACAGCGATCCGGCGGTGAACCCGGACGCGAAGCGCTACGACACGATCCCCATTCAGGAGGTCATTGACAGGAAACTGGCGGTGGTGGATCTGACCGCGTCGATCATGTGCATGGAGCATAAGATCCCGATGGCGGTCTTTGATCTGAATGAGAAGGACGGTATCGCGAACGCGATGCAGGGCAGGATCAACGGTACGATCGTGACCGTATAAAATAATCACACAGGAGGGGTATAGTTATGTTGGAAGACGAACTGAAGCAGTATGAAGAGAAGATGGAGAAGACGTTAAGCGTTCTGCAGGAGGATTACGCGGGCATCCGCGCGGGGCGCGCCAATCCGCATATACTCGATAAGATCAAGGTGGATTACTACGGCACGCCGACGCCGATCCAGCAGGTGGGCAATATTTCTGTACCGGAAGCCCGCATGATTGTGATCGCCCCCTGGGAGAAAAGCCTGATCAAGAATATCTGCAAGGCGATCCAGGCCTCGGATCTGGGTATCAATCCGAACAACGACGGTTCCGTGATCCGGCTGGTGTTCCCGGAATTGACGGAGGAGCGCAGAAAGGATCTGTCCAAGGACGTGAAGAAGAAAGGCGAGGCCGCCAAGGTGGCTATCCGCAATATCCGCCGCGACGCCAACGAGACCTTCAAGAAGATGGAGAAGGCCGGCGATTTCTCAGAAGACGACCAGAAGCTGGCTGAGACGAAGATGCAGAAGCTGACCGACAAGATGATCGAGAAGGTGGACAAGGCCGTGGAGGCCAAGACGAAGGAGATCATGACGGTCTGATCGCGGATACGCGTGGGATCAGGACAGAAAGATCTTTCCCCGGCGAGCAGGGCGGAGATTGTTTTTGCGGAAGAACGGAGATCCCATTTTCATAGAACGGAAACAGCGAAAGCGTACGGAGAAGGCCCTGGGGCGATAGCGGGGGCTGCATGGTAAGAATAAAATCGGGGGCGGGTTTTCCTGCCCCTTTTATCCGAAAAGCCTGCTGCAGGCAGTCTTTCCGGATGTCGGCGCGCTCCAGGCAGTCTGCCTCGGATCGCGGGTCCGGAGCAGGCTTTTACAGGTTGGAGGATATATGGATCTGGAGAATATGACGCTGCCGCGCCATGTGGCGGTGATTCTGGACGGCAACGGCCGCTGGGCTGCCCGTCACGGAGTACCCCGCGCCATGGGGCATAAGGCCGGCTGCGAGACGCTGGAGAAGATGGTGGAAGCGGCGGCCCGCATGGGGCTTGAATATTTCACCGTGTACGGCTTCTCCACGGAGAACTGGAAGCGCTCGGAGGAGGAAGTCGGGGCGCTGATGAACCTGTTCCGCTATTACATGGTGCGCATCATCAGGATCGCGAATGACAACAACGTCCGCGTGCGCATGATCGGAGAGAAGAGCCGGTTCGCGCCGGATATCATCGACGGGATCGACCGTATGGTGGAAAGCACGAAGAACAACACGGGTCTGACATTTGTGGTGGCGATCAATTACGGCGGCCGGGACGAGATCGTGCGTGCCGCCCGGAAGCTCGTACAGGATTACCGTGCGAACGGACTGGATGTATCGAACATTACCGAGGCTTCTTTCGCGGGCTATCTGGACACGGCGGATATCCCGGACCCGGACCTGATGATCCGGACCAGCGGGGAGCTGCGGCTGTCGAATTATCTGCTGTGGCAGCTGGCCTATACAGAGCTTTATGTGACCGACTGTCTGTGGCCGGATTTTAATCAGGAAGAATTAGAAAAAGCTATCGCGGCGTATAATCAAAGGGAGCGGCGCTTCGGCGGCCGCAAGTAGGAGGAGACGTATGTTTACGACACGTCTGATCAGCGGGATCGTCCTGGTGATCCTGGCGGTCCTTGTGGTGGGGGCAGGCGGGAATCTGTTGTTTGCCGTAACGGCATTGATCTCCATGATAGGACTTTTTGAACTGTACCGGGTTCTGAAGATCGAGAAGACGTCTCTGGCGGCGATCGGTTACGGCGCGGCGGTCTATTACTATGTCCTCTTGTGGATGGGCTGGGAGAAATATGTGACGCTGATGGCGATCGGGGCGCTGATGCTGCTGATGGCTGTCTATGTATTCACATTTCCGAAATACAAGACGGAGCAGATCACGGCGGCGTTCTTCGGCGTATTCTATGTGGCGATGATGCTGTCGTATCTGTACCTGGTGCGCAGGATGCCGGACGGCAAATACCTGGTCTGGCTGATCTTCCTAAGTTCCTGGGGATGCGATACCTGCGCTTACTGCGTGGGAATGCTGATCGGGAAACATAAGATGGCTCCGGTCGTAAGTCCGAAGAAGTCTGTTGAGGGCGCGGTCGGCGGTGTGGCCGGGGCAGCGGTCCTGGGGCTTCTCTATGCGAAGGTGCTGGGCGGCAACATGGCGGAAGTGGGCAATCCGATGCTGGCCTGCGCGCTGGCCTGCGCCATCGCGGCGGTCATTTCCCAGGTAGGTGATCTGGCGGCTTCGGCAATCAAGCGGAACCATGACGTGAAGGACTACGGTCATCTGATTCCCGGCCACGGCGGCATTCTGGACCGGTTTGACAGCATGATCTTCACGGCGCCGGCGATCTATTTCGCGATCACATTTCTGCGGTGACTGATCGGGACAAAATGAGAAAGCGGGAGCATTTATGAGGAAAATATCGGTTCTGGGTTCTACCGGCTCCATCGGAACCCAGACGCTTGACATTGTAAGAGAAAACGGAGACATCCAGGTGACGGCGCTTGCCGTCGATCACAATATTACCGCGCTGGAGAAGCAGATCCGTGAGTTTAAGCCGCGGATCGCCTGTGTCTGGGATGAACGGAAGGCGGCGGAGCTTAAGACGGCCGTGGCAGATCTACCGGTGAAGGTGGTTTCCGGCATGGACGGCCTGATCGAGGCGGCCACGGAGGCCTCCGCGCAGACCGTCGTCACTGCCGTAGTGGGAATGATCGGCATCCGGCCGACCATCGCCGCTATAGAGGCGGGCAAGGATATCGCGCTGGCCAACAAGGAGACGCTGGTGACGGCGGGGCATCTGATCATGCCGCTGGCCCGGGAGAAGGGCGTGCGGATCCTGCCGGTGGACAGCGAACACAGCGCCATTTTCCAGTGCCTGACTACGCTGGGAGTGGGCGCGCCGCCGCTTGACTGGGCGGAGAATCAGACGGAAGATGCCGGGAAGAAAGCTGCCTGCGGCGGCAGCGCAGGCTCCCGCAGTAAGAACCAGCTGACGAAGATCCTTCTGACCGCGTCCGGCGGTCCGTTCCGCGGTTATACGCGGCAGCAGCTTCAGGATGTGACGCTGGAAGACGCCCTGAAGCATCCGAACTGGTCCATGGGCCGTAAGGTCACGATCGATTCTTCTACGATGGTCAATAAAGGCCTGGAGGTCATGGAGGCGCGCTGGCTGTTCGACGTTCCGGTCTCGCAGATCCAGGTGGTGATCCAGCCGAAGAGCATCATTCATTCGATGGTCGAGTTTGCGGACGGCGCGGTTCTGGCCCAGCTTGGCACGCCGGATATGAAGCTTCCGATCCAGTATGCGCTGTATTATCCGGAGCGGCGGCCGCTCGGCGGCGGCCGGCTGGATTTCTGGTCGCTTGCGCAGATCGCGTTCGAGAAGCCGGATACAGAGACATTTGCGGCGCTTAAGCTGGCGTATCAGGCGGCGGAGACCGGCGGCACCATGCCGACAGTTTTTAACGCGGCCAATGAACACGCGGTGGCCCGGTTTATCAACCACTGGATCCCGTATCTGACGATCACTGAGATGATCGAGGCCGCCATGAGCGCCCATAAGGCGGTTTTGCATCCGACGCTTAAGCAGATCCTCGAGGCGGAGCAGGAGACTTATGAATTCCTGCGGTCGCGGTACTGAGGAATGTCTGCTCCGTTCAGGCAGGAGCGCGAAAACGTTGAAAATCAGCGACTATACGTCCTGCGGAGAGTCGGCGGTAAAATAAAGAAGCTATCGGCAGGTTATGATATTGTGAATAATCGTAATAGTAACAGGAAAGAAGGCAGTAAATTTCTATGAGTTTGATAATCTCTATCCTTGTATTCGGACTGATCATACTGATTCACGAGTTCGGTCATTTCATCGTTGCCAAGAAGAACGGCATCGCTGTCGTGGAGTTTTCCATCGGAATGGGGCCGCGGCTTCTGACCACGGTTTGGGGAGAGACGCGCTATTCGATTAAAGCGTTTCCATTCGGCGGTTCGTGCATGATGCTGGGCGAGGATGAATCCGACCCGGATCCGAGGGCGTTTAATAATAAGCCGGTCTGGTCCCGCATCGCCGTCGTGGCGGCCGGACCGATCTTTAATTTTTTGCTGGCTTTTGTGCTGGCTGTAGTTATTGTCGGTTTTGCCGGGTATGACGCGCCGGAGCTTACCGGTGTGCAGGAAGGTTTTTCTGCCCAGGAGCAGGGCATGCAGGCCGGCGACGTCATTACGAAACTGGATAACACGCCGGTGGTCATTTACCGGGATCTGACTATGTTCATGCTGACCCATACCGACGATCCGATCCGGGTGGAATACCGTCGCACGCTGGAGGACGGTTCTGTGGAGAAGCGGACCGCGGTCCTGACGCCGAAGATCAGCGAAGAGACCGGAACCTATATGCTGGGCATTATTGCGAGGGGCTACCGGGTGCCGGCGGGCGGATTTCTGAATACGCTGAAATACGGCGCTTACGAGGTGGTCTACTGGATCAAGACCGTGATCAAGAGTATCGGCATGATGATCGGCGGACAGGTCCATTCGGAAGATCTGGCGGGGCCGATCCGCATGGTGGCCATGGTGGACGAGACCGTGGACGAGAGCATTTCTTACGGAATCGTGAACATGCTTCTGAGTGTAGCGAATCTCTGCGTGCTGTTCAGTGCGAACCTGGGCGTTATGAATCTGCTGCCGATTCCGGCTTTGGACGGCGGGCGGCTGGTATTCATGCTGATCGAGGCTGTGCGCGGCAAGCCAGTGGACCGGGAGAAGGAGGGGCTGGTGCATCTGATAGGCATGGCGCTTTTAATGTGCCTGATGATATTTGTGTTATTTAATGATATATCGAATGTGTTCTTTCATTGAGATCATGCCGAAAGACGCGCGGGCGGAGAGGCAGAACCGGGAATTGACAGGAAGAAGGCCGTGGAGATGCCGAACCGCCGGGGAATGATTTACCCGTGATTACGGACGCGAAAGGAGAATATCCGAATATGGGCAGAAATGAGACAAGACAGATCCGCATCGGCGGCCGTGTGATCGGCGGCGGGCATCCGATCCTGATCCAGTCCATGTGCAATACGAAGACAGAGGACGCGGCGGCGACCGCAGAGCAGATCCTGCGTCTGGAGGCGGCCGGCTGCGACATCATCCGTGTGGCGGTGCCCACGATGGAGGCGGCCGCGGCGATCCGGGAGATCAAGAGACAGATCCATATTCCGCTGGTGGCGGATATTCATTTCGACTATAAGCTGGCGATCGCGGCCATTGAGTGCGGCGCGGACAAGATCCGCATCAATCCAGGCAACATCGGTTCCCGCGAGCGTGTGCAGGCCGTGGTCGATAAGGCCCGGGAGATGGAGATCCCGATCCGGGTCGGCGTCAACAGCGGTTCCCTGGAGAAGCCTCTGATCGAGAAATACGGCGGCGTCACCGCCGAGGGACTGGTGGAGAGCGCTCTTGACAAAGTCCGTATGATCGAGGAAATGGGCTACGGCAATCTGGTTATCAGCATCAAGTCGTCGGATGTGATGATGTGCGTGAAGGCCCACGAGCTGATCGCGAAAAAGACCGATTATCCGCTGCATGTCGGTATCACGGAAGCGGGAACCGTCATTTCCGGCAACATCAAGTCGGCGGTCGGCCTGGGAATCATGCTCCATGAGGGCATTGGCGATACGATCCGCGTGTCCCTGACCGGCGATCCGGTGGAAGAGGTGAAGTCGGCGAAACTGATCCTTAAGACGCTGGGGCTTCGGCAGGGCGGCATCGAGGTGGTGTCCTGTCCGACCTGCGGCCGCACCCGCATCGATCTGATCGGGCTGGCGAACCGGGTGGAGACGATGGTGACGGAATTTGATCATTTGAATATTAAAGTAGCCGTCATGGGCTGCGCGGTCAACGGACCCGGCGAAGCGAGAGAGGCGGATCTGGGCGTGGCCGGCGGCAACGGCGAGGGCCTGCTTTTCCGGAAAGGCGAGATCATCCGCAAGATGCCCGAGGAAGAACTTCTGGGGGCGCTGCGGGAAGAGCTGGAGAAGATGAGCGCCGCGCAGAGTTGCGGAAAAGAGGCCCCTGTGAAATGATGCGGCGGACATCTGCAGAATGATGTGCGGAACACATGGCCGCAGGACATATGTGGATGAGGGCGGTATACATCTGCAGATACAGATTGATGGTAATGCGCAGACACAGCATATGGGAATCTGTAGACATGGACAAATGGGAACGACAGGCAGGTAATACATATGGGTAAAAATTTCCTGGAAGTATTTCCGGAACTGAACATCGCGGAGGATCTGAAGGAGCTGCTTAAACTGGTAGAGGTGGAACGCGTGTCCACGACCAGGGACCGCAGCCTTCTTCGCGTCTATATCGTCAGCCCCAGGCTTATCACGAAAAAGAATATTTTCGCGCTGGAAAAGGGCATTGTGGACCAGCTGTTCCCGGATAAGCGGCTTGCCGTGAAGATCATGGAGAAATATCATCTTTCGGGGCAGTACACGCCGGAGAAGCTTCTAAAGGTTTATGAAGACAGCCTTCTTCTGGAGCTGAAGCATTACAGCATTGTGGAATATAACATGTTCCGCCATGCCCGGCGCGAGTTTACCGCGGAGAATCAGCTGCGCCTGACGGTGGAGGATAACGCGATCTTCCGGGACAAGTCCGGCGATCTGAAGCGGGTGCTGGAGAAAGTATTCTATGAGCGCTGCGGGTTCCCGGTGACCGTGGAATATGAGTTTGTAAAGCCCGCTGAGAAGCCGGAGCGGGAGACGGAATCCGAGGCCGCGGAGGCTTATTCGCGGATGGCTGTGTCCGGCGATCCTGCGGAAGGCATGGCCGGTGTTTACGGAGAATGGGGAAATAACGCTGCGGACGGTGGATCGGAGGATCCGCTGAATATGCAGGAACAGCCGTATGAAGCGGCCGGACGGCCGGACGCGCTGTCAGGAGAAAATCAGGCTGTTTCCGGAGATGCGTCCGTTCAGCAGCCGCGTACATTTGGAGAAGCGGTGAGAAGCCGGAAAGCGGCAGGCGCGGGTGGAGACGGCGCCTCAGTCAGCGTGCCGGGAGGACAAGGCGGTAAGTTCGGAAAAGGAGCCTCAGGCCAGTCAGCGGCCGGAAGCAGTGGATTCGGCGGCGTTGGCAGTAATGGTGGCTTTGCCGGCAGCAAAGGATTCGGCAGCGCTGGCAATGCCGGCAGCAGCAGCGGCAAGGGCAGTTTCGGCAGCGGCTCTTTGGGCGGCTTCCGTAAGAGGCCCGGCGCCAAAGGCGGCGCGCGCATGGGCACCTATCAGAAGAAAAGCGACAACCCGGACGTTCTCTACGGCCGGGATTTCGACGACGGCTTCCTTGATATCAAGGATATTGACGGCGTCCAGGGCGAGGTGACTGTCCGGGGCAAGATCATTTCCACGGACCGCAGGCCCTTAAAGAGCGGCAAGACTCTGGTGATCTTCGATATCACCGACTTTACCGACACCATTTCCGTAAAGCTTTTCGCGTCAGAGGAAGCGCTGGAAGATATTGATAAAGCCGTGGTCAAAGGAACTTTCATCAAGCTGAAGGGTATGACCACCATCGACCGGTTCGACGGCGAACTGACCGTGGGTTCCATCGTCGGCATCAAGAAATGCGAGGACTTTACGGGCAAACGCGTAGATAACAGCCCCGTCAAGCGGGTGGAGCTGCACTGCCACACGAAGATGAGCGATATGGACGGCGTCTCCGAGGTGGGAGACATCATTAAGCGCGCGAAGAAATGGGGCATGCCCGCCATCGCGATCACCGACCATGGCGTGGTGCAGGCCTTCCCGGACGCCAGCCACGCGCTGGACAAGGGCGATACCTTCAAGATCATCTATGGCGTCGAGGGCTATCTGGTGGACGACATGAAGCAGCTGGTGGACAACCCCAGAGGCCAGAGTTTCGACGATCCCTTCGTGGTCTTCGATATCGAGACCACCGGCTTCAGTCCCTTAAACGACCATATCATCGAGATCGGCGCGGTGAAAGTAGAAAACGGCATCATTTCCGAGAAGTTCAGCACCTTCGTGAACCCGGACATGCCGATCCCGTTCCGCATCGAGCAGCTGACCGGCATCAGTGATTCCATGGTGCTGCCGGCGCCGAAGATCGACCAGGTGCTGCCGGAGTTCCTGAAATTCTGCGAGGGGGCGGCCCTGGTTGCCCACAACGCCTCCTTCGACGTCAGCTTCATCGACCATAATGCACGGCTGCTGGGCCTGCCCTTCGACCCGACGGTGCTGGACACGGTGTCCCTTGCAAGACTCCTTCTGCCGCAGCTGAGCCGTTTCAAGCTGGATACGGTGGCGAAGGCATTAAATATTTCCCTGGAGAACCATCACCGGGCCGTGGACGACGCGGGCTGTACCGCGGAGATCTTCGAGGCGTTCTTAAAAATGCTCCGGAACCGGGGCGTGGACAATGTTGACGACCTTAACGAGATGAGCCGTCTGGACGACGAGCGGGTGAAGAAACTGCCGTCCCATCATATCATCATCCTGGCGAAGAACGACGTGGGGCGGACCAACCTGTACCGCCTGGTTTCCCGCGCCCATATCGATTATTTCTACCGGAATCCCAGGATTCCGAAGAGTCTTCTGTCGAAATACCGGGAGGGGCTGATCATCGGCTCCGCCTGCGAGGCGGGAGAACTCTATCAGGCGCTTCTTCGGGGCGTGCCGGATAATCAGATCGGCGAGATCGTGAATTTCTACGATTATCTGGAGATCCAGCCTCTGGGGAACAACGCGTTCATGCTGGAGGACGACGACAGCGTGATCAAGAGCGAGGAAGATCTGAAAGAAATGAACCGGAAGATCATCCGGCTGGGGGAACAGTTTCATAAGCCGGTCTGCGCCACCTGCGACGTCCATTTCCTGGATCCGGAGGATGAGATCTATCGGAAGATCATTATGGCGGCCCGCACCTATGAAAACAGCGACAACCAGGCGCCGCTTTACCTGCGGACCACCGAGGAGATGCTGGCGGAGTTCGAGTATCTCGGTCCGGACAAGGCTTATGAAGTGGTGGTCACCAATACCAGAAAGATCGCGGACATGTGCGAGCGCATCGCGCCGGTCC
>CANPZZ010000063.1 GCA_947589125.1 uncultured Lachnospiraceae bacterium
CTTCGGCAGATGGCCTCGGCGGATCTCCAGATATTTATGGATCACATAGAGCGCGTTCATCTGCTGGCGCTTGTATTCGTGCAGACGCTTGATCTGCACGTCTAGGATCGAATGGCTGTCGATTTCGATGCCCTGCGTCTCCTTCAGATACGCCGCAAGCATGTTCCGGTTCCGGTGCTTGATGACCTGCAGATCCACAAGCGCCGTATTGTCGTCCAGAAACGCTGTCAGTTTCGTGAGCTGGGCGGCGTCCTTCTTAAAACCGTCCCCGATCTTCGATTCGATCCATTCCGCCAGCGGCGGATTGCATTTCAGGAGCCAGCGGCGGAAGGTGATGCCGTTGGTCTTATTGTTGAATTTTCCCGGATAGACCTGATAGAACCGGTTCAGTTCCGAGCTTTTCAGGATCTCCGTGTGCAGATGGGCCACGCCGTTGACGCTGAAGCCGTAATGGATGTCGATGTGGGCCATGTGTACCTGGTCCTCCCGGTCTATAACGGCCAGGGACTCATCATGGAAGCGGCGGCGGATCTTGTCGTCCAGCACCTCGATGACCGGCACCAGTTGAGGCGTCACTTTCTTCAGATAACGGATGGGCCATTTTTCCAGGGCCTCCGCCAGAATCGTATGGTTGGTGTAGGCGCAGGTCCCAGACACGATGGAAATGGCTTCATCCATATCGATGCCCCGCTCCGCCAGAAGCCGGATCAGTTCCGGGATCACCATGGTCGGATGGGTATCGTTGATCTGGATCACCGCGTAATCATACAGGTCATGCAGATCGCTGCCTCTGGCGGTACATTCGTCAAGGATATACTGGGCGGCATTGCTGACCATGAAATACTCCTGGAAAATCCGCAGCAAATGACCGGCCTCATCGCTGTCGTCCGGATAAAGGAACAACGTCAGATTCCTCTCGATATCCGTCTTGTCAAAGGAAATGCCATCCTTCACGATTCCCTCGTCCACACCGTCCAGATCAAACAAATGAAGCTGGTTCGTCCGGCCTTTGTAACCTGTAACCGCGATATCATACAGGCATGATTTCACGGTCAGGCTGCCAAAACGCACCGGATAGCTGATATCCCGTTTAATAAGCCAGGTGGGAGAACTGATCCATGGATTGGCCATTTCCTGCTGCAGATTGTTCTCAAATGTCTGTTTAAACAGGCCCAAGTGGTAATTCAGCCCAATTCCGTCGCCATTCAGGCCAAGCGTGGCGATCGAGTCCAGGAAACAGGCGGCCAGCCGGCCCAGGCCGCCGTTGCCCAGCGACGGCTCCGGCTCCAGCTCCTCCAGGCGCGTAAGATCCCGGCCGCAGGCGGCCAGTTCTTCCCGCACGGAATCGTACATTCCCAGATTGATCAGGTTATTGGATAAAAGTTTGCCGATCAGAAATTCGGCTGAGATATAATAGAGTTTCTTCCTGCCGGAACCGGCTGCACAGGAACCAGCTGCGGCTATGCCAGTCCTTGCCTGCGCAGCCTCCTGCGTCATGGTCAGAAGCGCGCCGTACAGTTCTTCATCGCTGCAGTCCGCGATGGAACGGTTCAGATGGGTGATTACGTATTCATTCAGCGTCATAGATGGTCTCCTCTCGATCAGGCAGAGCCGAACCTCTGTCTGCGGATGTTTTGCTATATGTAAGTATCACCGCATCTATGACTTTATTTTCTTACAGTTATTTCCAGCGTCACACTATCCGGGCCAACATGCCCCCGCTGCCGGTATTGATAAATACACACTGCTCTTTATCGCATGCCCGGTTCCGCTATGCAGCCGCACTGGCCGCCGCGGTCAGTAAGAGATCACCTCGTGGCCGTCTTCGGTTACGAGAACCTGGATCTCCCACTGGGCGGAGGGTTTATTATCGGCGGTGGTGACGGTCCAGCCGTCTTCGTCGTCGATGACGACCTCCCAGGTTCCCATGTTGATCATCGGTTCAATGGTGAACATCATGCCGGGAACCATCAGCATATCCTCGCCTTTTGACGAGACGTAACTGACCCACGGATCCTCGTGGAATTCCAAACCTACGCCGTGTCCGCCGATGTCGCGGACGACCTGGTAACCGTTCGCTTTGGCATGGTCGTTGACGGCCTGGGCCATGTCGCCTAAGAACCCCCAGGGTTTCACCTGCTCCAGCCCCAGATACATGCACTCGCGGGTGACTTCCACCAGCTTTTTCTTCTCTTCGGACACATTTCCGATCAAAAACATACGAGAAGAGTCCGAGAAATAACCGTTGAGAATCGTGGAACAGTCTACATTAATAATATCGCCGTCCTTCAGCATCCGGTCCGGAGAAGGAATGCCGTGGCAGACGACCTCATTGATGGAGGTGCAGACGCTCTTCGGAAATCCCTCATAACCCAACGGCGCGGGAATGGCGCCGTATCTGGCGGTTTCTCTCGCGACCCAGTCGTCGATCTCGGCCGTAGTGACGCCGGCCCCTATGTGCTCCGCCACATAATCCAGCACCGCGATATTCACTTTCGCACTCTCGCGGATGGCCGCGATCTGCTCCGGTGTTTTGATCATATCGTGATCGGGGACGAGATGGCCCTGATACTGGATGGACGCGATCTTCTGGTCGAAATCGTAATGGCATTTCTTATATTTGAGCCCGCTGCCGCACCAGCAGGGGCTGTTCCGGTTGATCATATGCATAAAACGACGCTCCTTGATTATGTATTTACCATCCCTTATTATACACGTTTTAAAGCGGCGCTCAAGTATTTTTTCTGAAGCGGAAAAAAAGTTGAAAAAAATAAAATTCCTACTGTACAAAAAACACTTTTTGTGGTATTCTCTTAAGGTACCAATTCTGCCAGGTATCCCGGCAGACAGAGTGCGTGGGGCATTAGCGCAGTTGGGAGCGCGTTTGAATGGCATTCAAAAGGTCGTGGGTTCGAATCCCATATGCTCCATTTCAAAAAGTCCGTACGTGCGGGCTTTTTTCTTTTTCGTGTTATATTTCGTGCTGCATATATGTAAATTCTCGCGATGACTCCAAATAAAGACTCGCAAACCGGGATCATCACCGCAAAAAATACAAGCAAGGCGTCATTGGCGCCTTACTTGCATGGAAACACAAAAAAATGCTAAGCCACAGATTTTACTCCATGACTTAGCACTCTTACTCAGAACAGCGGCACCACCGCGCCCGCGTATGTATCTTCCATGAATTTCTTCACCTCGTCGCTCTTGAGCGCCTCGATCAGGGCCTGGACAGCCGGATCGTTCTCTTCGCCGCTGCGGACGGCGATCACATTGCCGTAGGTCGTGGCGGCGATGGATTCCGAATCCTCCACAGCCAGAGCGTCGGCCACCTTAAAGCCGGCCTCGATGGCGTAGTTGCCGTTGATGACCGCGATGTCCACATCCTCGATGACGCGCGGAATCTGGGCGGCCTCGACCTCGTAAAGCTCCAGGTTCTTCGGATTCTCCACGATATCATTCTTCGTAACGGTCAGGTCGGCGCCCTCCTTCAGCTTGATCAGTCCCTGCGCCTCCAGAAGCAGCAGCGCGCGGGCTTCGTTACTGGTATCGTTGGGAACCGCCACGACCGCGCCGTCAGCCAGCGCGTCCAGGGAAGTTGTCTTGCCGGCGTAGATGCCGAAGGGTTCGTAGTGGATCGCCGCGGCGGATACCAGATCCGTGCCGTTCTCCTCGTTGAAGGACTCCAGATACGGCAGATGCTGGAAATAATTGGCGTCCAGGTCGCCGGACTCCAGCGCCAGGTTAGGCTGGATGTAGTCTACATATTCCATAACCTGCAAATCATAACCTTTTTGCGCCAGGATTTCCTTCGCCGCGTTCAGGATCTCCGCGTGAGGCGCGGGGCTTGCCCCGACAATAAGCCTGGTCAGCTCGCCGCTGGCTGCCGTTGTCTCAGCCGCAGCCGTTCCTGCTGCCTCCGTCTGAGCCGAACCAGCCGACTGGCCGCCGCAGGCGGTCAGGGCCGATGCGGCCAGAACCGCCGCTGTGAATACCGACAATTTCCTTAATGCTTCTTTTCTCATAATGATTCTCCTCCTTATGGATCATTTGATGCAGAGCGGAGTGCGTGTCGACAACGCCTCACGCTGCATACTGATATGATTTATCATAAAGACCTCGTCAGATCTTTATTTCATGTTCGGTGCTGTCTTGTCTTTGCAGCAACTAACATCTTCGCGCAAGTTATTGATCCGCATTTTCGTCTCTTGCGGCTGTACCTTCCGCTTATCGGATCCTCTTATCGCTCTTCCTCGAAAGCCGGTTCCCCGCCTCCTGGATGATCTGTACCATCACCACCAGAAGCACCACCGACACCCACATCAGGAACGGTTCATACCGATAGTAACCGTAGTTGATCGCGATGGCCCCCAGCCCGCCGCCGCCGGTAAACCCGGCCATGGCCGAATAACTGAGGATCGTCGTTACCGCCAGCGCCGCGCCCAGAAGAAGAGACGGCTTCGACTCCGGCAGAAACACCTTCCAGATGATCTGCCAGGTGGACGCTCCCATGGACTGGGCCGCCTCGATGACGCCCGCGTCCAGTTCCCGGAAGGACGATTCCACCACACGGGCCACATAGGGCGCCGCCGCGATAGTCAGCGGGATAACGATGGCCGGCGAACCGATCCTGGTGCCGATCACGATCTTCGACAGCGGCAGCGCGATGAACAAAAGAATCAGAAACGGCACGCTGCGCAGCAGGTTGATCACAACTCCCAGAATTTTCTGCAGCCATGGGATCGGACGGATCCCTCCCTCGTCGGTGACCACCAGGATGATCCCCAGAGGCAGACCGATGATATAGGCGAACAAGGAGGACAGGGCCGTCATATAGAAAGACTCCCAGATACCCGTCTTCAGCATATTGATCGTTACCGCGTCAAGCTTCATAACCGTTCACCTCCTCGTAAGGGATCTTGATCGATTCAAGATAATCGATCACTCTCTCCGCGCCGTCCGCGTCCTTCGGAAGCTGCACCACCATCTGCCCCATGGCCTTGCCCTGAATATCTCTGGTGGCTGCGTACATGATGTTCACCGGCGCCTTGCAGGCAAGGACCATATTGGAAATGATCGGCTCCGCGGACTCTCTTCCGTCGAAGATAATTCGAATGCTTCTTCCGCTTCCGGTGCCGCCTGCCGCACGTTCCCCGGCATCTCCCATGATCAGTTTCCGTCCGATGGCGGACTGCGGATTTAAAAATATCTCCGACACCGCGCCGACCTCGGCGATCCGGCTCTGGTCGATGATCGCCACCCGGTCGCAAATGGCCTCGATCACCGCCATTTCATGGGTGATCACGATGATCGTCACGCCCATGGTCTGGTTGATCTCCTTAAGAAGCTCCAGGATCTGCTTTGTCGTGTTTGGATCCAGCGCGCTGGTGGCCTCGTCGCAGAGGATCACCTTCGGATTGGTCGCCAGAGCCCTGGCGATGGCCACCCTCTGCTTCTGTCCGCCGGACAGCTGAGCCGGATAGGCCTGCGCCCGGTCCTCAAGGCCGACCATTTTCAGAAGCTCCATGGCCCGCTCCCGCGCCTCCTTCTTCGGCACGCCGGTCAGTTCCAGCGGGAAGCAGACGTTGCGGATCACATTTCTCTGAGCTAACAGATTGAACTGCTGGAAGATCATTCCCATGGACCGGCGGGTCGTGCGCCGCTGCGCGTCGGTCATTGCCGCCATGCTCTGTCCCTCAAAAAGCACGTCGCCCTCCGTGGGGACTTCCAGATAGTTGATACACCGCACCAGGGTGCTCTTGCCCGCGCCGCTCAGGCCGATGATACCGAAGATCTCTCCGGCGGATACCTCCAGATTGATGTCCTGAAGGGCCCGCACCGGGCCGTTTGCGGTTTTGAATTCCTTGGCCAGATTTTGGATCTGGATGATTGGGGTTTCCATATGGTATACCTCCGGTTTCTGTTATTAGAGAGACGCGCACATATTCGCGGTCTGCACGCGCCGCCTCGGAAACGCGCGGCGTTTCCTCGGTCGCGGGCATTGTTCCAATGCCCGCTCTGCCGTGAACTGACAGTCTCCGGCCTCCGCAAGCGGCGCCGGAGACTGTCGGCTCACGGCGTGGCGGCGCTGTAACGATTTGCCTTCGCGAAAAAAAATAAACTCCCGTCCGCATAGGACGGGAGTTTTAAACTCTCGTGGTACCACCTAATTTCACCGGACACTCACATATCCGGCCTCTGCAGGTACGGCCTTCCGTTCGCAAACGGTAAGGATTATACCCTGTCGCTGTAACGGGCGCTGCCGTCGTAACCTAAACTATATGTTTCGGCCACGCAACTCCAGGACCATGTTCACAAGCTTCATTCTGCTCCTTCTCAGCCTTCGGAGCTCTCTGTGAGAATATCCCCCTGCTACTCTTCCCTTCCAAGTCTTTGGGTTCTGTATTCGGTTGACTTGCGTTAATATTATTGCATTATTTTCAATTTGTCAAGTGCGAAACAACATTATTTCAAAAATTTAGCCGGCATAGTACAAAACAGAGCTGCCGCACTGGCAGTTCAGTTTGTAACTGAATCCAACGCAGCAGCCCCTATTTCGTATTCTATCTCTTATAATCTGCTGTTCACACGAACAACCTCTGATCCGTCAGGAAACAATGTCTCTTACTGCACCCACGCGCCGTTAGCGTCTACAGTGTAGCCGTCCGGTGTGGTCTCGCCAGCATACATGGAGCCGTAAGGTCTTGCACCCTGAACGGTGTATACCCACTTCTCTGCCGTCGCGTCGTATGTATAGGTCGGAGCAGCCACCGTATCGCTGAGATAGTAATAAACTCCGCCGATCAGCTGCCATCCGGTCAGCATCGCGCCGCTGGTGCTGAAGTAATACCACTTACCATCTGCAGTATCCTGATACCAGCCAGTGGTCATGTCGCCGTTCACATTGTCCAGATGATACCATATATTGCCGATCAGCTGCCAGCCGGTAGCCATATAACCGTCAGCATTAAAGTAATACCATTTGTTATTGATCAGTTCCCACTTGCCAGCCGGATATCCGCCGCTCGTGTACTTGAACCACCATCTTCCGTCAGCCTCCTGTACCCAGCTACCGGAAGCGTTCAGATCGACCGCCTTGGAACGGGTATTGCTGCTGCCGCCATACAACTGATTGTTGTTATCCGGCTTGCTCGGTTCCGTCTTTTCAGTGATGACAAAATGTCCAAGCACGGAGGTCATAAAGGTGATCGTGTTATTCTTCTCATCGAGATCGAACTTGATCTCGTCCTCACCGATCTTTACAACATAGGTCTTAGTCGCATTGGCCATAGAAGCAATCAGGTCGGCAGGAAGCGTAACCGTAACCTTTACCGGTACCTCAAGCTTCGTCACAGGCGTTGTTGTTCCTTCAGCATCTGTCACACTCATCTCAACAGTAAACTCACCAAGCTTAGCAGCATCACTGGACGTCGCCACATTTTTCAGCGTCAGCGTAACCGTTGCGCCCTTGTCTTCAGAGGAAGTAAGTCCGGCCGCCACGAAGACACTGTCGTCCGCTGCAATACTACCATCCTCAGGTACAACAAGCGTAAGACCAAGAGCACTCTTCAGCTTCGCACCCAGGGAAACAGCGATCTTCATCTGCGCGTCCGCAGATACCTTGTTCATACCGCTGAGGATCTCCTCAACTGCCTCGTCAAACTCCTTCGCCTCAGCCGTTGTAATCTCATCTGGAAGATCAGCGATCGCTTCCTCTAATTCCTCTTCGGTATCCGGAATATTCTCGCTGGGATCAACGGTCTCGTCCAACCCTCTTACCCTTACCGGCTGATACTCTTTGCCATCCTTCGTATATCTGGCATAAATACTAAAGTTATTATCATAACTATTGCTAATCGTTATGTCATCTAACAGATCCACAATCTTCTCGTCACCTTTCAAATCTGTGAACTTGCCTGTGGAACTATCGAAAACAGACCAGCCAGCAAACTCGTAGCCATAGATTCCGTGCTCAGCCAAATAATTCGGATTATACTCCAAAGGACCTTCCAATTGGGCTTTTACCGCATCATCTACCGTCATGTCAGGGGTAACATCCAGTCTTGATCCTCCGGTAATCCAAGAACCCAGAACTTCATAAGAAGAATACTGATCTGTCTCTCGTGAGAGATGATATCCCAACGGTATCTCAAGGTCTATCTCATATCCAACCTCTAAATAACCATAGCCGAGCATGGTTTCTCCCTGATATACGATTTCTAACTCCACATAATATGGCCCCTTCTCAAGCTTTCCGTTCCAAGTAAGGGCTCCGTCTTTGAACGCAAATGCGCTCTCTTCCGTCACAATTGAGCTATAGCACCTGACGTCAACCAGCTTAATGGATGTCAGATCAGCCATGCTCACGGTCTTTCCAACGTATCCATTTTCCTTATCCCATGTTACATAATAGATACCGGTCACTGGATCCGTAACTATCTCTGTTTCGTCCATCGTATTAAACTGTTCGTCCTTAAAGGTGAACGACATATATGGTTCATGATCTGAAGTGTCCTCTCCTTCATCGGGGTTACGGACAAAAACTGCGGTCACAATATTCGAATCTCCCGCTTTCACTTCAAAAGATCCACCACCGTATTTGCTAATCTGCGTCTTCTCCGCATTGGCTGCGGTAGCAACATAAAGCCCGTCTGCCATGGTATAGCCCGCATATTCGCCGTTCTCATCATAGTACGGCCAAGTGTACGTACTCAACGATACGCTCGTTTCTTCCGGCAGTTCAACCTTCTCGCCAATCGGCAAAACCATATCATCGACACGCGCTTCGATCATGCCGCCCGGAACATTCTCCACATAGACGGTTCCGATCTTTTTCTCCGCCGTCTCCGCAGCCATCGTCGGCACTGCCAATGACAGGGCCATCGCGGCAGACAGGACGACAGACATCACTCTCCGTTTCATTGCTTATCCCTCCTGGATATACTTATTAGGCACTGTTACATGCCTTTATATAAAATACCCCCCCAGACCTTTCTCGTCAATGCCCAAGGATTATTGTACTAAAAAAAATACAATCTTAAGAAAAAATTAAACATTTCGTTACTTTACACTCATTTTCCGTCACAGCGCCTGGAACTGCGGAATAAACTGTGTCGCCACGAAATACACGATTACCACGATGCCCAGCACGATCCGATAATATCCGAACAGCTTGAAATCATTTCTTCGGATATACGTCATCAGGAACCGGATCGAATACACGCTCACCAGGAACGCTACCACCATACCGAACAGCAGGAGGAAGACCTCGCCTCCGGTAAAATGGAACCCGAACTTGATCAGCTTCAAAAGGCTGGCTCCGAACATGACCGGGATCCCCAGGAAGAACGAAAACTCCGCCGCCGCGCCGCGGGAACAGCCCAAAAGCATGGCCCCCAGGATTGTCGCGCCGGACCGGGATGTGCCCGGCACCAGGGAAAGCGTCTGGAACAGACCGATCAGCAGCGCCAGATACAGGGAGATCTGCTCCACCTTCTCCGTCTCTGCCCGTTTGCCGTAATTCCGGTTTTCCACCATGATGAACAGGATACCATAAATGATCAGCGCCGCCGCCACCACATACGGCCCCCGCAGATGCTCTTCCATCCAGTCGTCCAGCGGGATTCCTACGATCGCCGCGGGCAGACAGGCGATAATGACCTTCACCCACAGCACCAGCGTACTGGCCTTGATCCCCAGATGCCCGCCATCCTTACCCACGGGAACTGCCAGGGGAATAATGTCCTCCCGGACGCTGCCCCGATTCGTATGGTAGGAATCCGCGGTCATAACGATCGCTTTGCTGCTCTTGCCGCCAAGCGGCACAGCAAGGTTCTTCTTTCCCATGCTTTTGCCTTTTATGGTCACGAAAGGAAATAATTTCGAAAAATAAAGTACCACCACGGCCAGGATCGCTCCCAACTGGATCACTACCAGAAATACTTCCCTGAATTCCGGCGTCACATCCAGCTGGATCAGTTCATCCAGCAGGATCATATGGCCGGTGCTGCTGATCGGCAGCCACTCGGTGAAGCCTTCCACAATTCCGAATACGAGTGCCTTTAAAATCTCTATAATATCCATTCTGCACCACACTCCCTGTCTGTTTTCATTTTACTGCACAGCCTTCTATTTGCCGCGCACCACTTCTTGCCAGTACAGATTCTGCCTCTGATCTGCCGGCCTTATTGCTTGTCTTTGTCATCTGCACCAGTCGTCTGCTTTCCGCTGCTCTCAGATATTCTCGATCTGCCAGTCGATCGGCTCTACGCCGTGGCTCTGCAGAAATTCATTGCACTGGCTGAAATGGCGGCACCCGAAGAAGCCCCGGTACGCCGAGAGCGGACTCGGATGAGGCGCTTTAAGCACCAGATGCTTCGGATTCGTCAGCATCGGAATCTTCGACTGGGCCGGTCTCCCCCACAGCATATATACGATGGGGCGGTCTTCCCGATTCACCGCTTCGATGATCGCGTCCGTGAACTGCTCCCAGCCCCGCCCCTGATGGGAATTGGCCTGATGGGCCCGCACGGTCAGCACCGTGTTCAGCAAAAGCACGCCCTCTTTCGCCCATTTGACCAGATAACCGTTGTTCGGGATATAGCAGCCCAGATCGTCATGCAGTTCCTGATAAATGTTTATAAGCGACGGCGGGATTTCCTTCTGATCCGGCAGCACCGAGAAGCACAGGCCATGAGCCTGATGCTCGTTGTGATACGGATCCTGCCCCAGGATCAGCACCTTCACCTCCTTAAGAGGCGTCAGATGCAGGGCGTTGAAAATGTCGTCCGCCGGCGGATAGATGACCCGCGTGCGGTACTCCTGATTGACAAAATTATACAAATCCTTATAGTAAGGTTTCCGAAACTCGCCGCCGATGGCCTGCAGCCAGTCGTTCTGGATCGCTCCCATGATTTTATCCTCCTGTAACCTTGCAACCATATAACCTTGTAACCCGGCAACCTCATAGTCTCACCGGCACGCCTCTCCCGGCCAGATACTCCTTCACCTGCCGGATCTCCAGCTCCTTATAATGGAACAGCGAAGCCGCCAGCGCCGCGTCCGCTTTTCCCACCGTCAGCGCGTCATAGAAATGTTCCAATGTTCCCGCGCCGCCGGAAGCGATCACGGGCACCGATACATTTTCGGCGATCCGCGCCGTCAGTTCATTGTCATAGCCGGCCTTGGTCCCATCGCAGTCCATGCTGGTCAGAAGGATCTCCCCGGCTCCCAGCCGGTCGGCTTCCATGGCCCATTCCACCGCGTCCAGCCCGGTGTCGATGCGGCCTCCGTTCTTATACACATTCCAGCCGGAACCGTCCGGGCGGCGTCTGGCGTCGATGGCCACCACCACGCACTGCCGGCCGAATTTGTCCGCGGCGTCGCTGATCAGCCGCGGCGTATTGATGGCCGAGGAATTGATGGAGATCTTATCCGCGCCTTCCCGCAGGAGCAGCCGGAAATCATCCACCGTGCGGATGCCTCCGCCTACCGTGAACGGGATAAATACGGTCTCCGCCACTCTCCGCACCATATCCACCACCGTGGCCCTGGCGTCGGAAGACGCCGTGATATCCAGGAATACCAGCTCGTCGGCCCCGGCCTTATCATAGGCCGCGCCGATCTCTACCGGATCCCCGGCGTCACGCAGATTTACAAAATTCACGCCCTTCACCACACGTCCATTATGGACGTCCAGGCAGGGGATGATACGTTTCGTGTGCATGATTGAAATTCCTCTTTGCAGCTGATCTTCGTTCTTCTGCGACTTATAGATCATCAATCTGACGCCGTTTATCGGCATTCTACGGCATCCAACGCGCCAGTCTATCCATCATCTCGCCGATAACCGCCAGCGCCATCCCATTTCTATTCAGACGGCTTTCCCCAGACTCATTTGCAGTAATCATCACATCGCCAGGAAATTCCGCAGAATCCGAAGTCCCACGTTCCCGCTCTTCTCCGGATGGAACTGGCAGGCGCATACATTGCCTCGCTCCACCGCCGCGTGAATGCGGACGCCGTACTCCGTGGACGCCGCCACGATGTCCTCATCCTCCGCCTTCAGATAATACGAATGAACGAAATACACAAAGCTTCCCTGCGGGATCCCGGCAAAAAGCCTGCTGCCTTCTGTAATCTCCAGCGAGTTCCAGCCCATATGGGGGATCTTAAGCCCGGCGCTGTCCGGAATCCGCAGGATTCGTCCCTGAAACACGCCAAGTCCCTCCGCCTCCGGGCTCTCCTCGCTGCTCTCGAAAAGAAGCTGCAGCCCCAGGCAGATCCCCAAAAACGGCTTACCGGAAGCGGCCGCTTCCCGAACCACATCCGCCAGGCCATACTGGGAAAGCTTCGCCATAGCGTCGCCAAACGCACCCACGCCAGGCAGGATCACCCGGTCCGCACCCAGTATCTGATCACGGTCCCTGGTCACAAGAGCCTCCTCGCCCAGAGCCTCCAGAGCTTTCGCAACACTTCTTAAATTCCCCGCGTCATAATCAATGATCGACGTCACAGTTTTGGATTCCCTTCCGTCAGATTATGTATACTTGTCGATTGTATCAGAAATGTATGAAAAAAACAAGTGGTCTCCACACGGAAACCACCTGTCTTATGTCTAATTGCCGGAACATATCCTGCCTGCGCCTATCCCGCAGCATATGCCTGTCCTGTGGCATAGGTGTTCCAAGGGGATATGCGGCGTATATCCCCTCTTCATTCAGCCTGCGGTGAATAGCAGAGCAGCAGGCCGGACCGACTGCTCCTCTGCAGCATGGAGAGCCGGCATTCAGACCTTCTTCAGATACATAAGCTCGCTGGCGAAATCGCCCCACTTCGGCGGAATCAGAAGCCCCGCGTTCATCAGAAGGCGGCCGCTGTAAACTCTTCCTTTTTTCTCATTCACGCCATCTTCCCGGACTGCCGCCGCGTCTGCTCCGGTTTCCGCTGTCTCGCCGGCACTTGCTCCTGCCGCTCCCGCCGCTTCACCTTCTTTACGCGCTTCGCCGGTATACTCTTCCACCATATAATCCGCGTCCGGATCCAGTCCCTTTAAGCGTATCCGCCGGCTGTGCTGGTTCGGTTTCCCCAGCACCTGCACGAATGTGACCATCGCCTCCGACTGGTCCTTTGCCACCACCTGCCAGCAGTCCATCACATGGTTCTCTGCCCAGGACGCGATGCGGTAGTAATCGCCTTCCCGGTTCAGATCCGCGAAACGGTGGTACATCACCACCTGACTTTCGATCTCTTCCCGATCCGCTTCAGAGATCTTCGTGATATCCAGTTCATAGCCAAATGTCCCCGCCAGCGCCACATGGCCCCTGGTCTTAAACGGCGTCGTCCGCCCTACCGCGTGGTTCGGACAGTCGCTGACATGAGCGCCCATGGTTCCCAGCGGATAGAGCATGGCCGTGCCCTCCTGGATCTCCAGCCGCTCCACGGCGTCCGTGTCGTCGGAGCACCAGATCTGCGGGCTGTAATAGAGCATGCCCGGATCAAACCTGGCGCCGCCTCCGCAGCAGTTCTCCAGCAGAAGGTCCGGGAACTCCTTAAGAAGCCTCTCCTGCAGCTCATAGATCCCAAGCGTGAACCGGTGGGCCAGTTCGCCCTGCTGATCGCCCGCGAGATAAGAACTGCCCGGATCGGTCAGCTGCCGGTTGGAATCCCATTTTACATAGGAAATGTCGGCGCTGTGCAGGATCTTTGCCACACAGCCGTAGACATACTCCCGCACCTCCGGCCGGGACAGATCCAGCACATACTGGGCCCGGCTCTGGGTCGGCGTCCGGCCCGGCTGCCGCATCGCCCAGTTCGGATGCTGCCGGTACAGATCCGAATCCGGCGAAATCATTTCCGGCTCGAACCAGATACCGAATTTCAGGCCCTCGGCCTTCACCCGGTCCACCAGCTCCTTCAGGCTGCAGCCCAGCTTCTCCTCGTTCACGACCCAGTCGCCCAGGGAACAGTTGTCGGAATCCCGCTTCCCGAACCAGCCGTCGTCCATGACCAGCATCTCGATGCCCCGCTTCTTCGCCTCCCGGGCGATATCCACCAGCTTGTCCGCGTTGAATTTGAAATACGTCGCCTCCCAGTTGTTGATCAGGATCGGGCGCTGCTTATGAAGATACGGGCTGCGGATCAGATGGTTCCGGTACAGATCGTGGAGGGTGCGGGTCATTTTCCCGAGGCCCTCGTCGGAATAGACGCAGACCACCTCCGGCGCCGTGAAGGTCTC
>CANPZZ010000064.1 GCA_947589125.1 uncultured Lachnospiraceae bacterium
ACAAAGTAGGGCCTGGCAGAGAAAGAGGCACCGCAATGCTTACAGAGGAGCCTCGGGACATGGAACGAGAGGAAAGAACCCTTACCGGCGACGGCGATGTGCCGGACGGTAAGGGAGCGTCCGGAGTCCTTGATGACGCAGTCGCGGGAGCGCAGAGCGGGCAGAGCCGATCCGTGTCAGGACAGGAGATGAAGATCTCCATGGAATGGGGATGATCCACGACGCGGTCGATGGAGACATCCTGAGGAAGAGAAATGAGTTTGTTAGTGATCTTTTTGGCCATAACTGTTAACCTCCTTTAAATTTATTTTTATGGCGAAATAATAATAACAGAAAGTCAGCAGTTATGGCTGAAAAGATCACTAACAGATGGAAACACCACAAAAGAGAGAAGCTCTTCTTAGAAATGTGGGGAGTGTCAAAGAAACACCAGAAAAGAGAGAAGCTTTAGTGTATCCCCCAAGAACAGAGAAGAGCTTCCAGGAAAGTTGGTGAAACACCAGGAACTGGAGAAGAATCACCAAGTTTTGGAGAAGAACCTGAAGTAGGATGCGTTCACTAAAATAAAGCATTCTCTATTTGTTGTAATAAGGGCAAAGAAACCAGCAAACTGTAGTATAAAATTTGCTGAATATCGGAAGATACTTATTCATTTGAAACTGTGTTATCAGCTTATTTTATGATGTATATCCATGAAAACATAAAACCCAGGCCCTCGCCTCATCTCCAGAGGCAAGCGCCTGGGTTTTGTTTTAGTCTGAGATATCCGTTCGCGTTTAGTCTTCCGGCTCCAGGTCGTCGAAGATTTCAGAATCGTAGAATTCTCTGATGGTGACGCCAAGGCCCTCGGCGAGACGTTTGATGTTCACGATGCCGGGGTTCTGGCTTTTTCCGTGCAGAATGCTTTTCACTGTGGAGGGCGGCATGCCGCTCTGGTAGATCAAGGCATACACGGATAGACGTCTTTCTTTACGCAGCTGTTGTATTCTCAATGTGGTCGCTTCCTGTATCTTCATATGCCCTTCCTTTCTTTATTTGACAGTTTATCCTATATTTATCATAATTTGGGGCGATATACTAGTGCAAGGGGAAGAATGTTTGCCAAAATTTGAAGAAATTTCTTGAATGTCCGTCTTGCCTATTATTTCAGACTATGATAGAATAAAGGACAATGAATACAAATAAGGAGATGTAGTATGGAACCGAACAATACATATGAGCAGGAGATTGATCTGAAGGATTTGATGTTTGCGGTGCTTTATAAGTGGCGCCCGATCGTACTGGCGGCGGTGGTGCTGGCGCTGGTGCTGGGTGGTTACCGCGCGATAAGTACTTACAGGACTCAGAATGACGCACAGAAGCTGGAGGATGCGCAGAAAGCTTATGAGGATTCCGTGGAGAAGTTCCATAAGGATCAGGAGAACCGTGAACGCGAGATCGAGAACCTGAAGAACAGTATTGATGAGCAGGAGAAGTATCTGGAGGGATCGGTCCTGATGCGGATGAGTCCCTATGATGTGTGGAAGGCGAAGACGGTTTTATTTATCAAGACCGACTATCAGATTATGCCGGAGATGGTGTACCAGAACCTGAATTTCACGGATACGATCATGACAACCTATGTTACTTCTCTCACGAGCCTTGAGTTTTTCAAAGATGTGGCAGAGGAGACGAATGTTGATGAGCGTTATCTGAATGAACTGGTTACGGTGTCGGGTTCCGGCAATCTGCTGACGCTGGAAGTGAAACACGCCAGCCAGGAAGAGGCGCAGGAACTGATGGATGCGCTGCTGGATGGTGTGGAGAGGATGGGCCGCCGGATCAAGGCGAATATCGGCAACCACACGGTCAGCGAAGTAAGCAGCAGTATGGCGTCAGTGGTGGAGCTGAGCCTTCAGGATACCCAGAGGTCGCAGACGGACCGTCTGACGACGCTGAATGAGAGCCTGGAGCAGAAGCAGGAGGATTTGGAGAACATGGAAGAACCGGAGCCTCCGACGACTTCAACAATGGCGGCAGTCAAGAGCGGTGTGAAGTACGCGGTGCTTGGCGGCGTTCTCGGCGCGTTCATGGTGGTATTCTTTGTCTGTGTGATCTTCCTGATGAGTGATAAGCTGTATTCGGCGAAGGAGTTGAAGAATCGCTACCGGGTGAAGATCCTTGGCACGCTGCCGGTATCCGGAAAGAAGGCGTTCGTGGTGGACGCGTGGCTTAAGAAGCTGGAAGGCAGAGCTTATGGCAAGGACGCAGATACGGAGTATGGTCTGATCGCGGCGAATATCAGTAACTACGCCAGCGATATTAAGAAGCTTCTGGTGATCGGAACGGCTGACGGCGGGAAGCTGGCGGAAGTGGTAAGCGGTTTGGAGAGCCGTCTTGACGGCGTGCAGGTGATAACCGGAGGCAATGTGCTGATGGATGAGCAGGCACTTCGGAAACTGCCTGAGTGTGACAGCGTGGTGCTGGTTGAGCAGTGCAAGTATTCCGGTTATTCAGATGTGGCATTGGAAATTGAGAAGGCCAGAGATCTGGACAAGACCTTGGTTGGATGTGTGGTATTTGAGTAAGGAATAATATTAAGAAGCGGGAGTTTTCCTGCTTATGAGTTGTCAGCCGGCATTTCCGGGGCGGCGCGATCCTTTGATGGAGCGGGCGTCCCGGGAGTGCCGGCTTTTTTGTTTCGATATTGTCACCGGCGAATTCCACCGCGGGGGCGTTTTGGCATGTCTCCGAAGAATCCACTGCGGGGGCGATTTGGCGTGTCTCTGAAGAATCCACTGCGGGGGGCGGATTGACGTGTCACCGAAGATCTCGCCGCGGGGGCGTTTTGGCATCTCTCCGAAGATCTCGCCGCGGGGGCGGATTGGCATGTCTCCGAAGCTTCCGCCGCGGCATCAGCTGAGTACGCCTCCGATGATCCCGCTTCCGGCGCAGAATCCGGCTGCGGCGGCCAGTTCCTGGGGAGTGGCGGTCAGCCCTTTATTTAGCAGGACGGACACGGCCAGAAGGACGGCGAAATACAGGAGGCCCGCGATGATGCCGCAGAAAAACCGGCCTTTTCGCATGCCTTTGCCGGCCAGAAAGCCGGCCAGGGCGCAGGAAAGTACATAGACGACGTTGACGGCCAGGCGGACCTGGCTTTCCTGCAGGCGCAGCTTATAGAGGCCGAAGGAAACGGCGATCAGCAGGATGGCGGACAGCAGGTAGGAGAAAAGCAGGGAACGCAGAAATACTTTGGGTGCGGAGATGTCCATGGGATGTCTCCTTATTTGCTTGTTGGTTCAGTATATTAGCGGCTTTGAGAAAATAGTACAAGAAGAGACGCAGCCGGTGCCAAGGCAAAAAACAACGGAGAAAATGAGCCGGAAAGCCTTGCAACAATGGAATTCTTATGTTATACTAGCAATGCTTGACTTGAAAGAGCATCGTTACGGTATACCCGCCGCAGAGCCGGAGACTGGCAGATGAAGGCCGGACGTATGGCGGGAACCGGTGTTTTGAAGGAGGATATGACATGAAGAAGGTTAAGACGTTAAGCGGAAACACTCTGAAAGAGTCCATGAAGAAGGGCGGCTGCGGCGAGTGCCAGACATCCTGCCAGTCTGCATGCAAGACTTCCTGCACGGTAGGCAACCAGAGCTGTGAGAACGCGAACCGGTGATCAGGTGCGCCGTATGCACGCTGATGCACGGAAATAAGGGCTGACTTCGGGCTGACGCGTGCATTCGGCGGCATTTTTATCAGATGAATAAAGCAGTAAACGAGGAACCCCTACGGTCCTTTTGATTGTAGGGGCGTTTCGTTTGTTATCATGTCAGTGCGCGGCGGGATGGTATCCGGGCTGAGGGGATGCCTTTGCGGCTGCGTCTGACATACGAGGAGATATCGAGTGATCCATCAGTACAGGAATAACGGATATAACATCGTCATGGATGTCAACAGCGGCGCGGTCCATGTGGTGGAGGATGTGGTTTATGACGCGGTGGCGCTGCTGGCGGCGGAGATGCCGGAGACAGACAAGAACGGATCTGGAGCCGAATATGCAGAGCAGGCCGCGGGGCCTGCGTATACAGAGCGGGCCGTGGAAGCTGTGACAGAGAACGGCTGCGCTGGCTGTGAGGATGAAGATGGTTGTGAAACCGTGCCGGATGCAGAGAAGAAAGCTGGGAAAGATGCTGAAACGGCCGGAAGAGTACCGGGGCCGGGAGAGCAGGAATCGGATTCGGCAGGCGCTTTCCGGATCCCCGCTGAGCTTCGCGGGCGCGTTGAAAAGCAGTTGGCGGAAGAATATGGCTACAGCGCGCAGGATATCGCGGATGCGATGAGCGACATTCAGGAACTGATCGACGCCGAGCAGTTGTTTACGAAGGACATTTATCACGATTATGTGATTGATTTTAAGAAGCGCAAGACTGTCGTGAAAGCGCTGTGTCTGCATATCGCCCACGACTGCAACCTGGCTTGCAGGTACTGCTTCGCTGAGGAAGGCGAGTACCACGGCCGTCGGGCGCTGATGAGTTTCGAGGTAGGGAAGAAGGCGCTGGATTTCCTGATCGCGAATTCGGGGAACCGGAAGCACCTGGAGGTGGATTTCTTCGGCGGCGAGCCGCTGATGAACTGGGGTGTGGTGAAGCGGCTTGTGGAGTACGGCCGGTCACAGGAGGCGGAGCATAACAAGCAGTTCCGCTTCACGCTGACTACCAACGGAGTTCTCCTGAATGACGAGATCATGGAGTTCTGCAACCGGGAGATGTCCAATGTGGTCTTAAGCCTGGACGGACGCAGGGAAGTCAATGACCGGATGAGGCCATTCCGGAAGGGCGCGGGCAGCTACGATATCATTGTTCCGAAGTTCCAGAAGTTCGCGGAGAGCCGCGGGCAGATGAACTATTATGTGCGCGGGACATTTACCAGGTACAATCTGGATTTTGCCAGCGATGTGCTACATTTCGCGGATCTGGGCTTTAAGCAGATGTCGGTGGAGCCGGTGGTGGCTTCGCCGGACGAGCCCTACGCGATCCGTAAGGAAGATCTGCCGCAGATACTGGCCGAGTATGACCGGCTGGCGGTTGAGTATATTAAAAGGAAGAAAGAGGGCCGCGGGTTCAACTTCTTCCATTTCATGATCGATCTGAACCAGGGACCCTGCGTGGCCAAGCGGCTTTCGGGATGCGGCTCGGGGACGGAGTATCTGGCGGTGACGCCGTGGGGAGATCTGTATCCCTGCCATCAGTTCGTGGGCCAGGAGCAGTTCCTTCTGGGAAATGTAAACGAGGGCATCACGAATACAGAGCTTCGGGATGAGTTCAAGCTGGTGAATGTCTACGCCAAGGACAAGTGCCGGGACTGCTTCGCCCGGTTCTACTGCAGCGGCGGCTGTGCGGCTAACGCCTGGAATTACGACGGCTCGATCACGGGCGCGTATGAGATCGGCTGCGAGATGCAGAAGAAGCGGATCGAATGCGCGATCATGATCAAGGCGGCGCTGGCGGAGGACGAGGAGTAACAGGCGGCTGCCGGTGCGCGGCGATAGGAAGCGCATCGGTGTGAGACCGCGGAGCCGGGGTGCGCTAGGAAGCGCGCCGGTGTGAACGCGGGGCCGGGGCGCGGCAGCAGAAGCCGCCGGACCGGGAACCGGCAGAGTCCGGGACAGAATGAGTGCATTAAAGTAGCAAAGGAGATAAAAGCAATGAAAAGTGGAAAAGGAAAAGGCGCGTTGTGCCTGATCGCTGTGCTGGCCTGTGTGGCCCTGTTCGGCTGGTTCGGGTATGACACGGCTGACAACATCAAGCTTGGCCTGGATCTGGCCGGTGGCGTGAGCATTACCTACCGGACCGTCATCGACAATCCGTCTGACACGGATATGTCCGATACCATTTACAAGCTGCAGCAGAGGGTGCAGAACTACAGCACTGAGGCTGAGGTGTATCAGGAAGGCAATAACCGGATCAATATTGATATCCCCGGTGTGTCGGATGCCAATACGATCCTGGAAGAGCTGGGCAAGCCCGGTTCCTTGATGTTCATGGATCCGGACGGCAATGTGATTCTGACCGGCGACCAGGTGGTCCGCGCCGAAGCCGGCATCATGAAGAATCAGACGACCGGACTGGACCAGTATATCGTCAGCCTGGGCTTTAATGAGGAAGGGACACAGGCGTTTGCGGATGCGACGGCCGCCCATATTGGGGAACCCATTTATATTATTTACGACAATCAGATCGTCTCCGCGCCGAACGTACAGACGGCGATTACCGGCGGTGAATGCTATATTGAAGGTATGAGCGACTATGAAGCGGCGCAGAACCTGGCTTCCACGATCCGTATCGGTTCCCTGTCTCTGGAACTGGAAGAGCTGCGGTCTCAGGTTGTCGGCGCGAGACTGGGGCAGGATGCGATCCGTACGAGCCTTATGGCGGCGCTTATCGGATTTATCATTATCGCGATCTTCATGATCGTGGTATACCGGGTGCCCGGCTTGGCTTCTGTTATCGCCCTGGCCCTGTATGCCGGTCTGGAAATGGTCCTGCTGTCAGCGTTTGAGGTGACGCTGACGCTGCCCGGTATCGCCGGTATCATCCTTTCCATCGGTATGGCCGTGGACGCCAACGTCATCATTTTCACGCGTATCATGGAAGAGATCGGTGTGGGCAAGACGGTGCATTCCGCGATCAAGACCGGTTTCAGCAAGGCGCTGTCCGCCATCGTGGACGGCAACGTGACGACGCTGATCGCTGCGGCGGTGCTGTATCTGCGCGGCTCCGGTACGGTGAAGGGTTTCGCGACGACGCTGGCCATCGGTATCATTTTATCCATGTTCACGGCCCTGTTCGTGACCAGAACGGCTCTGTACGCCCTGTATAATCTGGGCCTGCAGAATGTGAAGCTGTACGGCGTGAAGAAAGACAAGACGCCGACCGATTTCGTCGGGAAGAAGAAAGTGTTCTTTACGATCTCCATCGCGGCGATCCTGCTGGGCTGGGTCGTTATGGCCGGCGGAGCGGTGACCGGACGCGGCGCGCTCAACTGGGGCATGGATTTCAAGGGCGGTACTTCGACGAATGTGCCGTTTACGACAGATATGAGTCTTGAGGAGATCGACAGCCAGGTGATCCCGGTGATCCGCGAGGCGACCGGCGTGACTGATGTGCAGCAGCAGAAGGTGGCCGGTACGACAGAGGTGATCTTCCGGACGCAGACTCTGACGGTAGAGCAGAGGCAGGCTATGGCGGACGCCCTGGTGGAGCAGTTCGGCGTGGACAATGAGACCATTACCACGGAGAATATCTCCGGCGCTATCAGCGATGAGATGAAGCAGGACGCGATCGTGGCCGTGATCGTTGCGACGATCCTGATGCTTCTCTATATCTGGTTCCGGTTTAAGGATATCAATTTCGCGACCAGCGCGGTGGCGGCCCTGGTGCACGACGTTATGGTGGTGCTGACCTTCTACGCGGTGGCGCGGTGGTCTGTGGGCTCTACATTTATCGCCTGCATGCTGACGATCGTTGGTTACTCCATCAACGCGACCATCGTTATCTTCGACCGGATCCGTGAGCATCTGCAGACGAAGACGGCGAAGCAGAGCCTGGAGGAGCTGGTGAATATCAGTATCACGCAGACATTTACCAGAAGTATCTACACCTCGCTGACTACGTTCATCATGGTGTTCGTGCTGTTCATCCTGGGTGTCAGTTCCATCCGTGAGTTCGCGCTTCCGCTGATGGCAGGTATCGTCTGCGGTACGTATTCGTCCGTGTGCGTCACCGGCGCGCTGTGGCTGGTTCTGACCCATAAGACGAAGACGATGAAAGCGGCGAAGGCTGCGAAGGAGAAGACGGCTTCCAAGTAATTCAGAAAGCAGACAATTTATGAGATATCAGTTGATTACGAAGGACGGACGTGCCAAGCGGGCGGAGGTAACCACCGTCCACGGCACGATCCAGACTCCGGTGTTCATGAACGTGGGGACCGTAGGGGCCATCAAGGGCGCTGTGTCTACCGACGACCTGCGGCAGCTGGGCACCCAGGTGGAGCTGTCCAATACCTACCATCTTCATGTGCGGACCGGCGACAAGCTGATCCGGCAGTTCGGCGGCCTGCATAAGTTCATGAACTGGGACCGGCCGATCCTGACGGATTCCGGCGGATTCCAGGTGTTCTCCCTGGCGGGGATGCGCAGGATCAGGGAAGAGGGAGTGTATTTCAACTCCCACATCGACGGGCGCAAGATCTTCATGGGGCCTGAGGAGAGCATGCAGATCCAGTCAAATCTGGGTTCAACCATCGCGATGGCGCTGGACGAATGCCCGCCCCATCCGGCGACCAGGGAATATATGCAGAACTCAGTGGACCGCACGACCCGGTGGCTTAGGCGCTGCAAGGATGAGATGGCAAGGCTTAACAGTCTGCCGGATACATTGAATAAGGAGCAGCTTTTGTTCGGCATCAATCAGGGCGGGACCTTTGCGGACATCCGTATCGCCCACGCGCAGGCCATTTCCGAGCTGGATCTGGACGGCTACGCGATCGGCGGGCTGGCGGTAGGAGAGAGCCACGAGGAGATGTACCGGATCCTGGATGAGACGGTGCCGTATCTGCCGCTTGAGAAGCCTACCTATCTGATGGGCGTGGGGACGCCGGCTAATATTCTTGAGGCGGTGGATCGGGGCGTGGATTTCTTCGACTGCGTCTATCCGACCCGCAACGGGCGCCACGGCCACGTCTACACGAACCATGGGAAACTGAATATGCACAACCAGCAGTACGAGTTGGACGACCGTCCGATCGAGGAGGGCTGCGGCTGCCCGGCCTGCCGTTCCTACAGCCGGGCTTACATCCGGCACCTGTTCAAGGCGAAAGAAATGCTGGGAATGCGTTTATGTGTGTTGCATAATTTGTATTTTTATAATACAATGATGGAAGAGATTCGGGACGCCATCGAGGCCCACCGCTACAGCGAGTATAAAGCGGCCAAGCTGGCAGGGATGAGTGAAGGAGGAAATTGATATGTTGACAGCGACAGCGTCCGGCGGTGCCGGCGGATTGGGATTCTGGCTGATTTATGCGGCGTTTCTGATCGGTATGATGTATTTCATCGCCATTCGCCCGCAGCAGAAGGAGAAGAAGAGGATGGCCGAGCTTCTGGCCAGCGTCGCGGTGGGCGATAATGTGCTTACCAGCAGCGGGTTCTATGGCGTGGTCATCGATATGACCGACGACACCGTGATCATCGAGTTCGGCAGCAACAAGAACTGTCGTATTCCGATGCAGAAGAGCGCGATCGTGCAGGTGGAGAAGCCGGAAGCATAAATCGAGAGGAGTTTGGAAAGAAATAAAAACTCTTGAACTGTATTCCGGAATATGTTATATTTAAAACACAGAGGGAAAGCCAGAGTCGCACGGCCTACCCCCTATAATGACAAGTTAAACCCTTAACGGGCAGCCGTCACTATTGGTGGTAGTGGCGGCTATTTCTTTCCCCTGAAGATCTGATAACACGGACAATCTATAACTTGCAGTTATGAAATGAATTCCAAATATGTTTAGAATTTTTAACATGCGGATATTGAAATCTGCGGACAAATAAGATATTATGATAGGAAACGGCGGAGAGGCGGCATTTTCCGCCTGAAAAGCAGAGAGGACAACGACATGAATCTGAATATCGTCACGATCCCCGGCGACGGGATCGGCCCGGAGATCGTCCGCGAGGCGTGCAAGGTACTTGACCGGGTGGGCCGGGTCTACGGCCACACCATGAACTATACAGAGATCCTGATGGGCGGCTGCTCCATCGACAAATACGGAGTGCCTCTGACCGATGAGGCCCTGGCTACCGCTAAGGCGGCAGACGCGGTGCTTCTGGGCGCCGTCGGCGGCAATGTGGGCAATTCCCGCTGGTACGACGTGGCTCCGAACCTGCGGCCCGAGGCCGGCCTTCTGGCGATCCGTAAGGGTTTGAATCTGTTCGCCAATATTCGCCCGGCATATTTATATAAGGAACTTTCCGACGCCTGCCCGTTAAAGAAGGAGATCATCGGCGACGGCTTCGATATGGTCATCATGCGCGAGCTCACCGGCGGCCTCTATTTCGGCGAGCGGTACACGAAGGAGATTGACGGCGCCATGACCGCCGTGGATACATTGACTTACAATGAAAATGAGATCCGCCGCATCGCCGTCAAGGCCTTCGACATCGCGATGAAGCGCCGCAAGAGCGTGATCAGCGTGGATAAGGCCAATGTTCTGGATTCCTCCAGACTCTGGCGCAAGGTAGTCGAAGAGGTGGCAAAGGATTATCCCGAGGTTAAGCTGACCCATATGCTGGTCGACAACTGCGCCATGCAGCTCGTCATGAATCCCGGCCAGTTCGACGTGATCCTGACCGAGAATATGTTCGGAGACATCCTCTCCGACGAGGCCAGCATGATCACCGGTTCCATCGGCATGCTGTCCTCCGCCAGCTTAAACGAGACCAAATTCGGCATGTACGAGCCCAGCCACGGCTCCGCGCCCGACATCGCCGGCAAAGATATCGCCAACCCCATCGCCACGATCCTGTCCGCCGCGATGATGCTGCGCTATTCCTTTGATCTTGACAAGGAAGCCGCCGCCATCGAGGCTGCCGTCCAGCAGGTCCTCACCGAAGGCTACCGTACCGGAGACATTTACTCCGACGCTTGCACGAAGGTCGGAACCACCCAGATGGGCGACCTGATCGCGGAGCGCATTACCGCATAGACTTTCAACCATTTATTTATACGTCGAAAAACGCAAATCCTGCCTTTCCCGGAAATACCCGGCCCCTGCATTTTTGCAGACCCGCCAATAACGCAGCGGCAGCCTCATCGTCCGCCTGAGTTGACTTTGCAGGATGGTTAGTATTTCTTAGTGAACAGTGATTTGCGTTGTAAGAAAAATGGGGGAACCAGGATATTAAGCGATCGGGTGAACCAACCCGCGGGACCCATTTTTTCTTACGTTCTTAGCAAATTGCTGTGAATTTAGAAATACTTCCATCCGAAACCGGAAACCCAGGCGGACGATGGGGCTGCCGCGGACCTTCCGCGAAATTATTTCACCTGCATTAATGAAGTAACAAGGAGGAGTTAAAAAATGAGAAGCGACAACGCAAAATCCGGTCTCCAACAGGCTCCCGCCCGCTCCCTTTACCGGGCATTAGGCCTCACCGAGGAAGAGCTCTCTCGCCCCTTAGTCGGCGTCGTCAGCTCCTACAATGAGATCGTTCCCGGCCACATGCACCTCGACAAGCTGGTCGAGGCCGTCAAGCAGGGCGTCGCCATGGCAGGCGGCACCCCGATCGTGTTCCCGGCCATCGCCGTCTGCGACGGCATCGCCATGGGCCACGTAGGCATGAAATATTCCCTGGTCACCCGCGACCTGATCGCCGACTCCACCGAGTGCATGGCCCTGGCCCATCAGTTCGACGCCCTGGTCATGATCCCCAACTGCGACAAGAACGTACCGGGCCTTCTGATGGCCGCGGCGCGCCTCAATATCCCGACGGTATTCGTCAGCGGCGGTCCCATGCTGGCCGGCCATGTGAAGGGCCAGAAGCGCAGCCTTTCCAGCATGTTCGAGGCCGTAGGCGCCTGCGCCGCCGGAACCATGACCGAGGAGGACGTGGAAGATTTTGCCAATCATGTCTGCCCCACCTGCGGCTCCTGCTCCGGCATGTACACCGCCAACAGCATGAACTGCCTGACAGAGGTCCTGGGCATGGGCCTTCGCGGCAACGGCACGATCCCGGCCGTCTACTCCGAGCGTATCCGCCTGGCGAAGCACGCCGGCATGGCTGTCATGGAGATGCTTAAGAAAAATATATGCCCCCGCGACATCATGACCGAAGCCGCGTTCCGCAATGCCCTGACCATGGATATGGCCCTGGGCTGCAGCACCAACAGCATGCTGCACCTGCCTGCTATCGCCCATGAGGCCGGCTTGGAGCTGAACGTGGATATCGCCAATGAGATCAGCGCGAAGACGCCGAACCTGTGCCATCTGGCGCCGGCAGGCCCCACCTATATGGAAGATCTGAACGAGGCCGGCGGCATTTACGCCGTCATGAAGGAGATCAGCAAGCTCGGCCTCCTGGATCTGAACTGCATGACCGTTACCGGCAAGACCGTGGGCGAAAATATCGCCGACGCTGTGAATAAAGACACCAATGTCATCCGCACCGTGGAGAATCCTTATTCGAAGACCGGCGGCATCGCCGTGCTGAGAGGCAACCTGGCTCCCGATTCCTGCGTGGTGAAGCGCTCCGCCGTGGTTCCCGAGATGCTGAAGCATGAGGGCCCGGCAAGAGTCTTCGACTGCGAGGAAGATGCGATCGCGGCCATCAAGGGCGGTAAGATCGTAGCCGGCGACGTAGTGGTCATCCGCTATGAGGGCCCGAAGGGCGGCCCGGGTATGCGCGAGATGCTGAATCCCACCTCCGCCATCGCGGGCATGGGTCTCGGCTCTTCCGTAGCCCTGATCACCGACGGACGGTTCTCCGGCGCATCCCGCGGCGCTTCCATCGGCCATGTGTGCCCGGAGGCGGCTGCAGGCGGCCCCATCGGACTTGTTGAGGAAGGCGATATCATTTCTATCGATATCGACGCCAACACGATCAATGTGCTGGTAAGCGATGAGGAGCTGGCGAAACGCCGCGCGAACTGGACGCCGAAGACGAAGGAAGTGGACGGGTATCTCCGGAGATACCGCAATCTGGTGACGTCCGCGGACAAGGGCGCGGTGCTGGCGGACTGAACGCCGCGGATCGGAATAGTGCAGTGAGTGGTGTTTGCAGCATCCCGTGTTAATCCGGTTATAATGCAGATGGAACGCAGATAGAAATGAATGATGAATCTTCGCATGCAAAGCTCCGGATATGAGTTTCCGGCCCCGAACCGCGGACAAAGTCCCGAAAGACGGATATGATTCCGGAAGATGACTATGGTTCCCGGAAAGCAAAGCGCTGCGTGCGGTATGTGTTACAGCAAGGAGAATAGATTTTTTATGCAGAAATTAAACGGATCAGAAATCGTAATCGAGTGTTTGAAGGAACAGGGCGTGGATACCGTCTTCGGCTATCCCGGCGGGGCGATCTTAAATATTTACGACGCCCTCTATAAGCATCAGGATGAGATCACCCACATCCTGACCTCCCACGAGCAGGGCGCGGCCCATGCGGCCGACGGCTACGCCAGGGCGACCGGCAAGGTGGGCGTCTGCCTGGCTACGTCCGGCCCCGGCGCGACCAATCTGGTCACCGGCATCGCCACGGCGTACATGGATTCCATTCCGGTAGTCGCCATCACCTGCAATGTGGGCGTCAGTCTTCTAGGCAAGGACAGTTTCCAGGAGATCGACATCGCCGGCGTGACCATGCCCATTACCAAATACAATTTCATTGTCAAGGATGTGACGAAGCTGGCCTCCGTCATGCGGCGCGCCTTCAAGATCGCTCGGTCCGGCCGTCCCGGTCCGGTGCTGGTGGATATCACCAAGGACGTGACCTCCGGCATGTGCGATTATGAGTATCAGGCCCCCGAGGAAGTCAAGCGCCAGACCGATACGATCACCGAGGAGGACATGGAGCGGGCCATTCTGATGATCAAGGATTCTCAGAAGCCGTTTATCTTCGTGGGCGGCGGAGCCAATCTGTCCAACGCCGCAGAGGAAGTGCGGGCATTTGCCCACAAGATCCAGGCTCCGGTGGCCGACAGTCTGATGGGCAAGGGCGCATTTGACGGAACCGACGAGCTGTACACCGGAATGGCCGGCATGCACGGCACTAAGACCTCCAATTTCGGCATTACCGAGTGCGATCTGCTGATCGTCGTGGGCGCCCGTTTCA
>CANPZZ010000065.1 GCA_947589125.1 uncultured Lachnospiraceae bacterium
CCGCCGTGGGTCACCCACGCCACCTCCGGCGCGAAGCCCTCCACATGATCCTTCTCCTTCTGCAGAAGGCTTTCCGGAATGAACATGGGCATATAGACGTTCTCCACGCCCGTCTCCTTAAAGCGCCGGTCCAGCTCCTTCTGGATATTCTCCCAGATCGCGTAGCCCGCCGGCTTGATGACCATGCAGCCCTTGACGCTGGCGTAATCGCACAGCTCCGCCTTCTTCACCACATCGGTGTACCACTGGGCGAAATCTACGTCCATGGACGTGATCGCCTCCACCAGTTTCTTGTCGTTTGCCATAATGAATTCTCCTTTTTATGACGCTGATTTGATATTGTTTCCGCAGGTACAAAAAAACCGGTCCCTGCGCCTTGCGACGAGGGACCGGATCCTGAATTTTACATCAGTTTGCGTAGATGCGCCAGCGGCGCGATCCGCTTGTTCCGGCGGTACCACCCTGATTAACCGTCCGCCGCGCCGCCATGAGGACGAAAGACTTCCGCTTTTCCAATGCGCCGCCGGCCGAACCGGTTCTCTTGATTCTCCCGCTAACGCCGGGGATACGCCGCGCTTTCACACGGAGGCTCCGGGGCCGGTTCAGCTTCCGTTGACATGGGAACCTTCCACCATCCGGTTCCTTCTCTGGTCATGTGCGTCGGCTTACTATTCCCTTTCAACGCCTGAATTCTATCAGTAATACGGTGATTCTACGCTATTTCCGGACTTTTGTCAAGACAAATGTGCTGCGCTGCCGCTGTTGTCGGCTGATCATCATTGTCCACGCAAATTCAGAAAAAGATCAGCGCCAGCTTCTCACCCGCGGATCGCATCCGCGATCTCCGCCACCTTCTCTTCCGTCAGGATATATTTCTTATGGAAATACCAGATCGCGACCAGAAGCCCGGCGATCGGCAGCACCGTCATCGTCAGCCGCAGTCCCATGACCGACGAGGCCGCCGCTTCCACCGCGGCCGACGTCTCCGACGCGTCGTTGCTCAAATTCGTCACCGACAGGCAGACGGCGGCGATCAGCGCCGCCACGCCGCTGGCCAGCTTCACCACGAAGGTCTGCATGGAGAAGATCACGCTCTCGTCGCGGCGGTTGTTCTTCCACTGGCCGTAATCCACGGTGTTGGCCAGAAACACAGTAGTCAGCACCGTCAGCATACCGAAAGCCACGAAGATGAAGAACGCCGGCACGAACAGGGCGAAGATGCTGGTCACATTCAGAAGCATGAAGACCAGAAGCGTCGCGTATCCCACGATCGCCAGGATAAAGCTGAGATAAAATACCTTTATGGCGCTTAAAAACTTCCGGATCAGCGGGAACAGGATCATCATCGACAGGATCTGGATCCCGCCGCCGAAGGTATTGAACAGCGTGTAGCTGTTGTACCAGGCCTCACCGCCGAAATCGTATTTGAAGAAATAGATCACCAGGTTGGAGGTGATATACAGGGAGCAGTTGATCAGCACGATGCTGATGACGATGGTCATGGCCTGGTCGTTCTGCAGAAGCGCCTTGAACATCTGCCCTACCGACGGAGACTCTACGTCCACCGTGGATTTCTCCTTGATGCAGACGCAGGTGACCGTGATAAAGATCACAAATAACACCGCCAGGATCAGCGCGAACCGCGCGAAGCCCGCCCGCTCGCTGCCCTGTCCCAGGCTGTAGACGCATTTCATCGTAATGATCGTAACCAGGGCCGAGCCGACGCCCGCGCAGGAACGGCCCAGCGTGGACAGGCTCTCCCTCTCCTGCCCGCCTTCCGTGAAGGCCGGGATCATGGACCAGAACGGAATATCCATCATCGTGTAGGTCACGCCCCAGAGGATATAAGTGATGGCCGCATAAGCCACCAGCCCGCTGCCGTTTAACGCCGGCGGCGCCGCGAACATAAAATACAGGATCAGCGCGTTCGTCACCGTGCCGATCAGAAGCCATGGCCGGAACTTCCCCCATTTTGTCCGGGTCTTCGCCACGACCACGCCCATGATCGGATCGTTGAACGCATCGAATACCCGGGCCGCCATCAGGATCATGCCCATGGCGATCGCGCTGACCCCCAGGATATCCTGATAATAGTACAGGATATAGCTGGCGGACAGCATATAGACCATGTCCTTTCCCACGGCGCCCAGGCCGTAGGATGCTTTCTCTTTCGCTGTCAGTTTCATCTTCTGTCTCTCCTTCTGCCGTTTAATCATTCTGCGATTCGTTTCGCTGACCGGATAACGGCTCTTACGCCTGCTGCCGCCGCGTCCGTTCTGTGGCCGTTGTTCCCTGCCCCTTTCCGTGCGTCCCGGCTTAAGCCGGCCTCGGCCGCCGTGCCGCCCGGTCAGCGTCTGCGTTTTCAGTTTACCATACCCTCCGGAATTTGTCACTCTGAAAATGTCCCCGCGGGAAAGACACACATGCCGCTTTGTTCGTCTTCGAGACACTGCCCTATCAATTGTTAACCATTTTCAAATATCATGTTGACAGTCTGCGGCTCTTTCTGTATAATCGTCATGAATGCGAAAGCATTCTGAAAGCCAGGCGCGGGCCACTGTAGAGACACCTGGGAATGACATTGGCCATGCGTCTGGATTTAGGAAGGAGAATTTACCATGCGCATATCAGACAATACAACAGCCAGACCGTTTATGACCGTCCGCGAGACCGCTCTCACCGCGCTTATGACCGCGGTCATCTGCGTGCTGGGGCCGGTTGCATTTCCGATCCCCTTCTCGCCGGTGCCCATTTCCCTGGGAACGCTTGCGATCTACCTGACCGTCTATGTACTGGGGTTGAAGCGGGGCCTCATAAGCTGCGTGGCCTACCTTCTCCTCGGCGCGGCCGGACTCCCGGTATTTACCGGATTCACCGGCGGCCTGGCCAAGATGGCCGGTCCCACCGGCGGCTATATGATCGGTTATCTGTTCATGGCGGCCGCGGAAGGCTGGTTCGTCGATCATTTTCACGGAAAGAAGCTTTATGTCGTGGCCGGCATGGTAGTTGGCACCGCTTTCTGCTATCTGTTCGGCTCCCTGTGGCTGGCTTTCCAGCTGCACCTGACCTTCTTCGAAGCGCTGGCCATGGGCGCGATCCCCTATCTGCCCGGCGACGCGGCGAAGATCGCCATCGCGCTGTCGTTCGGGAGCGCGGTGCGGTACGCGCTTAACCGGGGGAATCTGCTGGATTGAAACAGAACTCCCTGATCACCAGCGCCCCCACCGGTCCCAGAAGTACGCCGGGAATTCCGAACAGCTGAAGCCCCACATAGATCGATATGAGCGTCAGAAGCGGCGACAGCCCCACCTTATCGCTCAAAAGCTTCGCTTCCAGGAATTCCCGCAGGAGATAACACGCCGCGTAGAGGGCCAGCAGAAACAGCCCTCTCCGCCACCTTCTCCGAAAAAAGCAAACGACCGCCCACGGCACGAGCACGGTTCCCGTGCCGAAGACCGGCAGCGCGTCCAAAAGTCCCAGGCCGATCCCGGCCAGGATATAATAGGGGTTCTTCAGAAGAAATAATCCCGCGGTGCACAGCGCCATGGTGAAAAGCAATATGATCCCCTGCGCCCGCAGATAAGCGCGTCCGGCCAGGGCCAGCACCCGGCCGATCCGAATAAATTCTTCCCGGAAAAAGGAATGTTCCATCCATTGTCTGATCCCGTCCATCTCCCGGACAAACAGCATCACTCCCATCATAAACAGGATCATAACGACCATCAGGCCGATGGTTCCCTGCGCCAGCGACATGGAATTGCCCATCAGATAGGGCATCACGCCCTGTTTCATCCGCTCGCCCAAGCCCTGGATCATATCCTGGGCCAGATACACCATCGTATCTTCCCTAAGCGTCAGACGTTCTTCCAGAAGATGGCACATCCCCGTAAGCCACCGGTTCAGCTGCGCCAGCCACTCCGGCATCCGCTCCATGAAAAGCACGATCTGCCCGCAGAGCCGCCGTCCGCCCGCATAAGCCGCCGCGCCCAGGACGCCCAGCGCAAGCGTAAGTTCTGTCACGGCGATCACACACGGCGCAACGCCGAAGACACGGCCCCGCCATTCAAACCGCAGTTTCCCGGCAACCTTCTCCGCCGGCGGCTTTAAGAGGACCGCAGCAGCAGCGGCAAATACAAACGGAGCCGCAAGCGGCAGTATATACTTAAAAACCAGATACACTCCCGCGGCGGCTCCGACGATCCGCAGTATTCTCTTTCCTTTTTCGTCCATAACCCGGTCAGATCCTTCCCTGCTGCCGGCTTTTGGCAGGCGCAGCCCGCGCAGGATGTTCCGGCAGATCATTTTCTTCTTAGATTATGGACGCATTTTCCGATATCTATTCTGTCCTTATTTCTGTACTGCAAGCCGCAGATTTCAGGCTTTCTGAACCGTCCGGGTCTCGCGGCGGTCCGGGCCAGGAATTCCCCACACAAAATCGTATGGCCTTAACCACACCTTTCCATCGCCGCCGATCCGTTCCCCGGTCAGCAGATCCGTTCCGCCCTCCGTCCAGGCTACTTCCTTCCGCTCCCGGCTGAAATTAAAGATCCCGAACAGCGTCTCCGCCGTCCCCATCCTCTTAAGGATCAGCACGCCGTCGTCCCCGCTCTCACAGGTTTCGGCCTTCGCGTGGGCCTCAAACGCCTCATGCTCCGCCCGCAGCGTCTCCAGCTTCCGCAGGGACTTGAACAGCCGTTCCTGCACCGTTCCCTCTTTTTCGATATTCTTCACCAGATTCCACTGGAAGACTCCCCGGTGGATATAGCGGGAGTCCATCCGTTTCTCCGGATCCTCCTTGTAGGAATAATCATTGACCTGCCCCACCTCGTCGCCGCTGTAGATCACCGGGATACCGGCCTGAAACAGCATAAACGCGTGCAGCATTACATCCAGCCGGATCGCCCGCTCCATGCCGTGTTCATCGCCGCAGAACCCGGCCTTCTCCACGCCGCACATGGACGCTGTGGTCCCGCAGAACCGGGCGTCCCGGGTGATCGGGTCGTTGTTGTAGAGTTCGCCGCGGCTGAAGCTGTCCTCCAGCCTGCCGGTAAAGAAGTCATTCAGGAACTGCTTGTGGGGCACCTGCTGCATTCCCCACTGCGAAAGCGTATCGTAATCCAGCCCCCATCCGATATCGTCGTGGCAGCGCAGATAATTCAAAAATGTATACCCGGCCGGCAGACCGTACACAATATCCAGCTGCTTCTTCAGAAGCCGCACATCCTGCGTCGCCACCGTGTGCCAGATGGTCGCCATCGTCGTTACATTGTAGAGCATATGGCACTCCGGCTTCTCCACCGTGCCGAAATAGGGCGCCACCTTGACCGGTTCCATGACCACCTCGCCGAGCAGAAGCACTCCCGGGCATACCGCCTCGCCGATCATGCGCATCATGCGCACCAGCGTATGTACCTGGGGCAGATTGCGGCAGGTCGTCCCCAGCTCCTTCCAAATATACGGCACCGCGTCCAGCCGGATCACATCGATGCCCAGATTCGCCAGGAACAGATAGTTATAAACCATCTCGTTAAATACTACCGGGTTCGCGTAGTTTAAATCCCACTGGTACGGATAGAAGGAAGTCATCACATGCTTGCCCACGTCCGGCAGCCATGTAAAATTCCCGGGCGCCGTCGTCGGAAATACCTGGGGCACGGTCTTCTCGAACTGCATCGGGATCTCCCAGCTGTCGTAGAAGAAATACCGGTCCTGATACTCCTTCTCGCCGGCCCTGGCCCGTCTGGCCCACTCGTGGTCCTCGGAGGTATGGTTCATCACGAAATCCAGGCACAGGCTGATCCCCTGCTCATGGCACTGATCCGCCAGCGCTTCCAGATCCTCCACGGTTCCAAGCTCCTTCTGCACCTTCCGAAAATCCGCCACCGCGTAGCCCCCGTCGGACCGCCCCGCCGGCGACTCCATTAACGGCATCAGATGCAGGTAATTGACGCCGCAGGATTTCACATAATCCAGATGCTCCGCAACGCCCTTCAGGTTCCCCGCAAACTGACCCACATACATCATCATCCCCAGAAGGCCGCTGCCGCGGAACCACTCCGGATCCGCTTCCCGTTTCGCGTCGAGAGCTTTAAGAGAAGCCTTTCTCGCGTTATAGATTCCCCGCAGATTATCGCAGAGCTCGGTAAAATGCGCCTCGTCATTGTATAATTCCATATAGAGCCATTTCAGCTCGTCATAGTGTACGGCAAGCCTCTCCCCGAAAATGTCCTTCTCTCCGGCAGGCCGCTCCCCATCGGGACGCTCCCCGAAAATATCTTTCTTCTCCTTCACGGTTCCACTTCCTCAAAATTGGTGTTTCTGCAATTCTACCATTTCACCGCGAGACTGTCAATGCACTGACGCCGCATCCCTTCCGCAGGCCGCATCTCTTCCCGCAGGCGCTCCCGATCCTCTTCCGGCGCCCGAAATACGCGCATCCCGGCCCCTACGGCTGCGCCCGTCTCCGATATTTTCTGCCGTAAATGTCAATACCCGCCGGATATTATGCCGAAATGCCTGTTTTGTTGATATGTCTCAATAATTGGCTTGATAACCGCCCGGATTTAGGTATATAATGAAGGTGGACGTTAGCAGCTTATGTAATATTTCACAACCGGATCCCGGATTTTCGACTGCTTTTATGTGCGTTACGTTGAACATTTTAAGCAATATTGTTCTGCTGGGCCATGTGCCGAGGAAAGGAGCCTGACTTATGAGCAACGTCCTGTTTTCCATTTTTCCGAATGAGAGGTTCGTTGACCTGAGTTTGTATCAGTATGGCTGGAAGCAGTGTGAACCTCTCCATGCCTGCGGGCCGGACGCCTGCAGCCATTATCTTTTTTATTATGTGGTCTCCGGCGCAGGGACGCTGAACGCCGTGGATTCCAACGGCGAGAACCGCGAATACCGCTTAAAAAGCGGCAACGGTTTCATGATCTTCCCCAAGCAGACCACCTCCTGCTGCGCGGACGAGAACCATCCGTGGGAGTACGTCTGGGTGGAGTTTGACGGCCTGAAGGTAAAAGAAGCGCTGGAGCTGGCGGGTTTGACCATGGACACGCCTGTTTATCATGCCAGCACCCGTGAACTGAGTATGGAACTTAAGAATGAGATGCTCTATATTGCCCAGAATCCGGATCAGTCTCCGTTTCACCTGATCGGTCATCTGTACCTGTTTCTGGATTACCTGACCCGCTCTTCCTCCGCCAGACAGCTGGTGCAGACCGGGAAACTGCAGGATTTCTATGTGCGGGAAGCGCTGTCGTTCATCGAACAGAATTTCCAGAACAACATCTCCGTAGAGGATATCGCGTCCTTCTGCAACCTGAACCGCAGTTATTTCGGCAAGATCTTCCGCGACGCGGTGGGCAAGACGCCTCAGGAATTCCTGATCAGCTACCGGATGGGCAAGGCGGCGGAACTTCTGAAGCTGACGAGCCTTTCCATCGGCAATATCAGCAGCGCCGTCGGCTATCCGAGCCAGCTGCATTTCTCACGGGCATTTAAAAATGTATACGGCGTCTCGCCGAGAGAATGGCGGAATGAGAATAAATTGATTTCAAAATAGGGGGCCGCGCGCGGCCCCCTGTTCGTATTTCCATGCAGGCAAGGCGCCAGTGACGCCTTGCTTGTATTATTGGTCTTCAGTGTCTTACATGGCTGAACCATGGACTCACCTGTTTCTGATTTGTACTTCCTTTGTACTCTATACAGTATTGCACGCTGCCGAAAATTTATGTATTCCGCCCAATATTATTGTGCGCAGCCGCGAATCAGCGTACACAACCTGGCATTACTCCTGCCGGAAATGTTTCTTCCAAAGTGCTGTGGCTCTCCGCCTCACTTCTCTGCATCTTCAAAAATTCTGAAGATCGCTGCCTCCGGCTTCATGGCAAATGTCATGATCCGGCCAGTGGATGGATGTACAAACGTCAGACCGCAGGCGCAGAGCGCCGGATACCGCTCTGCAGAGCGGCGCGGCTGTCCCGATTGCCCTGGCTGTCCCGATTGCCCTGGCTGCCCCGTTCGTCCCGGCTGCCCCGACCGCGCGCCATAGCGCGCATCGCCCCACAACGGCAGTCCATGACCCGCGAACTGCGCGCGGATCTGGTGATGGCGGCCGGTAAGAAGCTCGATCTCCACCAGCGTCAGCGGACCATAACCGGCCCAGGCCGGAACTTCTTCCAGTTCACCCAGCACCCGGTACCTCAATTCGGCACGCTTCGCTCCATTTATCCCCTTTTCCACAATCTTCGTCAGGTTCTCTCCTGGTGCTTTCAACAAGTAATCCACAAAGTTACCCACATTATCCACACATCTGCCGCATACGACAGCACGGTATGTCTTTTTCACGCGGCCTGCCTGAATCTGCGAACTAAGGGCCGCGGCGGCATTCTTCGTCTTCGCGTATACCATGATCCCGGCCACCGGTTTGTCAAGACGGTGGATAACTCCCACATACACTTCCTCCGCGGATGGGGACATCCTGTGACTTTTTGGCGCTGCCGATCCGCCATCCGGCAGTCCCTTCTTCCGGGCACTCTCCGCCGCATCAGCAGTCTCCCGGATATGGTTGCGGATCTCGCTGACCATATCCGGCTCAAAACTGTGCCGCGCCTGCGATTCCACCCCGGCAGGCTTTTCCACGACAATGACCTCATCATCTTCGTAAAAGATCTTCAGCATGTTCCTTCCTCATCTCTATAAATTTTCATTCAGGTCTTGCATTTTTGCCTCAATCGGTATATACTAATCATAACACATAGTTTTTAAAACTACATCAAGAAATATCGAGGTGATAACATGAATACAACAAGAAAGGATTTCCACATCAAAGATCCAGGCAGCGCCATTACCCATTTCATCGGAATGATCCTGGCCATGCTGGCCGCGATCCCTCTTCTCCTGAAAGCGCATCACGAAGCGGGGAATTTAGCCGCGGGCGCGCTGACGGTCTTCATCGGCAGCATGATCCTTCTGTATGCCGCGAGTACCATTTACCACACCTTTGACATCTCGCCGGCGGTGAACAAGATACTTCGCAAGATCGATCATATGATGATCTTCATCCTGATCGCAGGAACCTACACACCGGTCTGCCTGGTCGTTCTGGGCGACCGTACCGGCTGGATGCTGCTGGCCCTGGTCTGGACCATCGCCATCGTGGGGATCATCATCAAGGCCTGCTGGATCACCTGCCCCAAATGGTTCTCCTCCGTCCTCTACATCTCCATGGGATGGGTCTGCGTCCTGGCGTTCACCCGCATCGTTCAGGCGCTTCCGAAAGCCGCCTTCTGGTGGCTGCTGACGGGCGGACTGATCTACACTGTGGGCGGCGTGATCTACGCGCTGAAGCTGCCGATCTTCAATTCCAGGCACAAGAATTTCGGCTCCCACGAGATCTTCCATCTGTTTGTGATGGGCGGAAGCTTCTGCCATTACGTAATGATGTACCAGTTCGTAGCGTAGCGGCACTCCGGCGGCAGGCCGAATCGACAGCAAAATCCTATCAGCAGGGCTGGCAGCAGCCGTCTGTCTTCATCTAATTTGGAAATGCCTTTCGGTTACGGGCCGAAAGGCATTTCTGCTTGTATTTCCATGAAACAGAGCACCAGTGACGCCCTGTTTCTCTCAGTTTTCTGTTTTTGTTATCTCAGGCTCAAATCCCGCCGCTTCGGATGACCCGCCGGCTGCCTCTTCCGGCACGCCGGCTGCCCCCTCCGGATCTGCTGCGCCGCCGGCCGCCTCTTCCGCCGCGCCGGCCGCTTCCTCCGGATCTGCTGTGCTGCCGGCCGCCTCTTCCGCCGCGCCGGCCGCTTCCGTGGCCGCCACCGTCTCCCCGGACGTCTCTGCCATTCCGTCCGCCGGTGTCCCTGTACTATCGTCGCTGTTTCTCACAAACATATGATAGATCGGTTCTTCGCTGCCTTCCGGCTCATCCGCAAACAGCGGCCGCATATCCTGCACATCCCGCTCTTCCTTCGGTATGACCTTCTTGAAAACAATCTCCAGCAGGAAGGAATTCACGAACGCGATCAGCGCTACCCCAAGCATCGTCAGAACAGGCAGCGACGTGATCGTCAGGATCACGATAAGCGCATCCAAAATGATCATGGCGATCGTATACAGGATATAACGGACTGACAGCAGGAACGCGTTGGTGATCGTCTGCCTGACCGTACCATAGAATCTGGCCAGCACCGCGAATACATAGGTCAGCACCGCGAACCACACGATCAGAAGTCCCAGAAACAGCGCCGTCGCCAGGACACGCATGGTCCCCGCCGGAACCACATTCGCCGTGAGCACAAACCAGACGTCCGCGATCAGGATAATGCCTGTGGCCAGAAGGATCAGCCAGATGATCGTAGCCTGGCGGAAATTCTGCTTAAAAGAATGGAAATACGACCGGATCGTGTATCCATCGTCATCCCGGGCCAGCTTCAGCGTTACATAATATACCGCCGTCGTGCTGGCTCCGATCGTGAAAATCGGGATGCTGCAGATCAGCCAAAGGATATTCAGTACCAGCACATCCCAGAATTTGCCGATGAAACGCATCACCGGATTATCATAACTAAAAATTCCCTTCATGGTGGTGATTGCCCCTTTTCTTCAACATTTCGTATTGTACGGAAAAACTCTTATCTTTCATTATATCTGATATCCAGCAAAAAATCAATTTGTTCAGCCGTATCTGATGAAATTTTTGCAAAACCGCACTTCTCAAGCACCCGGATCGACGCCCTGTTGTCCGCATGAGTCCTCGCCCGCACCGTGATTCCGCCGCCGTCCCCGAACCAACAGGCATTCCGCAGCATATCCAGGATCCCGCGGCACGCTTCCACCGCGTACCCCTGCCCGCGGTAGGGCGTGAAAATGTGATATCCCAGTTCCAGACCGCCTTTCTGCCCTTCTTCTGCCGCGCTGACGCCGGCTTTGCCGATCAGCCTGCCGCTTTCTTTATCGATCAGGGCCCAGATCCCATATTCATAGAATCTGTACTGATGACGGATATATGCCTCCAGCCGTTCCGGCGTATAAAAGATCCGGTCCGCTTCCCTGTCGCTGTCCTCCCGCACAACGTCAGCCGCGTCGCTTACAGTGAATTCCCGGATCAGCAGGCGCCGGGTCTCCGCTATGATCCACGGCAGCCCCAGATGGCGGCGCAGCACCCGTTCCAGGAATCTCTCATCAGCATCGTCCGGCGATCCTGCCACATAGTCTGCCGGAAGGAAAAAATGCTGTTCCGGCATCGCCGGGTCTGCCGAATCCGGCTCCCCATCAGCCTGACAGCATTTCTCCACACCGACAACAGCCCTCCCGGCGGCCCGCGCCGCCAGAAGGGCTTCTTTCTCGTCCGACAGGACCACGGTATATGGTTTTCCTTCCAACCATACGGTCCGTTCTTCTGTCATATCATTCTCCGTTTCTGCATCCGTGCCGTAGTTTTCTGTCTTCACGCCGCGATTTCCGTGCAACACGTCATTCTTATCCGTCGTTCAATTCAGCCGCCCGGTGTCTTCTTACCGCTTCTCCGGCTCCGGATACTCCTCGCCGAAAGTCTCCACCGTGACAGATTTGATCTTCTGCTCCTTTAAGGGACGGTCGTTATAGTCCGTCCGCACGGCCGCGATCTCATCCACCACATCCATTCCTTCCGTCACCTTGCCGAAGGATGCGTAGGCGCCGTCCAGATGAGGCGCGTCCTCATGCATGATGAAGAACTGGGATCCGGCGGAATTCGGATTCATGGCCCGCGCCATCGAGAGAACGCCTCTTGTATGCTTTAAACTGTTGGGAAATCCGTTCTGCGCGAATTCGCCTTTAATGGAATAACCGGGGCCGCCGGTTCCGATCCCATCCGGACATCCGCCCTGGATCATAAAGCCGCTGATCACCCGGTGGAAGATCAGGCCGTCATAAAAACCTCTCTTCACCAGACTGATAAAATTCCGGACCGTATTCGGCGCGGTCTCCGGATACAACTCCGCTTTGATCTTCTTTCCGTTCATCATCTCGATCGTTACTACTGGATTTGGCATGCTGTCTCTCTCCTTTTCTGTGACTGCCGCGGAATCTTCCGCATTTTGATTTCCGCGGGCCGAACGACCCGCGCGTTATATGATATTATATTCCTTCTCATGGCCGATCGTCGTGCTGTCTCCATGGCCTGGATACACTTCTGTGTCATCCGGAAGCGCGAACAGCTTCTCCGATACGGACACGAACAGCTTCTCCTGATTCCCCGTGGGCAGATCGGTCCGTCCCACCGATTCGCAGAACAGCGTGTCGCCGCTTAAAAGCACCGCGTCCGCCTCGTCATAATAGCAGACGCTTCCTTCCGTGTGTCCCGGCGTGAAAATAACTCTCCAATCAGCGTCCGCCAGATGCAGAATCTCTCCGTCCCGCAGCAGCCGATCCGGCTCCAGAATCATGGTCTCTCCGGTCATTCCGGTCAGATTCATCGCCGGCTCTGCCAGCAGCGCTTCTTCCTTCTCCCCGGCATAGACCGGCGCATGGAACGTGCGCCGGATATCCTCCGCCGCCAGAATATGATCGAAGTGGCCATGGGTCAGCAGGATCGCCTCCGGCTTTAAATACATTTCCCGGCACTTCTTTATGATAAAGGGGGCGTTGTCCGCCGGATCGACAACCACGCACCGTCCCGGTTTCTCCTCCGTCCCTTTCTCCCTGTAAATGATATAGCAGTTGGTCTCCACCATGCCCAGCACAATGCCGGCAATCTTCAGATGCTCCATTGAAATCACCCTGCTTTCTCTCTAAATCTTCCTCTGCGGAATTCTGACGCAAATCACTCCCGGTTATCCAGCCGTCCGCTCGATATCCAGCACGCCCTCGATCTGCCGCAGCTTCTCCGTGAGCCTGGCCAGTTCCTCCGCGCCGGGGATATCGAAGGTCATAACGACCGTCGCCTTCCCCTGCCGGTTGGTGCGCACATTGATGGACGTGATATCCACCTGCCGTTCTGTAAATATTTTCGATATATCCACCAGGAGCCCGATCCGGTTGTTGGCGAAGATCTGGATCTCCGCCGTGTATTTCTCCTCGCCCGTTCCGCTTTCCTGCTTCTGCCACTCCGCGTCGATCAGCCTGGCCCGTTCTTCCTCCGGAAGATTGATGATGTTCACACAGTCCGTCCGGTGAATGGACACGCCGCGGCCCCTGGTCACAAAGCCCACGATCTCATCGCCGGGAACCGGATTGCAGCAGCGGGAAAAGCGCACAGCCACGTCGTGGATTCCCTTGACGATGATCCCGCTCTGGGACTTCTTCGTCGCAGGAGCCTTATTGCTGCTCATGTCGCTTAAGCCGTCAAGAACCTGCGTATCGGTGATCTCGCGCTTTAATTTCTTATCGCGCTCCTCCAGCATCTTGTTGATGACCTGGCCCTCTTTCAGGCCGCCGTGGCCGATGGACGCCAGCACCGAATCCCAGTCCTTGAAGGCGTAGCGCTGCATGACCTTCTCCATGAA
>CANPZZ010000066.1 GCA_947589125.1 uncultured Lachnospiraceae bacterium
AAACGACGTGCTGACCTTGACTCTTGTGGACACAGGCTCACATTCCGATATTTTCAAAAAATAAAACACCCCGAAGTAAACGGACTGCGTGTATGAAGATATGCGTGGTCCGTTTTTCTATCGTGCCGGCGGTCGCTCATCTCTGCGGTGATCCGAGAGTGGCACGGTTTGCAAAGAGCCATCAGATTGGACTCAGCGTGTCTCTCCCTGGGAGAGCAGAAGCTTGTGATGGACTTCCTCGGCGGGAGTCATCCGTCCGGACTTCAAGCAGTCCTCGCACAGAGGATGCGCCGAGATATAGCGGTCGCGGATGCGTTTCAACGATTTGCCGTAGCGACGGCGTACAGCCGGGGCGCGGTCGTACTTCTCGTAGTGTTTGACTTCCAGCTTGGCGTGCTCCTCACAGTATCATTGATTGTATTAGAATTATGGTTTTGTTGCCTAAAGTTTAGGAATTGGTTTGCTGTAAAGGTAAAATGCAGTGCGGGCGCGCAGCAGTCCATCAGACACCGGCTGGCTCAGGTATTGCAAACTGCCGGCTGATGTATATATGTATGAATCTTATACGGGATTATGTGATTGGCCGAGAAGGATAGGGACTGTTTTGAGTCACGTATATTGACTCAAAAATATTTCTGAATCTGAGTCACATATATTGACTCACTTAAAAAACAAATTGCTATAGCAAAGGGCAAATTGCTAGTAAGTTAACAATTTTGGCTGGAGCATATTTAGGGTCAACGAATCATTGGCCATTTTTTTCTTTTAATAAAAATAATTAATAAATCCAACGTGCAAAATGAATGCGTAGCTTTCCCGCACGAAATTCTCAAGCAAAATCACTTTGTTACGCCTCTACAAGACATTTGTGGATGTTCGGATACGATTATGAATAGAGATACAGCGGATAAACTTCATTTGTGATGGCGGTTTGGCTTTTTTATATCAAAAAGGCGCGGACGATTTGCGTTTCTGTGGCTACAGAATACAGTTTAAGATATTATAGTTAATAAAGAGATAGCAATAGTGCAGAATAGTGATTGGATAGCAAAAAACAAGTCCTTTTATCTCGCAAATCACTTTCTTATAAAGATAACGCGAAAAGGAAATAAACATATGCAGCATTATAGGATCGTTCGTAGTGTGAATGAGTCACGTATATTGGTTCACTTCGTGGCTGTAGAGATAAAATAGTGAGTCACGTATATTGACTCACTCTGTAGCTGTAAGGATAAAAAAGTGAGTCACGTATATTGGCCCATTTCGTAGTTGTAGGGATAAAAAAGTGAGTCACGTATATTGGCTCACTTCGTAGCCGTAGAGATAAAATAGTGAGTCACGTATATTGGCTCATTTCGTAGTTGTAGGGATAAAAAAGTGAGTCACGTATATTGACTCATTGTCACTTGCGGCAGTAGTCCTGCTGCCGCCCATGCTATTCCATCCATTTATACATATACCTGCACCAGTATAATTATTTACCATACACTACATATACAGTTGCTGCCACATGTAATACATTTCTCTGAAAACTCCTGCTGCCACAGAGGATTTCCATTCCAGAATCAGCTTATGCGGTAGTAATTCTGCTGTATCGCAAACCCGAAGGGGATCGATGCAACGAGTATGCCGTTCCAGAGATAGTTGCTGTTGTTGGCATTAACTTTAAATGTTATTTTTCAAAATGTTTTTTGGAGAAAAGAAGGTGCCGTTCCGGAATTAGAATATGCAATCGCCGACCGAAGTAAATTTGGAAGGCCTATAATCCTGCTGCCGGAAGGGATCCCGTTCCTGGATCAGTTTATGCGCGAAGGATATCTTTTTTCGTATTCATTTTATTTTTGTATTTCTGGTAAAAAGATGCTGCACCGCGCCGAACCGGCGGCGGGCAGTAGGGAGTGAATGTGTGATTGATTCTGTTATGAAGAGTCATAGGCTCTTTTGGTGTCATGGCAACAGACTAATACCCATGACGGAAGATTATGACACTCACTGCCGGGGCTGCGGTGAAAAAAAGATCGCCATCCATGTCCGGGCTATCAAGGAACAGGAGGAAATGGAATGGAGACGGCACAGAGCGGCGCATCGCAGGCATGAGATTGGGGTAAAGTGAATATAAGCATCCTACAGGACTCTTCCTGCCGGGCGCTTTTCTGCTTCGCATTTTTGAAAAACACTTGATTTTGCGAAACAAGATATGATATAATACGAGCGAGGTGATTTGCCATGCGGCTCATTGAGCGTGACTTCTATCTGAACAAGCTGAAGGATGTCATGGGCACCCCGGACATCAAAGTCATTACCGGCGTCCGACGCAGTGGAAAGTCTAAGCTGCTGGAGGCTTTCATGGCTTATGTTCTGGACACTGATCCGAGCGCGAGCATCATTCACATCAATTTTAATCTGAATGCGTATGAACATCTGACGGAGTACCACGCGCTGAACGACTATATTGAAAATGCGTATGTCCCCGGGAAAAACAATTATATCTTTGTTGACGAAGTCCAGATGTGCAGCGGTTTTGAGAGGGCCATCAACAGCCTTCACGCCTCCGAGAAATACGATATTTACATCACGGGTTCCAACGCTTTTCTGCTGAGCAGTGATCTGGCAACGCTGTTTACCGGACGGACCTTTGAAATTGAAGTCTTTCCGTTCTCCTTTGCGGAGTTCGTGCGGTATTTTGAGCTGACAGACCAGTATTCCGCCTTTAACCGCTATATCCGGGAGGGAGGAATGTCCGGGTCCTATCTCTATAAAACACCGGAATCAAAATACAGCTACATTTCCGATGTTTTCAACACGCTGATCGTCCGGGATATCCAGCGCAAGTATCGGATACGCAACATGCCGCTGATGGAGCGCCTGTGTGATTTTCTGATTGATAATATTTCCAATCAGATATCCACCCGCAGCGTGGCCGCGAGCTTCATAAGAGAGCACGACAAAACAAATGACCGCACCATCAGCGCCTATATCAAGTATCTCTGCAATGCTTTTGCGTTCTACAAGGTAAGGCGTTACGATATTCAGGGCAAACGGTATCTGGCATCGAACGATAAATACTATCTCAGTGACCATTCCTTCAAGTATGCCAAACTGGGCACAAAAAATGCGGATTATGGCAGGATGATTGAGAACATCGTCGCCATCGAGCTTCTGCGGCGGGGATACGAACTGTATGCCGGGGTGCTGTATAAGAAGGAGATCGACTTTGTCGCCATCAAGCGCGATGAAAAGATCTATATCCAGGTCTCCAACAGCATAGACGACCCTGACACCTTCAAGCGAGAGGTCAATCCGTTGCTGAGGATCAGGGACGCTTATCCAAAGCTGCTCCTCACCCGCACCCGCCAGGAAGCGTACCAATACGAGGGTGTGCAGGTTATCGACGTGGCGGATTGGCTTCTGCATGATTGAAGACGAGATACTGATATGAAAGCAAAAGAGGCGAAAGCCAGAATAAAAATCAACAAACTGCTTGAAGCGTCCGGGTGGAGGTTTTTGGATGATGAAAACGGCCCGGCGAACATTCAGCTTGAGGAAAATATGAAGCTCACTAAGAAGCAGATTGATGAGTAGAGTACGGCGACAATTTTGAAAAAGCCAAGAATGGAAAGGAAATCCTTAAATTGTTGTCGCTTTTCCTTCTTGTGAAAGCGTGAAAGACAGCGATGCGTTAAACTCAGACCCATCACGGCTTTGCAGTGAGGAAATTACGCAGGATTATATTGCCGTGGCGCGGGAGCCGCGCTATGCCGAATCTCCGGAATATCAAAATCCTGACACAAGACCGCAATTTCTGAAGGATCATGGCCTTCGTATGCTGCGGAAATATAAACCGGTTTCCTGTATTCGTTTTTTGTGAGCTGCTTTTAAAATATATCAGCCGGACGGTTATGAAGCCGGCCGGCTGAAACATGATCGATTCATCCAGATATAGAAAGTCTTTCAGAGCGATTATAGTTAAGTCAGTTCAGAATGTGTTCCCCTGACCGTGTTCGTCCGGCAGAAAGAAATCGACAGCTTTCTGGATGCAGGCTTCCCAGAAGCGCCACTCATGGGAGTAGCCGGGAACCTCTTCAAATTTCGCGTCAAAGCCGATGGATTCGGCATAGGCGCGGAATTTCTTAAAATTCTCATACATCAAGGAATCCTCAGTGCCGCAGCTGAAACAGAAACGGGGCAGATCTGTCCGCCCGGCCAGCTTTGCGGCGATATCCCAGGTATTTTGAGGGGAATCAATAAGCGCTTCCAGACCGCCTGCGTTCTGAAGACGGTTTTTGTCGCGGTTGCCCCAGCCGGGGGACATGGCGCCAGTCCGCATATCCTGAGGGCAGGAGGACATAACATAAGCAGCGGCAAACAACTCGGGGTGGTTAAAGGCGTAAACGCAGGTTCCGCGTCCGCCCATGGACAGACCGGCAATGAAATTGTCTTCCCGTCGGCTGCTGGCCGGGAACCAGTTGTGTATCAGAGGCATCAGCTCTTCAGTCAGATAATCGTACATTTGATATCCCATTCCGAAGCCGGGCCAGTTAGCGTAATCGGCATTCATGCCGGAGGGCATCACAACAATCAGGTTCTTTTCGCATGCGTACAATTCAATATTGGTTTTGCGCACCCAGTCGGTGGCGTCCCCGAATGTGCCGTGGAGCAGCCACAGCACCGGATATTTTTTTTCACGATAAAAATCCTTGGGCGCGGCGCCGCGGGGCAGATCCGGCAGAATCAGGTTCACATTGGTATTGCCGAACAGATAAGAGCTTTGAAAATTAAGCTGCACAAGTGCCATGAACATTTCCCTCCGTGGTTTGATGTTTTTTGTGGCCGATGGGAGCCGCAATTTTTTTCATTATATATGGAAATGGAATTGAATGCAAATGGTTTTGCGCGTTTTCATGAATGTATGATCTGCGAATTCCTTATTTACTTACATCCCTAATCATAATTAGTCTGATAGCAAAGTATCATAAATGGGCGAAATATTTGGACTTCGTTATATGATTCAAGGATTGCCCCGGAACATCAGCAAGACACGTCAGCGCCTATTATTAGCGCCTTAGGGATGAATTTGCAGGATACCCGTTGAGCCTGCAAAAGACAAAATAGACATTGTAACCGAAGGAATGAGTTATTACATTTATCTTTATATAATGGCGATACTTCTTGAAGTTGACACAACAATGATTTTCGACAATTTTTTGACCGTTTTTTAATACTGCTCGTAAAGGTAACTGAGCGAATTGGACGTCGGCCATTATATCCCCAGTGTGCGTGTGGAGAGGACAAAGAACCTTCTGGCTTTCACAGATCTGACGGTCGGAGAGATCGCCGGGCAGCTGTGTTTCAGTTCCGGCTCCCATTTCAGCGATACATTTCGCAGGCTTACAGGTATGCTGCCGCAGGCATACGGCAGGAGCGGATTCGGATTTGACTGCCGCATATGCTTCTGTGACAGTGCAGACGCAGCGCCAGGGTTTAAATGTGAATGTGAGGAAACGGGGACTAGCCGGCTGAAAGCTTTTCTGGGTCTTGTCCAAACGGTTGGATCAGACGGTTCCGGCGCGGTCGGCATGCAGCTTTTTGCTGTGTCCATACTGTTTGCACTGTCGGTTCTCCGCTGGATGTCCTCATATCTTTTTTGCTTGTCCTTATTTATGTTTATGATCTCTGCCATGTTTGGTTTTCCTTTTTTCTTGATAGTCCCATTATATCATGGTTGACCGTGCGGGGCAAATTTCGGGCAGGAACCCAATATTTACATCTCTGGTTTTATAGGGTATAATATAAGCAAATTGAACTATGAAAGATCTTTACCGAAAACATGTCAGAAAGGGATGATACAATGTTGGATATCGGAAAAATAAAAGATGGAATCAATACAGTCGTCCACGAATACCCGATCAAAAAGGTAGACCTCTTCGGTTCCTACGCAGAAGGCACCAACCATGATGCCAGCGATGTCGATCTGTTGGTTGAATTCGTTACTTCCTCCATTTCATTATTGACGCTTAATTCGTTGAAATATCGTTTGGAAGAACTCTACCATACAGAAGTCGATGTGATTCATGCTCCACTAGATAAGGATTCCATGATAACATTGGGAAAGGTGGTTCCTTTATATGAATCATAGGGATGCGCAGATCTTGCAGAAAATCATCCGTGAAATCGATATTGCCTTGGAAATGGTGCATGGAAAAAGTCTGGAAGAATTTAAGGATAATGAAATGCTAAAACGGGCTGTCTGCATGACTGTAATCAATATTGGAGAATTAATAAAAAACGTGACCGTTGAAACACGGCATTCCAATCAACAAGTTCCCTGGAAAGCAGCGGCGGGGTTCAGAGACATTGCCGCTCACAAATACCAGACGCTTAAGATGGAAGATGTTTATCAGACGGTGACGGAGGATTTTATTGAATTACGAAAATTGTTAACAGCAATATTGAGCCAGTAAAAAAGAGTTCGATGAATCGGTAAAGGAAGAGGATGAAAAGACTGATGTCTTCTCATCCTTCCTTTTTTTGGATGGCCGCATGATATGTTTGATTCTATTTGCTTTTTCGTTCACTGGCTGCAATGAGTTTCTTTTGGACCATTTCCAATTCATGGGACGTTATGCGTTCTTGATATGTGGATGTGACTATAAATACCTCCCGTTCTCTTTTGGGGGCAATTTCAGCGCCGGACAGTCTTACTAGATCGCTCCATTTATGTAAGCCATACAACCGGGCAATATATTTCCAACTGGGGCCTTCCGTCCTGTTCTTGTTATAATCGTCCGCTGTCATGATCTTGTTCTGTTTAATCTGCTGCGAAAAAACATTTAGCCAGTGTGTTCTTGAGTGCTGTGTATACGCTTTTCTTTGACGCTTCACATAATCTCTCCGCTGCGGATAATAGCGATCCAGGAATTCCGTCAGCGTAATTCCAAAGCGATGCCTGATGACTGTATGAGATGGCAATCCTTTCCGCTGAAAATCGTTTGTAGTTGGATATTTCCCATTTTCGATGAAAAACTGCTCAATTGTATCGAAGATCGTCTTTTCATCCCAGCTTGTTACAGGCAGGTCACTCACAAGTTCGTTTAATCCGGTGATCACTTCCCGCAGGTCGCCAGCTTGAGGCAATGAAGATAATATCTCGATCGCCTTAATAAGAGACTGTTTTCTTGTCATTTTTCACGCTTTCCTTTCCGTTTCCTCGACAAGTATATACAGTGCCCATGATCATGGGCGAAGTGCGCCGATATCTCCGGGACAATTCCAATTCCATCCGTGTCAGCCGTTCCCTGCGGGACACCGCCTACAAGGCGATCTACGCAAGGGAGGGTCTGCTCCGGAAGAATTCTAAGGAACCGACACTCGCAGAGATCGCGGATGAGATCGGCATCAGCAAGGAAGATGTCACCTACGCTTTAGACGCCATCCAGACGCCGGTGAGCCTTTACGAGCCGGTCTATACCGACGGCGGCGATCCGCTCTACGTCATGGATCAGATCAGCGACAAGAAAAACGTGGAGGAAAACTGGGTGGAAAATATTTCGCTGAGCGAGGCCATGAAGCACCTGCCGGAGCGGGAGCGCCATATCATCGATATGCGCTTCTTCGAAGGGAAAACGCAGACCGAGGTAGCGGAAGAGATCCATATCAGCCAGGCTCAGGTGAGCCGGCTGGAGAAGAACGCGCTGAAGACTATGCGGAATTATTTGAGCTGAAGGGAGATTGATTTGTTCTTTACCATAATTCGTGGTGCGGAAAAGTTTTCCGGATTGTCATCAGGAATCCGTAAACAACTTCCCATTAGATTTGAAGTGTGATATAATGTTCAAGACATATAAACAACAGGAGGGACAGAATGAAAAAATCGATTGCAGTTGTTTTATGTTTTGGCGTTCTCATGCTTGGCAGCGGATGCGGAATACAGACACCTCCGCAGGCGTCGACTCAGGAAAGCGCTGGCCCCGTGTTGGAAACGACCGCGGTTGATAACGAAGAATACTATTTACTCACAACCGAAGAGGATTTACAGGCTATCGGAAAGCAGTATTCGTTATCCGGTAACTATATCCTGAGTAATGATATTACTTTGTCAGATGAATGGACGCCGATAGGAAGTCCTGACGAGCCTTTTACGGGAATCTTTGATGGGAACGGTTACATTATTTATAACCTGAACGTAACAAAGAAAACCGATTATATGGGATTTTTCGGAGCCGCGGAAGGTGCGGTCATTAAAAATATAATATTAGAAAATGCCAATTTTGTGTCTTTCTTTCCTGTCGTGTATTACGCAAAAGATACGGAAATAACCGGATGTTCCATCAATGATGAAGGTGGGACGCGATCGGATTCCCCGGAGGGCGGTCCGCTTCGTCTTGGCTTTGATGATGAAGAAGAGATGATAGGACAGCTGATTTCCGCCGATTATCAGAATTTAACGCTTTCGGATTTCCGCACATTAACGTTAGATGTTTTTAGTGATGCCAATACGCTGGACGCTGTATTGAGTGATTTAGAAGATTATTTTGAAGACGAAAGTACCGAAGCCCGGATCATCGCGTATTCATTGCCGGCGACCTGTTCGGAACTGCTTTCCGGTGATAATTCCGGGATGTTTACCGATCATGTGGAAATAGAAAGGACCGCCGGCCGCATGATCCTGGACACACTGGAGTTTGGCTGTAACATGGAATATATGATCTCTTATGCGGTTTCAGATGAGAGTTTGACAGTTTTCGAAAGAGATCATGTGTTAGAGAATATACATAACCGGATGCAGGAATATATGGATCATGCGGATGAAAAACTGCTGTCTTCAGCCGAAGCAGGAGATATGGTGGAAGAGCAGCTTCAGAGCATTATCAATGAGAATTTAGTGGAAGGAATGAGTATCAGCGGTACTCTTATTAATATTTCTATTCTTGATGCCAGCGGAGAGTATCGGACGATTTTTCCTGAATGAAAGGAGAGGACGGCCATGAGGTACCGAAACGATCGGAACGGAAATCCCATTTCCCAGCTGGGATACGGGTGCATGCGCTTTGGCAGGAAAGGCAACGCCATCGATTATGAGAAGGCGGAGCGGGAGGTGCTGCTTGCTATTGAGGAGGGCGTCAATTATTTCGACACCGCCTATGTCTATCCGGGCAGCGAGGAGTGCCTCGGCCGGATCCTGGACGAGAACCACTGCCGTGACAAGGTCAATATCGCGACAAAGCTGCCCCAGTATATCATGCGGTCGGCGTCGGCCATCGACAAGACGTTCCGTGAGGAACTTTCCCGGCTGCGCACGGATCACATCGACTACTATCTGATGCATATGTTCACGGATCTGGCAGAGTGGGAGAATCTGAAGAAGCTGGGGATGGAGGACTGGATCCAGCGGCAGAAGGAAGCCGGAAGCATCCGCAATATAGGATTTTCCTACCACGGCGAGACCGAGATGTTCCTTAAGATCTTAAACGCCTACGACTGGGATTTCTGCCAGATCCAGTACAATTATCTGGACGAGCACACTCAGGCGGGGCGGCGGGGTCTTCAGGCGGCAGCCGAGAAAGGAATTCCGGTCATCATCATGGAGCCGCTGCGGGGCGGAAAGCTGGTAAATCTCCCGGAGAAGGCGAAGGAGGCGCTGGCCGCCGACAGCCACGGCTATACGCCGGCGGAGCTGGGGCTTCGGTGGCTCTATAATCAGCCTGAGGTGACCTGCGTGCTGTCCGGTATGAACTCCATGGAAATGGTGAAGGAAAATATCCGCGTCGCGTCGGAAGCCGGACCGGGGGATCTGACGGAGGAAGATCTGAAGATTGTTGAACAGATCAGGACGATCATCCGCGAGAAGGAAAAGGTCGGCTGCACAGGCTGCCGTTACTGTATGCCGTGTCCGAAAGGTGTGGACATTCCCGGCAATTTCTATTACTATAATCTGATGTATATGGAGAAGAAATCGTCGGCACGTTTCGAGTTCGCCCAGAACATGGGCATGCGCAGGGAACCAGGGTTCGCGTCCCAGTGCGTGGGGTGCGGCAAATGCGAGCAGCATTGTCCCCAGCATATCAGTATCCGCGAGAAACTGAAGGAAGCGGATCGGGAGCTGCGGCCGCTGCCTTATAAGGTCGGGATAAATGCGGCGAGGAAGTTCATGCTGCACTAGATATTTCATTAGGCAGATTAACTAGGGGAGATTCTTGAATCATGATACATAATATCATATTTGATATGGGAAAGGTACTGATTCATTTTGACCCGGAGCGCTACGTTAGGCGTCTTGGCGTGACGCCGGAGGAAGAGAGGCTGCTCTTGGATCAGGTATTTCGCTCCGTGGAGTGGGTTCAGATGGACCGCGGCGTCATCGATGAGGCGGAGGCGGTGCGGCGGTTCTGTGAGCGGATTCCGGCTCATTTGCATGAATGTGTGCGGAAGCTGGTCTTTGAGTGGGACGAGCCGGTGGCGCCGGTGGAGGGAATGTACGAATTGGTGGAGGAATTGAAGAACGCCGGTTACGGTATCTATCTGCTGTCCAACGCCAGCGTGCGTCATCCGCAGTACTGGCCGAAGATCCCGGTAAGCCGGTTCTTCGACGGACTGGCAGTGTCGTCGGAGGCGGGTTTCATGAAGCCGCGGGAAGAGATCTACCGGCTGCTCTGCGAAAGGTACGGGCTGAAGGCGGAAGAGTGCTTCTTTATCGACGATCTGCCGGCCAACGTGGAAGCGGCCAGGTATGTCGGGATGAGCGGTATGGTATTTCATGACGGAGATGTGGACGAGGTGCGGGAGGAACTGAGGAAAGCCGGAGTAAGAATCGGATGAGAAGATGAGAAAGCGCGCGGAGCAGAGAGATTGTTCCGCGCGCTGTGTTTTCATGTAAGCAGGGCGTCAGTGACATCCAGATTGAATTTCCCTTCGAGCAGGGTGCCGGTGATGCCCTGTTCGTATTTCCATGCAAGAGAAGTGCCAGTGACGCCCTGTTCGTATTTCCATGCAAGAAGAGCTCCAGTGATGCGCTTCATGTATTATGTATTGCAATTATATAAACTATAGGAATCCGTTAATGGCGTTAGTACTATATGAACTTACGGTTTCGAACGACTGCCTGGAGTGCAGCGGGCGTCGGCTCAGTCAGCTTTATTCTTCTTATACAGGATCAGCAGTCCTTTCAGCAGCAGGTCGTCCACATAGGTAATTTTATGCCGGCAGAGCGGCGTGAAGAACCGGGCCAGGCCGCCGGTGGCTACCAGTGTGGCGGGCGCGCCGATCTCTTCCTCCATCCGGTCAATGACGCCGTCAAGCATGGCGGCGGTGCCGTACATGATGCCGGAACGCATGCAGTCGATGGTGTTCTTGCCGATGACCTTGCCGGGGGTGTCCAGGCTGATGTAGGGGAGCTGAGCCGTCTTGCCGCTTAGGGAATCCAGGGAGACCTTGGGGCCGGGCAGGATGACGCCGCCGATGTAGCAGCCGGACCCGTTGACCACGGACATCGTGGTGGCGGTGCCCATGTCGATGATGATGATCGGACTCGGAAATGACTGGGCGGCCGCCACAGCGTCCACGATCAGGTCGCTGCCGACTGTCTTCGGGTTGTCCATCAGGATATTGAGACCGGTCTTCATGCCGGAACCGACCAGCATGGGCGTAAAGCCGCAGATCTTCTCCACGGCGGAGAGGATCGTGGCGTTCAGCGGCGGAACTACGGAGGAGAGGATCGAGCCCTCGATATCCGCGGGGGCGACGCCGTGCAGTTCCAGAATGCTCTTGATATTGATGGCGTATTCCATGTCTGTCTTGGCGTGGTTGGTGGTGACGCGCTCTACGAAATAAGTCTTTGTGTCGTCGATGCCGCCGACGACGATGTTGGTGTTGCCCATGTCTATGGTGAGGATCATGTTCTGTCTCCGTTCCGATGCTGCTTAGTTTTCTAAAGGCCGGGCGCGAAGCGCCGTGGAATGCGTACAGCAATCTTTTACACAGTTTATCACAGATACTTCTGATTTGCCACTGGAAATTTGGTTTACAACCAAATTTGACAGTGGTATACTTTATGGAGATTTGCGGATAGGCTCTCAGAAAATGTAAGTGATCTTTGCCGGATGAGGCCGATGCTGAATGTGCCGTTGTTGGATATGCGGTGCGGCGGATCGGAATTGACATTCAGAGAAGCGGAGAGCAGGTTTGCATAGGTAGTAATAATTTTGTGGAGGAAATGGATATGCTGCAGGGAAAGACGGTTGTGCTTGGCGTCAGCGGAAGCATCGCGGCCTACAAGATCGCGTCGCTGGCCAGCGCGCTTAAGAAGCTGCACGCGGACGTGCAGGTGATCATGACGGAAAATGCTGCGCAGTTCATCACACCGGTGACATTCGAGACGCTGACCGGGAATAAATGCCTGGTGGATACCTTCGACCGGAATTTCCAGTACAGTGTGGAGCATGTGGCGCTGGCGAAGCGGGCGGATATTTTCATGCTGGCGCCGGCGACCGCCAATGTGATCGCGAAAGTGGCTCACGGACTGGCGGACGACATGCTGACGACCACATTTCTGGCCTGCAAGTGTCCGAAATACATCGCTCCGGCCATGAATACCCAGATGTATGAGAATCCGATCACCCAGGATAACCTGAAAACCTGTGTATCCTATGGCATGCATGTGATCGATCCGGCAGTAGGTTATCTGGCCTGCGGAGACACTGGGGCCGGGAAAATGCCGGAGCCGGAGGTGCTTCTGGATTATATTCTGCAGGAGATCGCATACGAAAAAGATCTGGCCGGGAAGAAGATCCTGGTGACGGCGGGGCCGACCCAGGAGGCTGTCGATCCGGTGCGGTATCTGACGAATCATTCTTCCGGGAAAATGGGTTACGCCATCGCGCGGGTCGCGGCGAGGCGGGGCGCGGAGGTGACGCTGGTGACCGGGCCGACGCAGATCGAGAAACCGCGGTTTGTAAATGTGGTGGAAGTGACAGGCGCCGGGGAAATGTTTGACGCGGTGACGGTGGTAAGCGGGCAGCAGGACGCGATCATCAAGGCGGCGGCGGTGGCGGACTACCGGCCGGCGCAGATCGCAGCGGAGAAGATGAAGAAGAAAGACGACGAACTGTCCATCGCGCTGGAGCGGACGGGGGATATCCTGGCGTATCTGGGCGAACACAAGCGGCCGGGGCAGCTGCTCTGCGGTTTCTCCA
>CANPZZ010000067.1 GCA_947589125.1 uncultured Lachnospiraceae bacterium
TTATAGTGATAAAGAAGTTTGCCATGCCCCGCAAATCCGCATAAATACTGAAGATGCGGAGTTTTGCTCATGGCTAATAATTGTTATAAGGAGGTGATTCTATGCCGAAAATCATAACGGAAGATATGATTGAGCAAGCTGCTATCAAAGCATTGCACGAATGCCATGATTATACTGTTCTTAACTGTATGACAGAAGAACCGGACACACTTCCTGACGGGACCGGGCGCAAAGATAAGAAGCAGGTTGTTCTGCCGGACGTGATGTTCGAGACCCTGTGCAGGATCAATTCGGATATTCCGACTGAAACGGTGCGTATAGTGGTGGATGAGCTGTGCCGCACGCCGGTTTCCGGTGATCTGATGCTGACCAACTACCAGAACTATCAGAAGATCCGCAACGGCATAACGGTAGAATACAACAAGAATGGCAAGAAAACCTCCAACATTCTTCGTTTGCTGGCATACAATGATGCTTTAAGTAATACATTTACGGTGGCGTCTCAGATGTGGATTAAGGGTGAAACCCATTGGCGTAGACCGGATTTAATTATTTTCATCAATGGCTTCCCGATGGTTTTCATTGAACTGAAAAACAGCAATATTCCGGTGAAGAATGCCTATGACATCAATCTGAAGAACTATCTGAAAGACATTCCGTATTTATTCAACTACAACCAGATATGTGTTCTTTCCAATGGTATGGAAACTCGTCTGGGCAGCTTTGCCGCAGGTTATGAGTTCTTCTTTGAATGGCTGAAGGTTGAGAATGAAAAGGAGAATCCGGACAGAAAAGCGATCCGTGAAAATTGTACGAACTTGGAGTATTTCATTGCCGGCCTTTGTAAACCGGCGAATTTATTGGATTACATAGAAAACTTCATTCTTTATGATCGTCGCAGGATAAAAGTTATTGCAAAGAATCACCAGTTCTTTGGTGTGAATAATGCCTATAACGCCTTCCTGCGCCGTGAGGAATTGAAGGGTAAGCTGGGTGTGTTTTGGCATACGCAGGGCAGCGGTAAAAGTTATTCTATGGTTATGCTTGCCAGAAAGATCAAACATAAGTGTACTGGCAATTTTACCTTCCTTATCGTCACTGACCGTGAAGAGCTGGATACACAGATTTATAAGAATTTCCTGCGTACCGAGTTTATTACCGAGAAAGACAAAGTACAACCTGCAAACAGTAAGCAGTTGCGCGAGGAACTGAAAACCAACAAACCAATCCTGTTCACACTGATTCATAAGTTCAAATATGACAAGGGCAAGAAATATCCTATTTTGTCTGAGCGTGATGACATCATCGTTATCGTCGATGAAGCACATCGTACACAGTATAAGGACTTGGCTGAAAATATGCGTACGGGTTTGCCAAATGCACAGTTCCTGGCATTTACAGGCACACCGCTGCTTGGTGCAAAACGACTGACCAATGCGTGGTTCGGCGATTATGTCAGTGAATACAATTTTGCAGAATCCATCAAAGATAATGCTACTGTACCTCTGTATTATGTGAAGCGTGTGCCAGAGGTGGAGTTGCAGAACGATTTTCTTGATTCTGATTTTGCTGAAATCCTGGAAGAAGAAAACCTGACTGATGCAGAGCAGCGCCGCTTGGAAAATCACTATGCGAAGGAATTGGAAGTTATCAAGCGTGACGATCGCTTGGACGCAATCGCGCAGCATATAGTTTATCACTTTCCACGCCGTGGTTTCCGTGGTAAAGGTATGGTAATTTCAGTAGATAAATTTACTGCAGTAAAAATGTATGACAAGGTAAACTACTACTGGAAAGAAGAAATCAAAAAATTGAACGCGCAGATTTCAAAGGCTTCTGGCGCGGAGGAGAAACTGCGCCTGAAAGACATCGTGGATTATATGCGCAAAGTTGAAATGGCAGTTGTCATCAGTGAAGATGCAGATGAAGAAGCCAAGTTCGCAAAAGAGGGATTGTCCATCAAGCCACACCGTGACCGAATGAAACAAGTAGATGAAAACGGTTTTGACATTGAAGATAATTTTAAGAATCCGAATCATCCGCTGCAGTTGGTATTCGTATGCGCCATGTGGCTTACCGGATTTGATGCGCCGTCCGTTTCTACGCTATATCTGGACAAACCGATGAAAGGCCATACCCTGATGCAGACTATTGCCCGTGCTAACCGTGTATATAACGGCAAAGAATGTGGTTTAATCATCGACTATTTGGATGTGTTCAAGTATTTGAAACGTGCCCTGGCTGATTATGCATCTGATGATGGCGGTTTAATGCCGGTGAAAGATGTAGAGAAACTGCTGGGACAGTTGCGTGAAGCGATTGATATGACCAAGGCGTTCTGCATGAGCCATGACGTAGATCTAAGTAAGATTGTTGAAGATGGTGATACATTTAAGAACTTATCGTTGTTTGAGGACTATGCAAATACAATTGTTGGTAATGACGATGTGAAGAATGAATTTGCTGTAATGGCTAATACCGTCGATGGGCTGTATGAATCACTGCGACCGGATATTTTCAAGATGGATTTTGAGCCTGCGTACAAAGATGCGATTCTTTATCTAAAGGGCATTATTGATGGAAAAATTCGTCCAGAGAAGATTGAAGCGGCACAAGCTAGAATCAACGAACTTCTGGATCAGAGTGTTATCACTGCTCCTGATGCAAGGAAATACACTATTACGGAGGCAGGTAAAGAACTGGATCTGTCTAAGCTGGATATTGATGAGCTCAGAGCACAATTCAAAAAGCTGAAAAACAAAAACCTAGAAATTGTGAACCTCCGCAAACATATTGAGGAGAAGATTCAAAAGATGCTTCGACGCAATACTACCCGCACAAAGTTTGCCGAGCGTTTCAGAAACATCATTGATGAGTACAATGCTGGCGGCTCTCAAAACGATGATTTTTATGAGAAGCTTCTGAGGTTGATGGAAGAACTTCGTGCAGAAGAAGAACGTCATATTAAGGAAGAATTGACGGAAGCAGAATTGGAATTGTTTGATCTTCTTAGAAAAGAACATCTTACTGCTGATGAAGAAAAGCGTGTAAAGCTGGCAGCTAAAGAACTGTACAATACGCTTGCGAAAAAACGCAATGAACTTTTCATTGTTGGATGGCAAAATGATCCGCAACCTAAGGAACGAGTGAAGAGAGAGATTGTCTATATCTTGAATGAGTTCTTACCGGAAAGTTATGACAGAGAAATTTTCTCAAGAAAGAGTTCACTTGTGTTTGATCATATCGTTGATCAAGCGATGACTGGATACGATTGGGTTGCATAAAATCTGCCATGATACACCTGTGCCGACCGAGGTGCCGCTGACAATTGAAATAGGCCCCTTCATCATTATCTCCAGACACGATCTCTATAATATGAAACAGCTTCTGGAGCAGACGAAGAATAAGGCAATCAATATCTATACCCACGTTGAGATGTTGTCTGTCCATGCCTATTCTGAACTCAAAAATATAGCCATCTTAAGGACAACTTTGGTACGGCGCGGCAAAACCGGCAGAGAGAATTTGCAAATCTCCCTGCACCAGTTCTTTTTACAACAAACTGTCTGATGCCGTCTAAAGCTAGCTATGCGGAGCGGGTGTTTACCACGGAAGTCGTATCTTACCCGGAAATCGTACATATAGGTGAACCGCACATCTTTTTGGAGTAGACCGTCACAAAAGCTACCTGAATTGGTGCGGTTATTGAAATTTCTTTAAGAAGGCTGAATCAGGTGAAGAGATGTATTGGAAGCCATTTCAAAAATAAGTTGTAACTGCTTGTATTGTTTGTTATAATACCCGAAATGAGAAAAAGCTGACAGATATTGGGGAGAACAATGAGAATCGCTACATGGAATGAAGAACGGCTGGTACATAAAGGGGCACTTCACGAGATACTGTCTGCCTGCAGGCAGATTAATGCAGATATTCTGGTACTTACGGAAACAGATGAGAGGATAAATCCAGGTTACCGTTATTGTTTTCAGACTCCCAAACTGACAGAGATCGATCCGGAATGTTACAGGCAGACGGAAAACCGTGTATCCGTCTTCACGAACTATGAATGCTGCGGGAACTATCAGACCTACGACAGGTATACGGCTTTATGTGTTGAATTGAAGACAGAGTTTGGCGATCTCCTTGTTTACGGATCGATCATGGGAGTCCATGGGAACCGACGAGATTCTTTTAAGGAAGACGTTCAAAGGCAAACAGAAGATTTCGCGCGTCTGGCATCAACGGGCAGGCCCGTCTGCATAGCCGGTGATTATAATACCAGTTTCTCAGACAATTATTATTTCACAAATTATGGGCGAGATGCGCTAAGACAAACATTTTCTGAGAACCATATACGGCTTCTTACGGAAACGGCGTCGGAGTGCGTTGACCATATCGCTGTCTCGGAGAGTTTTATTAAGGGAATGGATATGCAGATAGAAGAGTGGAATATAGATAAGGGTCTGTTTGATCATAAGGGTATTTCCGTGACATTGGCGTAGTATTATTTCGAACAGCCAGAGGCTGCTGCAAACACCGGTTAAAATGTAATCCGGCGTTGCAGCAGCCTCTTTGCAATATAGCTTATCTTTCTGTCTTACTTATTCCGTCGCCATCTTCTTAACTGTCGCCAAAGCCTTCGCCACCGGCGGGAGCGAGATCACGATCACGGTGATGATGCCCTCGGCCAGGATGTAGGAGTAGTTATAGATGATCGGGTACAGGGCGGAAAGGGACTGCGGGAAATTCTCCGGCATGTAGTCCATCCAGTACAAGTAGCCGCCCAGGGTGTGGAACGCGCCGCGGACCAGGATGCCCAGGATGTAGCCTTTCACCAGGCCGTTCTTGGACTTCATGAACGCGCCGGCCAGACCGAGGCCTGCGAATGCCAGGACGTAGTCGCAGCAGACCTGGAACAGTGACAGCACGTACGGTTCCTGAAGGAACTGAAGGATTCCGTAGGCAAGGCCTGTCATGATTCCGGTTCCGATGCCGTACCAGTAGCCGATCAGGCAGATGAAGAGCATCGAGAACAGCGTCACCGACCCGCCGTAGGGCAGGGAGAAGACCTTGATGAAGGACGTGACGAAAGACAGCGCCATGGCGGCCGCGCAGAAGGCAAGCTGCTTCGCGCTCATCTTTTTCTCAGGAGCGGATTTCTCGTGAAGAAATCCTGCGGCGATGACGAGAATCACCGCGCAGATGCCGCACAGGGCGTAGCCGAGGGTCGTAAGACCGCCGTCGGGTGTAACAATAGACATAAAAATACCTCCTTTGCATGCACAGGAGGGGACTACGGATTCTACGTTGATGGCAGGTGCAGGACCCGCCATGCAGAGGAAAGTATGTTCTGCTTCCTTCCGCCGGCATTATCCGGTTCAAGTAATGAGGGTCCGGCTTGCGCCGCTCTCAGCCTTGTTGGCTCCCCTAGCATGTCTGTTATGTTTGATTTGAAATGCGGCGGTGGGCCGCATTTCCGTTACGAAAGGAAGTATAGCGCGGAGAGAAGGAAATGTCAAGCGCAGATTTCAAGGATATATGAAACGGTTCGGACCACTGTTCGGACATCAAAGTGAAAGCTGCTGGAAAAGGGATACATATGATTTTTAATTTGGGACACTCTATTCTATATGACAGCGTGATTTTCCGGCTGTGGTGCTGCGCATCAAAAATACCTGTTCAGCACTGTCTGAACCGGAAAAGGAGCTGCTGCGGCGGACAGAACCGGCGGTCATATTTTGCTTGCCGATAGAACTTATAAGGAGGAGATTGCATATGTGGGGAATTCTGATCGCGCTTCTTTCGGGGGCGCTGATGAGCATACAGGGAGTTTTTAATACGCAGGTGACGGAACAGACCAGTATCTGGGTCTCGGCGGGCTGGGTGCAGCTGACGGCGTTTCTGACCTGCATCGTTTTGTGGATGTTTACGGGACGGCAGCAGGTGAGCGGCCTTATGCAGGTGCAGCCCTGGTATATGCTGACCGGCGGCGTCATCGGCGCGTTTATCACTTACACGGTGATCAAAAGCGTGGGGAGTCTGGGGCCGGCCCGGTCGGCGCTTCTGATCGTGGTGGCGCAGATCATTGTGGCCTATCTGATCGAAGTGTTTGGTCTGTTCGGTATGGAGAAGGCCGGCTTTGAGTGGAAGAAGGTTCTCGGAGCGCTGGTGGCTATCGCAGGGATCGCGATTTTTCAGTACTGACAGCAGTTGTTATTCAGGCGATTGTCTTCGAAAGGGGCAGTGCGTACGCGATATGTATTCTGAGCGGCAATTAAGACATTTTTAAGAGAAATTCCGCTTGTATTTACCGGATGATTTAGGTAGAATAGTATTGCAGACGGAAGGTGGTGCTCCTTTTCAGTAAAGGAGGAGTACCATGAAGAAAAGTTCTGTGAAATGTGCCATGACTGTCATATGCGTGCTGGCTGCAGGCGTATGTTACAGCTGCGGCGGTATATCCGGGGGCGGAGACGCGTCCGGGGATCAGATATTGATACATGAAGAAGAGAAGACAACAGCCGATGACGCCGGGAGCGCACTGTCAGATTGGGCGGATACGGCGGAGGACACTGTGCCGCGGGAGAATAGTTTAGAAGCTTCGATTGGGGCAGAGGATACCGCGTGGGGCGGGAGTGGCCTGTCCGCAGGGGAGAATGAACTGTCCGGCGAATCAGCGACGGGGACTTCCTGCTTTGTGCATGTCTGCGGGGAGGTCCTAAATCCCGGTGTTTATGAGCTGAAAGCCGGAGGCCGGATCTTCGAAGCTGTGGAGCTGGCCGGAGGATTTACAGACGAAGCGGCGTCTTCGTACCTGAATCTGGCGCAGGAGATCGCGGACGGGATGAAGATCGTAGTTCCGTCGGAAGAAGAACTGGAAGCCGCCGCGGCGGGAAACGCCGGAGCGGATGGCGGGAGCCTTTCGGGAATGGCGGACGCGGGAGTTACGTCCGGAAACTCAGCGGCCGGAACTGCGGGAGCGTATACAGGCGGCTATGGCGTGTTTACGGGGACCGGTGAAGCGTCATCGGAGCCCGGCAGCAGTAAAGTGAACATCAATACCGCGGATATGGCGGCGCTGATGACGCTGAAGGGAATCGGAGCGGCGAAGGCGGAGGATATCATTTCCTATCGCGATTCCAACGGTCCTTTCAGATCCATAGAGGATATCATGAAGGTACCCGGTATTAAGAATGCGGCGTTTGAGAAGATCAAGGATGATATAACCGTATAAAATAGAGAGGTGCAAGATGGCGAAGGTTCTGGTTGTAGACGATGAGAAACTGATCGTGAAAGGGATCCGCTTCAGCCTGGAGCAGGACGGCATGGAAGTGGACTGTGCATATGACGGCGAGGAAGCGATAAATATGGCCAAAGAGAAGGAGTACGATGTGATCCTTCTGGACGTGATGCTTCCGAAGGCGGACGGCTATGAGGTGTGTCAGGCGATCCGGGAGTTTTCCGAGACTCCGATCATTATGCTGACCGCCAAGGGCGGCGATATGGATAAGATCCTGGGACTGGAGTACGGCGCGGACGACTATGTGACGAAGCCGTTCAACATTCTGGAGGTAAAGGCCCGCATCAAGGCGATTCTCCGGCGCAGTGCCAGGAATACCCGTCAGGCGAAAGAGCCGGAGCGCCGTGTGGTGACGGCCGGGACGCTGACCCTGGACCGGGACAGCCGCCGCGTGTTCGTGGGGGAGAAGGAGATCAATCTGACGGCCAAGGAGTTCGACCTTTTGGAGCTTCTGGTCTGCAATCCAAATAAAGTCTACAGCCGGGAATCGCTTCTTGGTTATGTCTGGGGCAATAAAGCCCTGGATTCCGGGGACGTGCGTACCGTGGACGTCCATGTGCGGCGGCTTCGTGAGAAGATCGAGCCCAGCCCCAGCGCGCCGCAGTTTGTACATACGAAGTGGGGCGTGGGATATTATTTTCGGGCGCAGGGCTAAATCGGAAGCGGAAGACGAGGAGAGAAGTTGAAGATTACAGTCATAGCCGTCGGGAAGATCAAAGAGAAGTATCTGGAGGACGCCATCGGGGAATATTCGAAGCGGCTGAACCGTTACTGTAAGCTGGAGATCATCCAGGTGGCGGATGAGAAGACGCCGGAGGAAGCCAGTCCCGCACAGATGCGCCAGATCAAGGCCAGGGAAGGGGAACGGATTCTGGCCCATGTGAAGGCGGGAGCCTATGTGGTGGCGCTGGCGATCAAAGGCCAGATGGTAAGTTCCGAGGAACTGGCGGCGCGGATCGGGAAGCTGGGAGTGGATGGCCGCAGTCAGATCATATTTATCATCGGCGGTTCCCTGGGCCTGGCGGACGAAGTGCTTGCGCGGGCGGACTGGCTTCTCAGCTTCTCGCCAATGACGTTTCCGCATCAGCTTATGCGGGTGATCCTGCTGGAGCAGGTTTATCGGAGTTATCAGATCCTGGCGGGGACGCCGTATCATAAATGACAGGTGCGGCCGCTGCCGTATCGCAGGAAGCGGAGCTGGTTGCCGCTGTATCACAGGCGGCAGGGCCGACCGCCGTATCGCAGGCAGTAGAGCCGGCTGTTGCTGTATCGCAGGCAGCAGAACCAGCTGCCCGGGCGGCGTTTGGAACAGGAGAATAAGGTGGCGGGAATATGGCAGCAGGATACCGGATCGGAATCATATCGGATACGCACGGGCTTCTTCGTCCGGAGGTGACGGAGACGCTGAAAGGCTGCGACGCGATTCTCCACGGCGGCGATATCGACCGGCAGGAGATCCTGGATCAGTTGGGGCGGATCGCCCCGGTTTACGCGGTGCGCGGGAATAACGACGGGGAGTGGGCGGAGCAGATTCCGGAGACGCTGACGGTCAGGCTCGGAGGTCTGACGTTTTTCATGATCCATAACCGGAAAATGATCGCACAGGATGTGAGCGGAGCGGATGTAGTGCTTTACGGCCATTCCCATCGGTATGAGGAGGAACCTGCGGGCGGACAGTTGTGGCTGAATCCCGGAAGCTGCGGGCCGGGAAGATTTATCCAGCCGGTCACCATGGCAGTGCTGGCGATCGGAGCGGATGGAAGCTGTCAGACAGAGCGGGTGGATCTGTCCCGTAAGGGCGGAATAGCAGCTCGCCGCGTAACGGCGCGCAGAAGCGCGGCCTCAGCCGGAGGTATCTGGACGGAGGTCAGCGGCAGTACAGCGGTCCGGCAGGATTCTGGGATCCCCGGCCGTGCCGGCGACAGTCCGTCCGGCGCCGGACCGGAAGAGGATGGGATGAAGATCCCGGCGAATGTTCAGGAATTGATTCCTTTGGTTATAAAAGAAATGAACCGCGGCCGTCCGATTGCGGAGATCGCCAGACGGACCGGCTTAAGCTATGACCTGGCGGAACAGATCTGCCGCATCTATGTGACGCATCCTGGTGTGGATCTGGAAGGAATTCTGCGGCGGCTGGGGCTCTGATTAATAAGGAGGTATGTTACATGAGCGCAAAGGTCTATTTTTCAAGAACGATCACACCGGAGAAGGTGCTGGAGATGTACCGGCTTCTCGGCAAAGAACTTCCGGGCAAAGTGGCCATCAAGGTACATTCCGGAGAGAAGGGCAATCAGAATTTCCTGCGTCCTGATTTCTGGAAGCCGGTGGTGGACGCTGTGGGAGGAACGATCGTAGAGTGCAACACGGCTTACGAGGGTTCCCGCGATACCACGAAGCGTCATCTGAAGACGATTAAGGAGCACGGATGGAGCGACTATTTTGATGTGGATCTGATGGACGCGGAAGGACCCGATATGGTACTGGATATCCCGAACGGCAGGCGGATCCAGAAAAACTACGTAGGAAAAGATCTGGCAAAATATGATTCCATGCTGGTGCTGTCCCATTTTAAGGGACATCCTATGGGCGGCTTCGGCGGAGCGTTAAAGCAGCTTTCCATCGGCGTGGCTTCTTCTTACGGCAAGGCGTGGATCCATGGCGCGGGGGATCCGGATCAGATCTGGACCGCCGACCATGATTCCTTCCTGGAGTCCATGGCGGACGCCGCTTCCAGCGTGGTGAAGTATTTCGGCGATCATATGGCTTATGTGAATGTGATGAAGAATCTGTCCGTAGACTGCGACTGCTGCGACGTGGCTGAGGATCCGTGCATGAAGGATATCGGCATTCTGGTAAGCCTTGATCCGGTGGCCATCGACCAGGCCTGCCTGGATCTGGTCTACGCGGCGAAGGATGATCCGGGCCAGGGCCATCTTCTGGAGCGCATCGAGAGCCGTCACGGCGTCCATACGATCGAGGCCGCCGCGGCGCTGGGGATCGGCAGCAGGGAGTATGAACTGGTGGAAGTAGAATAACCGGTCAGAATAGGAATGGATAGTGTATTGCAGAAGGCATTTTATAAGCGTTGTGTTCTGCGAATCAATGAAATGACAGCCCTGCCGGATCCGTTCGGCAGGGCTGAATTAGCATAAGACAGAGGAGAATACGAATGTACAGGATCCTGATCGTAGAGGACGACTGGGGCATCGCCGAGGCGATCGCCCGGCAGGCGGTTCGGTGGGGGCTTGAGGCGAAATGCGCCGGGGATTTCGCGGAGGTGATGGCGGAATTCGCGGAGTATGATCCGCAGCTGGTGCTTCTGGATATCGCCCTGCCGTTTTACAATGGCTACTACTGGTGTGAGAAGATCCGCGCGGTCTCGAAGGTGCCGATCATTTTCATCTCGTCGGCGTCGGACAATATGAATATCGTTATGGCCATGAACATGGGCGGCGACGATTTTATCGCCAAACCCTTCGATCAGGCGGTGCTGATGGCGAAGATCCAGGCGCTGCTGCGCCGGACCTATGATTTCGGCGGCAGCGCGCCGATCCTGGAGCATCGGGGAGCGGTGTTAAATACCGGAGACCAGACGCTGTATTATCAGGATCAGAAGGTGGAACTCTCGAAGAATGAATACCGGATCCTGCTGTCTCTGATGGAATCCAAAGGAAAGGTGGTCAGCCGGGAGAAGCTGATGGAACGTCTCTGGCAGACTGACAGCTATGTGGACGAGAACACGCTGACTGTCAATGTGAACCGGCTCCGGAAGAAGCTGGACGCGGCGGGGCTTGCGGATTTCATCGGGACGAAATTTGGCGTGGGATATATTGTGGGATGAGAAAGAATGAAGAGGCATACGATGGACAACAGGCGTCAGTCAGAAATTTCGCGGGATCGCGACGATGGCAGTCATAATAATCCAGGAACCGTGGCGTCAGCGGACGGAACGCCGCGTCAGCGCCGGATCGCTCAGTCCGTCAGATTCTATCTGCGGTATCTGCGGTATCATTGCCGCGATATGATTCTCTATGCGGTTTTCTGCGTGATCTTCGCGGTCGTATTCGCGCTGTATCATCTGCCGCTGGGAGCGGTTCTCTATCCGGCGCTGCTCTGCGGGGCGCTGGGACTTGCGGCGTTCTGGTACGACAGCCGCCGCATCTGGCACAGACATCTGCAGTTTGGGCGGCTGCAGGAATCGCTTGAAACTATTACGGAGGCGGTTCGTGCGCAGGAGGCGTCCGGCTGGCGCCCGGACCGGCGGACCGACGGGGCTTCGGGGCCGTTCCCGGCCGCGGACAATCAGGCGGAGGCCGATTATCAGGAACTTCTCCGTCTGCTGGCCGGAGAACTGGAACGGCAGACGGCGCTTCTGAATCAGCGCTATGACGATATGATCGACTACTATACGGTCTGGGCCCATCAGATCAAGACGCCGATCGCGTCGATCCGCCTGAATATGCAGAATGAGGACAGCGATTTCGCCCGCCTGGTCGGCGAAGATCTGCAGCGCATCGAGCAGTATGTGGAAATGGTCATGGCGTTCCTGCGCCTGGATTCCGACTCCACAGACTATGTATTCCGGCCCTGCGATCTGGACGAGATCATCCGTCAGGCGGTCCGGAAATTCGCTCCCCAGTTCATACGCCGTAACCTGCGGCTTACTTACACGCCTGCGGAGATTTCGGTCGTCACCGATGAGAAATGGCTCTGCTTCGTCGTGGAGCAGATTCTTTCCAACTCTCTGAAATACACGAGAACCGGCGGAATCGAGATCTTTCTGGAAACTCCGAAGACTCTCTGCATCCGCGACAGCGGAATCGGGATCGCTCCGGAAGACCTGCCGCGAATATTTGAAAAAGGTTACACAGGTTATAACGGCCGCACTGACAAGAAGGCCAGCGGCCTCGGCCTTTATCTCTGCCGCCGGATCTGCGAGAATCTGGGTCATTCCATTTCCGCGCAGTCGGAGCCCGGAAATGGAACCGCGATTTTTATCGACTTGTCCCAGAAGAATGTCCGGCCGGAGTGAATGGTTTTATTTCTTACAATAATGTAAGTCTATCCGGTCAAACTGTAAGCCGGTTCTATGGAGATCCATTTTCAGAAATCCTATAATGTGTATCGTACAGTCCGGCTGCGCGTCTGCCGCCGCCTCCGGGCCGCACGGGCCGCAATTTCCCCTTTTCCGTACCGGTCTGTGCGCCAAGAGAAACGGACCAGCCGGAAGATACGCCTGCCGGGCTGTACGAAAGTTCGAGCGGTGTGCCCGGCTGGCTTCCCTGTAGGAGTTTTAGGCATAGCTTCCTGGCCGGGGAATGGCGCAGACCCCTCAACCGATACAGCATGCAAACGGACGCCGCCCGGACTGTCAAAATCCACATGACAGGAGGAATCATTTTCAATGACGATCTTACAGGTAACGAATCTGAAGAAAATCTACACGCCCCGCTTCGGCGGCTCCAA
>CANPZZ010000068.1 GCA_947589125.1 uncultured Lachnospiraceae bacterium
CCTGAAGGAGTCCACCACGCTGCCGGTCGATCTGCATACCCACTATACATCCGGCGTCGCTTCCATGACCTACCTTAAGGCAGTGGAAGCGGGCTGTGATATCATTGACACCGCCATGTCGCCTCTGGCCCTTGGTACCAGCCAGCCGGCTACTGAGGTCATGGTGGAGACCTTCCGCGGCACGCCGTATGACACCGGCCTGAATCAGGAGCAGCTGGCGGAGATCGCCGACTACTTCGCGCCGATCCGCGAGCAGGCCCTTAAGAGCGGCCTTCTGAATCCGAAGGTTCTGGGCGTCAACATCCAGACCCTGCGCTATCAGGTGCCGGGCGGCATGCTGTCCAACCTGGTGAGCCAGCTGAAGGAAGCGGGCAAGGAAGACAAGTACCGCGAGGTTCTGGAGGAGATCCCGAGAGTCCGCAAGGATTTCGGCGAGCCGCCTCTGGTAACGCCGTCCTCTCAGATCGTAGGCACGCAGGCCGTTATGAACGTGATCGCCGGCGAGCGCTACAAACTGGTTCCGAAGGAGTCCAAGAAGATCATGATGGGCGAGTTCGGCCAGACGGTCAAGCCGTTCAATCCGGAAGTCCAGAAGAAGATCATCGGCGACGCGACGCCGATCACCTGCCGTCCGGCAGACCTGATCCCGCCGCAGCTGCCGCAGTTCGAGAAGGAATGCGCGCAGTGGAAGCAGCAGGATGAGGATGTTCTGTCCTACGCCCTGTTCCCGGCCGTAGCCAAGGAGTTCTTCCAGTACCGCGAGGCCCAGCAGACTAAGGTGGACCAGACGGTAGCCGACAAGGAGAGCAAGGCTTATCCGGTGTAATTGAGAAATATTAAGATACAGAAAGGGCGTCACCGGCGCCCTTTCTGTATGCGGTCAAAAGGATAATAGTCCGAGTCAGGGAAGAAACTTCCCGCGCGGGCTATTTTTTTAATTTTTATTTACATATTTTTGCAAATATTTGAAGTTTTCGATATACTGTTGACATAAGGCATGGTTTGTCCTTATAATGGATAATGTAGTATTATGTGGGAATTTGTCAATATATAGTGGTAGCGCCCGAATGCTGGAAATATAAGAGCATGAAAAGTAAACCGGATACATGGGAGAGCAACTGATGAAAAAGAGCATGATCCGACGGGGAGCAGCGATTGCGCTGTCCCTGGTCGTAGCGATAAGCAGCATAACAGGACATGGAGTCTTTCCGGGAATCGTAAGCTACGCGGATGTGGAAAGAGCGGCTGTTGTTAACGCGACGACGCTGAATGTAAGAAGCGGCGCGGGAACCGGATTTTCCGTGGTCGATAAGCTGACGAACGGAATGGCGGTGGCTGTTCTGGGAGAAACCACCGGAAGCGATGGGAATGTCTGGTACCAGATCCGTTTCAGCGGCAGTACAGGCGCAGAGAGGATCGGTTATGCCAGAGCTGATTATATTCGTTTTCCTGTAACTTATTCGAATGATTCGGATTTTGAGGCGTATCTGACGGCGCAGAGGTTTCCGGAGAGTTATAAGACAGGACTCAGACAGCTTCACGCCATGTATCCCAACTGGGTGTTCACGGCCCAGCATACGAATCTGGACTGGAACACGGTGATCACGAATGAGAGCCTGGTAGGACGGAATCTGGTCTATAACGGAAGTATTTCCTCCTGGAAGTCCACGGCGGACGGCGCCTATAACTGGGAGACCAGCACATGGCCGTCCTTTGACAGCGGTTCTTATGTGGCGGCATCGTCGTCGCTGATCGCTTATTATATGGATCCCAGGAATTTCCTGGATGATAAGTATGTATTTCAGTTTTTGTTACATAGCTATGATGCGTCGGCGCATACGACAGAGGGGCTCCAGTCCATGGTGGAAGGGACGTTCCTGGCCGGCGAGACGGCGGTCAGCGGCGGATACGGCACCTCTGCCGGCAGCCAGAATGGCCCGGGCGGCAACGGACCTGTGGCTTCGGGAGGAGATAATACCGGAGCCAGCACACAGGGCCCGGGAAGCAGCGGTACGTCAACCGGCGGCGGTTCGGGAGTGAGTACGCAGGGCCCGGCCGCGCAGAACAACGGTACGTCAGCCGGTGGCGGTTCGGGAGTGAGTACGCAGGGCCCGGCCGCGCAGAACAACGGTACGTCGGCCGGCGGTGGTTCGGGAGTGAGTACGCAGGGCCCGGCCGCGCAGAATGATACGTCGGCTGGCAATACGGGAGTAAGCACGCAGGCACCATCTGGCAGCAATGGTACGTCGGCTGGCAATACGGGAGTAAGCACGCAGGCGCCATCGGGCAGCAATGGTACGTCGACTGGTAACGCGGGAGTAAGTACGCAGGCGCCGTCAGGAGGTAATGGTACGACGTCCGGCAACACAGAAGTAAGCACACAGGCGCCGGTCAGCAGCGGTAATTCATCCGGCGGTTCGGAAGTAAGTACTCAGGCTCCTGGTTCCGTGGCTTCCGTGGGCGGCAGCGGCGGCTCGCGGATTCTGGGCGGCATCAGGCTGGCGGCCGATAACAGCCATCTGCTTATGACGCGTTCACCCGGGTCAGTGACCGGGCCGGTCAGCAGCACTGGGCCCGGCAGCACTGGGCCCGGCAGCATTTCGCCTGGTGCAAACGGACCGATGGGACCTGTAAGCGGTCCTGTGGCCGGTTCCTCGTCAGGGCCTGCTTCTGCGGGCGGTTCTGCGGCACCTACGGCTGATTATGTGAGTATTATTATGAATGCCGGCGCCCAGTCGGGCGTGAATCCGTATGTGCTGGCGGCGATGATCATCCAGGAGCAGGGAACCCAGGGAACCAGCAGTTCCATATCCGGCACGGTTTCCGGATACGCGGGCTATTATAATTTCTTTAACATTGAGGCGTATCGTTCCGGTGATATGGAAGCCACTACCCGCGGGCTGTGGTACGCGTCCCAGTCGGGCAGTTACGGAAGACCGTGGAACAGCGTTGATAAGTCGATCGAGGGCGGCGCTCTCTATTATAGTACGAATTATGTGAAAGTAGGGCAGGATACGTTCTACCTGAAGAAGTTTAATGTGCAGGGTGATAATCTTTATAAACACCAGTATATGACCAATATTCAGGGAGCGGCTTCCGAGGGCGCCAAGCTTTCCGAAGCATACAGTACGCAGCTGAAGCAGACGTCGAAGCTGGAATTTAAGATCCCGGTCTATCTGAATATGCCGGATACAGCCTGCGCAAAGCCGACCATTGACGGAAGTCCGAACAATAAGCTTTCCGGTCTGGCGGTAGACGGATTTGCGATCACGCCTACATTTAACAGGGATACGGCTACCTATGATCTGATCGTGAATTCCTCTGTGACGGAGGTAAATGTCATCGCGTCTGCTTATTCAAACAGCGCGATTATAACCGGAACAGGCATTGTTTCCCTGCAAAGCGGCAATAATGAGATCAGGATCTCGGTGAAAGCCCAGAACGGAGACGTGAGGGAATACGTGATCCGGGTGGTGAAGCAGCAGAATGGCCCGTCCTATAACAGCTCCATCGGATCAGGCAGCAGCGGAGGACCGCTCGGACCCGGAGGTACATCTTCCCAGAACAGCGGATCGTCAGGCAGCACATCCTCTCCGGGAGGAGGGCCGTCAGGACCGGTTTCCTCTGGAAGCAGTCCGCTTTCGCCCGGCTCCGTGTCCGGACCGGGAGGAAATAGCTCTGAGCCTGTCAGCAGCGACGGACCCGGCAGTGTAAGTTCAGGAACTTCCTCCGGCGGCTATGGCCCCGGCGGAAGCAACGTAACGATAGTTCCATAATCTAAGAAAGGGGATAACTCAGAATGAACAGAGGCATGAAAAGGGTTCTGACAGAAGCTGTGCTGATCGCCGTTTTGACGCTTGGAACATCGTTTCAGACGCTGGCGGGCAGGATCGCATTTTCAGACCCATCTACAACCATCGGTGAGACGGTGAGTGTCAACATGAAGGTTACGTCTACCGGTGAGGAGACCATCGGCAGGGCAGATGTAACTTTGTCCTATGACGCTTCCATGTTGGAATTCGTAAGCGGTGAGGGAGCAAGCGGCGGCGCCGGAACCCTGAAGGTGACCGGAAGCAGCAACAGCACGAGCGCTACAGAACTGACATTTGTACTGACGTTCCGCGCGCTGCGTCCCGGCAGCACCAGTATCACGATCACGGATCAGGAGGTTTACGACAGCGACAGTCAGATCGTAAATATTGAGAGGGAAGGAAGTTCCGCTATCACGATCGCGGCGGCCGAAAGCGATTCCACGAATGCGGATCTGGCAGGACTTCAGGTTTCTCCGGGAATTTTGAATCCGGCGTTCGAGAAGGATGTGCTGGAGTATACGGTTACGGTCGGCGAGGATGTGGAATCCCTCGTAGTAGACGCGCCTGCAGTGGATTCCGGAGCCAGCGTGTCCGTAAGCGGCAATGAAGAGCTGCAGATCGGCGAGAACACGGTGGTCTGTACGGTAACTGCCCAGGACGGACAGACGGTGAAGACTTATACGATCACGGTTACAAAGGTCGAGGGTTCTGCGGGCGGTGAGGAAGCCAGCGCACCGGAAGAGGAAGGGGTTATCCTTCGTACGCCGGAGAGAAGCATTACGGTATATCCGGTTACAGAAGATGTTCCGATTCCGGATGGATTTTTGCAGGCGCAGGTCAGCATTGACGGACATGACGTACAGGGCTGGATCTGGAACGGAGATACGGATACGCCCAGGTACTGCATTTTCTATGCGACGAATGAAAATGGAGAGACAGATTTCTACCGTTATGATCTGTCAGAGAAGACGATCCAGAGATATTTCCGCGATCCTCTGGTAGACGCGGAGGGCGACGCGGAGTACGCGGCCCTGGTCGACAATTATAATTCTCTGTTAAATGATTATAACATGAGATTCTATATCATTATCGGTCTGATCGTGCTGGCTGTGATCCTGCTGATCGTGATCATCGCGCTTGTGGCCACCAGAGGCGGCAAGGATGATTTTTATGAGAAGCAGCGGCAGGACGGAGGCAATTATCCGGAGCGTCACAGATCCAACCGTCAGGGACAGGGCGGAGCTGCGGACGCGGAGCGCCGCAGGCTGTCGCGGGAAGAGAGATATATGCGAGGACTCGAAGAAGAGGAAGAGGCGGCAGAGAAGGAAGAGGCATTCCGCGCTGAGCGCCAGATCCGCGAGAGTCAGGCCCAGAGACGTCAGATAACGACCCAGGGACAGCCGCAGGGACGGCCTGCGATTCCGCAGGGGCAGCGGCCGCAGCAGCCGGCACAGCGTCCTGCAGGGCAGTCAGGAAATGCGGGATCCGCAGCGGCAGGACAGGGTCGGGACGGAGTCCGGCGTCCTTCGGGACAGCCCGGCGGACAGAGACCCGCCGGAACCGCGCAGACGGTGAGAAACACGGCTTCTGAGGATCAGAATTATGTGGTTCGTGGGCCTCTTGCAGGCGATGAGGAGTTTTCCGGTGCGGTGAAATCCCAGGATGACCGGGGACCGGTTCCGCCGAAGCCGCAGGGCGGCGACGATGATTTCCAGATCATCGACATTGACTGAAATTTGTGAGAATAAGACCGACGAAGGGCTGTCAATCTGTTTGACAGCCCTTTCCATCTTGACGGATCTGCAAAATTGTTATATAATTGCTATAACAGTTATAACGAAAGATGGTGAAGACATGGTTTTGAGAGTGGATTTTAACAGCGACGAGGCCCTCTATATGCAGCTTCGCAACCAGATCATCTTCGGCATCGCCACGGGACGGATCCGCGAAGGGGATTCCCTTCCCTCGGTACGCCAGCTGGCGGAATATGTCAGCATTAATATGCATACGGTGAACAAAGCCTACACCGTCCTTCGGGAGGAAGGTTTCGTGAAGCTGGACCGCAGGAAGGGAGCCGTTGTGGCTCTGGAGGCGGATCGAAAGCAGGTGCTTAAAGAGATGAAGGAAGAGATCGCCGTGGCGATGGCCAAGGCGGTCTGCCGCGGGATCGAGAGGGAGGATGTACACAGGCTGGTGGATGAGGTTTATGACGCCTTCGCCAACTGGGAAGAATCAGGGGAATAAAAGTGGAGGATCTGACATGTTGTGTGAGATTTGCAAGATCCGTGAAGCGAATGTACAGTACACGGAAGTGGTCAATGGCGTGAAGACGGAGCATCATTTCTGTTCCCAGTGCGCCAGGGATCTGGATTTTGGACCGTATTCGGCGATATTTGACGGGGAGTTTCCCTTGGCTGAATTACTTTCGGCTCTCTTAGGCGGTGAGACACCGGCGCAGAAGCAGGACAAATACCAGCAGATCGTCTGTCCTACCTGCGGGATGACGTACAGTGAATTCGTAAAGAACAGCTGCTTCGGGTGCGCCGACTGCTACAGCGTATTCGACGTCCTGATCCACGATAATATCAAGCAGCTTCAGGGCAGCGACAGTCACAGGGGCAAGAAGCCTGTATATCAGAATACCGGCGGAGAAGACACGGTTCATCCGGAGGCTGGCGGAGCCGGATCCGGCGCGGCCGGGGATGTGCCGGGTGCGGCGGGAGACGGCGGTTCGGCTTCGGTTGAGGAGCAGATCGCCGCTCTGGACCGGAAACTTAAGGATGCCCTTCGGAGGGAAGAATATGAGACGGCAGCCCTCTGCAGGGATCAGATCCGCGCGCTGAAGGGAGGTGCGCAGCAGAATGGATAACTGCAGGAATATCATTTACAGCAAGGTCCGGCTGTCGCGCAATTGGAATGAGTATGTGTTTCCTGCCAGGCTCACGGATGAGCAGGCGAAGGAAATGGTCGGAAGGCTGTGCGGAGGATTGAAGGATATTGACGGACAGCTGAATATGCGGTATGATCTTGTGGATCTGTCAGAGATCGGGGAGCTGGGCCGGCGTCTTCTGAAGGAGCGGCGGGTCATCAACCGTACGATTCTTAAGAAACAGGCGCCTATGTCCATGTATTTGTCGGATGACGAGGATGTGAGCCTGGTATTTAACGGGGCGGATCATATCCGGATCCAGGTAACGAAGCCGGGATTTCATCTGGGAGAGGCGTGGAAGGACGCCAGCCAGCTGGATGATTTTGTCAATGCCAGATTTCCGTACGCCTACGATCAGAAGTACGGATATCTGACATCGTATCCGACCAATGTGGGGACCGGCATGAAGGCTGCGGCCATTGTCCATCTTCCAAGTCTTGCCTTGGGCAAGAAATTCCCTTCCCTGATCACCGATATGGGGCGTTTCGGCGTGTCCATCCGCGGTTTGTACGGGGAGGGACGGGAGAATTACGGCGCCTTTTATGAGGTCTCCAACCAGAAGACGATGGGGCTTACCGAGCAGGAGATCGTGGACCTGGTGGGACGTGTGGCGGTTCAGTTCGATGACCAGGAGAACCAGGTTCGGGATATGGCCAATAAGAACCACCGGCTGATCCGCGAGGATGAGGTCTATAAGTCCTACGGCGTGCTCCGCTACGCCAGGAGGATCAGCATGAAGGAGGCCATGACCTATCTGTCCCAGCTGATGGCCGGGTGTACCGACGGACTGGTCCGGTTTAAGGAATCCTGTGATATTTACCAGCTGATCCTGGGTATCCAGACGGCAGGGCTGCAGAGCCGGTCCAGGAGACCCCTCGACAAGGAGGAGTTGGATGTGGCCCGGGCGGAATATCTGCGGGAGCAGCTGCCGGAACTGGTATGACATCCGGTACATTCGGAGGAGAATGATATAATAACTTTGAGGAGGAATACATTTTTATGATAGACCGTTTTACGGAGAAGGCCCGCAACGCCATTGAACTGGCGGTGGGGGCAGCAGAGGAACTGGGCCATAACTATGTGGGAACAGAGCATCTGCTTCTGGGCCTTCTGCAGGAGGGAACCGGATTGGCGGCCCGGGTTCTGGAGGAATGCGGCGTGCGGGAGGATCGGGTGATCGAACTGATCAGCCACCTGATCAATGGGAACCAGTCCGTGGGACTGGCGGGCCAGAATACCTATACGCCCAGCGCCAGACGCGTGCTTGAAGGCAGCTACCGGGAGGCGGTGCGGTTTAAGGCCTCGCTTATCGGTACGGAACATATTCTGATCGCCATGATCCGGGAGAATGACTGTGTGGCTACCAGGCTTCTGAATACCATGGGTATCAGCATCCAGAGGATCTATGTGGATCTGATGGGCGCCATGGGGGAGGACGCGGCTGCCGGCCGGGAGGATACGCAGGGGGCGCGTTCGTCCGCGGCTTCCCGCGGAAGGACCAATACGCCGACTCTTGACAGTTTCAGCCGTGATCTGACGGCCCTGGCCCGTGAAGGGAAGCTGGATCCGGTCATCGGACGGAAACGGGAGATCCAGCGGGTGGTGCAGATCTTGAGCCGCCGCACGAAGAACAATCCGTGCCTGATCGGAGAGCCCGGCGTGGGCAAGACCGCGGTGGTGGAAGGACTGGCCCAGATGATTGCCGAGGGCGATGTTCCGGAGACGATTTTGCAGAAACGGGTGCTGACGCTGGATCTGTCCGGCATGGTCGCCGGTTCCAAATACCGCGGCGAGTTCGAGGAGCGGATCAAGAAGGTGCTGGCTGAGGTTATGGAAGACGGTGAAGTGCTGCTTTTTATTGATGAGATCCATACGATCATCGGCGCCGGCGGCGCGGAAGGGGCGATCGACGCCTCGAATATCTTGAAGCCGTCTCTGGCGCGCGGAGAGATCCAGCTGATCGGCGCGACCACGATCGAAGAATACCGCAAGTATATCGAGAAGGATGCTGCTTTGGAGCGCCGTTTCCAGCCGGTGACCGTGGAGGAACCCTCCGAGGACGAGGCCTATGAGATCCTGAAGGGACTGCGCGGCCGCTACGAGGAACACCACAAGGTGACGATCACTGACGAGGCGCTGCGTGCCGCGGTGCGCTTGTCTGCCCGCTATATCAACGACCGGTTCCTGCCGGACAAGGCGATTGACCTGATCGACGAGGCGTCCTCGAAGCTGCGTCTGACCGTGTTTGTGGAGCCGGAGGAGATCAAGACGCTGGAGAAGGATATCGAGATTCTGGAGAAGCAGAAGGAGCAGGCCATTTCCTCGGAGAATTACGAGAAGGCAGGCGAGATCAAGAAGAAGCAGCAGAAGAAGCGGGAGCGCATCGAGAAGGTCCGCGACCGCTGGCAGAAGGAGAAGACCACCCGGAAATTGGTGGTGGGCGAAGGAGAGATTGCCGATGTGGTGTCCGGCTGGACCAAGATCCCGGTGCGCAAGCTGGAGGAAGAAGAATCAGAACGCCTTAAGAAGCTGGAATCCATTCTCCATGAACGCGTGGTAGGCCAGGAGGAGGCGGTATCAGCCGTCTCCAAGGCGATCCGCAGGGGCCGCGTGGGGTTAAAGGATCCCAAGAGGCCGATCGGTTCCTTCCTGTTCCTGGGTCCTACGGGCGTAGGCAAGACGGAGCTTTGCAAGGCGCTGGCGGAAGCCATGTTCGGCACGGAGAACGCCCTGATCCGGGTGGATATGTCGGAATATATGGAGAAACATAGCGTCTCTAAGATGATCGGTTCGCCGCCAGGTTACGTAGGTTACGACGAAGGCGGTCAGCTCAGCGAGAAGGTGCGCCGCAATCCCTACAGCGTGATCCTGTTCGACGAGATCGAGAAGGCTCATCCGGATGTATTTAATATTCTTCTGCAGGTGCTGGACGACGGCCATATCACTGACGCCCAGGGGCGGAAGATCGATTTCAAGAATACGATACTGATTATGACCAGCAACGCCGGCGCGGAGAATATCATTTCCCCGAAGCGTCTTGGTTTCACATCCGTGGACGACGACGCGGAGAAATACAAATTCATGAAGGACCGGGTCATGGAGGAGGTAAAACGGATCTTCAAGCCGGAGTTCATCAACCGTGTGGACGAGATCATTGTCTTCCATCCGCTGAGCCGGGAGAACATGAAAGAGATCGTGGATATCATGCTTAAGACCATCAATAAACGGACGAAGCAGCAGATGGGCATCGAGCTTTCCGTGACGGACAGCGGCAAGGCGTATCTGATCGACAAGGGATATGATGAGAAATTCGGCGCGAGGCCGTTAAGAAGAACCCTGCAGAGCCAGGTGGAGGACCAGCTGGCGGAGAAGATCCTGGACGGTATCGTGAAGGAAGGCGACCGGGTGGAGATCGACGGCGGCCCGGACGGACTGGAATTCGCGGCGCGGGAAGGACAGCTGCAGGGGCAGGCGTGATCATTGCAGAATTCACTGGTCATTTTCGGGAATATTCTGTATAATACAAGCAGAGCGTCACCGGCGCGCTGCCTGCATGGAAATACAATCAGAACATTACCGGTATTCGTATGTATGGAAATACGTGCAGAACGTCACTGGAGCTCTGCACGCATGGAAATTAAACAAGCCGCCGCGGTGCAGACAGACCGTTTTTAAAGAATGCGGCGGCAGAAAGGGGAGAATATGGCAGCACAGGAACTGATCCGTACAGAGGCGGACGGAAGTATCAGCTTTGGCGAGTATAAGCTTGATACGAAGGCGAAGGTGGAGGATTTCGAGAGCAGCGGCGATCTCTATAAGGTGAAGACCTATTATGAGATCACGAAGCTGGAGAGGAACGGAATGTTCGTCTACGAGTCCGTGCCCGGAACGCGGGTGGAGCATCTGACTGTTGACGATGTCAGCATGGAATTCACGGTAAGCGGCGACAAGGACGTTCAGATCACGGTACAATTGGAGGAAGATATGGAATATGAGGTCTTCGTGGATGATTTCGCCGTGGGCGGCATGAGGACCAATATGAGCGGCAAGCTGAGTTTTTCCGTGGAGCTGAGCGAGGGGATTCCATCTCAGGTTCGGATCATGAAGCGGTGATTGGTTTCGGTGAGAGCAGGGCGTCGCGGATGGGTCTTATCCGGTTGTGACGCCCTGTCTTTATTTTCTGCGCGAACAGAGAGACAGTGAAATTTTGATTGTATTCTCGAGCGGATAGAACCTCGGTGCCGGTTTATTCATATTTTCATACGATCAAAGCATAGTTGAAGCTCTGCTCGAATTAGTGTGTCCTGTCGTCTGGCAGAAATGCCGCATGGCAGCAGACAGCGTGAAAAGGGAGGTATCAATGGCGAAAGCGAAGGCCACCGCGTTTTTCTGCGGGGAATGTGGTTTTGAATCGGCCAAATGGATGGGGCAGTGCCCGGCCTGTAAGGCCTGGAATACGTTTGTGGAGGAACCGACGGCGAAAAAAGAAGGGCCGGCGGCCGCCGCGGCGAAGATCCGACCTCTTGCGAAGGCGGTTCCCGCGAAGCTGGAGGAGATCTCGGTGGAGGAGAAGGACCGCACCTCCACCGGCTACGCGGAGCTGGACCGGGTGCTTGGCGGCGGCGTGGTAGCCGGTTCGCTGGTTCTGGTGGGCGGAGATCCCGGTATCGGCAAATCCACACTGCTTCTGCAGGTATGCCGGAATCTGGCGGCGGGCGGAAACAAAGTTCTCTATATATCCGGCGAGGAATCGTTAAAGCAGATCAAGCTCCGCGCAAACCGGATCGGCGCGGTCACCGGAGAGCTTTTATTTCTCTGCGAGACCAGTCTGGACAGCATTCAGGAGACGATCCTGGAGACGAAGCCGGACGTGGTTATCATCGATTCGATCCAGACCATGTATCGGGAAGAAGTGGCATCTGCTCCCGGAAGCGTCAGCCAGGTGCGGGAATCCACGAATCTGCTGATGCAGATCGCCAAGGGCATAGGCATTACCATTTTCATCGTGGGTCATGTGACGAAGGAAGGCGTGGTGGCCGGTCCAAGGGTATTGGAGCACATGGTGGATACGGTGCTGTATTTCGAGGGGGACCGGCATGCTTCCTATCGGATCCTACGCGGCGTCAAGAACCGCTTCGGTTCCACCAACGAGATCGGCGTCTTCGAGATGCGTGAGCAGGGGCTCGTGGAAGTGGAGAATCCCTCCGAGTTCATGCTGGACGGCCGTCCGGAAGGCGCTTCCGGGGCCGTAGTGGCCTGCGCGATGGAGGGTACGAGACCGATTCTTCTGGAAGTGCAGGCGCTGGTTACCCAGTCGAATCTGGGAATCCCCCGACGCACGGCGGCGGGAACCGACGCCAACCGGGTGAATCTTCTGATGGCGGTTCTGGAGAAGCGCTGCCGCTTTGAGATGGGGCGCTACGACGCCTATGTAAATATTGCCGGCGGCATGAAGATGAACGAGCCGGCTCTGGATCTGGCCATCGTCATGGCTCTGGTGTCCAGCCTGAAGGACAGGCCGGTGGATGAGAAGACCATTGTCTTCGGAGAAGTGGGCCTCTCCGGCGAGGTGCGGGCCGTGTCCATGGCCGACCAGCGGGTCCGCGAGGCGGTGAAGCTGGGCTTTGAGTGCTGCATCCTGCCGCAGATCTGTCTGGATAAGATGAACCAGGTAGCTTTCGATGGGAAGATCCGGCTGATCGGCGTGCGGAACGTGAGGGAGGCGATCGCCGCATTGTAGATGCGCGGGCGCGGGCTGAGTCTGGAAGACCGCATGAAGAACCGTCTGCAGGGGCGACTGGAACTTTTACATTTCCGGAACATACCGAAAATTTTTAAGGCCGAAAACAGTCGAGAAAATTGTTGACAGAAAGCCTTTATTGTGATAATACCCGAGTTTGCCACTTGTAAACGCGAAATGGAGCCTTCTTTCGGCTCCATTTCCCTGTATCTATGCGGTTTTCCCGG